>NZ_JBIVUY010000006.1:0-497134 GCF_044757425.1 Streptomyces sp. NPDC091281 | reverse complement strand
CCCTCTCAGGCCGGCTACCCGTCGTCGCCTTGGTGAGCCATTACCTCACCAACAAGCTGATAGGCCGCGGGCCCATCCTGCACCGCCGGAGCTTTAAACCCTCGCAGATGCCTGCAAGAGTGATATCCGGTATTAGACCCCGTTTCCAGGGCTTGTCCCAGAGTGCAGGGCAGATTGCCCACGTGTTACTCACCCGTTCGCCACTAATCCACCCCGAAGGGCTTCATCGTTCGACTTGCATGTGTTAAGCACGCCGCCAGCGTTCGTCCTGAGCCAGGATCAAACTCTCCGTGAATGTGTACCGGTCATCCGGTTCACACACACGAGAGCGGAACAGCCAGGCGGAATAAGCCCGGCCGTTCACAGCGTCCTCGCTGTGTGTTTTTTCTTCAAAGGAACCACATCCCCGGCTATCACTGCCGGGAACGGGGTATCAACATATCTGGCGTTGACTTTTGGCACGCTGTTGAGTTCTCAAGGAACGGACGCTTCCTTCGTACTCACCCCAGCCAACCGGCTCAGGCTTTCCTCCGGGCATTTTCCCTTCGGGTACTGCTTGTTTTGCTTTGTTGTGCTGTCCTGCTGTGTTCTTGCGTTTCCGACTCTATCAGTGTTTTTCCGTCTCCCTGACCACCGTTTCGCAGGCATGCGAAAGACGATCCGAGAGGAGGTCTGACAAGTTGGGTGCTGCCCGGTTAAGCGTGCTTGATCGCGTCGCTCACCCTCAGGCAGGAGTACGACTGTACACGGGGGCGCGGAGCGCGTGCAAATCGATTAGGCTAGTGGTCTAGACCACGGTCGGGATGCGGTACGGAATGGGTACTTCATATGACATACCCTGCTGAACAGCGCGCCGTCCGGGACTGGTAGTGACGGCCCGTGTACATCTCCACCCCCCTGGGAGGCTCCTCATGACCACCGTGACGTCCCCGCTCGCCGGACGCGCCATCGGACTGGCCGCCGTGCCCGATCCGGTCTTCTCCGGAGCCATGGTCGGACCCGGCACCGCGATCGACCCGGTGCGTGAGCCCTCCGAGGCCGTCTCACCCGTGGACGGGGTGATCGTCTCCCTCCACCCGCACGCCTTCGTCGTCGTCGACTCCGAGGGCCACGGTGTGCTCACCCACCTCGGCATCGACACGGTGCAGCTCAACGGCGCCGGTTTCGAGCTGCTGGTGAACAAGGGGGACACCGTCACGCGCGGACAGGCCGTCGTGCGCTGGAACCCGGCCGCGGTCGAAGAGGCCGGCAAGTCCCCGATCTGCCCCGTCGTCGCCCTTGAGGCCACCGCCGACGCGCTCGCCGGACTGGTCGAGAACGGCGACGTGAAGACGGGCGACCAGCTCTTCTCCTGGAGCTGACGCAAAGGTGCCGTCCGTATGACGGCACACAGGACGACCACCGCGGCGGCGGTGACCGCCGCACGACCGGAGACGGGTGAGATGGAGACAACGCTGCAAGGCGTCGGCGTGAGCCACGGTGTGGCGATCGGCGAGGTTCGGCACATGGGGACGGCGGTGCTCGAACCGCCCGCCAAGCAGATTCCGGCCGGAGAGGCGGGCCGGGAACAGGCCCGCGCCCGCCGGGCCGTGGACGCCGTGGCGGCCGACCTGACCGCGCGGGGCAACCTCGCGGGAGGTGAGGCCCAGGCGGTGCTGGAAGCTCAGGCGCTGATGGCCCAGGACCCCGAGCTGATGGTGGACGTGGAACGGCGCATCGCCGTCGGCAGCACCGCCGAGCGGGCGGTGTACGACGCCTTCGCCGCGTACCGGGAGCTGCTGGCCGCGGCCGGTGAGTACCTCGCGGGCCGGGTGGCCGACCTCGACGACGTGCGGAACCGTATCGTCGCCCGGCTGCTGGGCGTTCCGATGCCCGGCGTCCCGGACAGCGACGAGCCGTACGTGCTGGTGGCGCGGGACCTGGCCCCGGCCGACACCGCGCTGCTCGACCCGACGCTGGTGCTGGGGTTCGTGACCGAGGAGGGCGGGCCGACGAGTCACAGCGCGATCCTCGCGCGGGCGCTCGGCGTACCGGCGGTCGTGGCGCTGCCGGGGGCCGGTGAACTCGCCGAGGGGACGGTGATCGCCGTCGACGGCAGCAGCGGTGAGGTCTTCGTCGCGCCGAGCGAGGAGAAGAAGGCCCAGCTGGAGGCGGCGGCCGCGGAGCGCAGGGCGGCGCTGTCGGCGTCGACCGGTCCGGGGGCCACCGCGGACGGGCACCGGGTGCCGCTGCTGGCGAACGTGGGCGGGCCGGGTGACGTACCGGCCGCCGTCGAGGCCGGGGCGGAGGGGGTCGGTCTGTTCCGGACCGAGTTCCTCTTCCTCGACGACAGCAAGCAGGCGCCGTCCGAGGAGAAGCAGGTCGACGCCTACCGGCAGGTGCTGGAGGCGTTCCCCGAGGGCCGGGTCGTGGTCCGGGTCCTCGACGCGGGCGCGGACAAGCCGCTCGACTTCCTGACACCGGCCGACGAGCCCAACCCGGCGCTCGGCGTGCGCGGGCTGCGGTCGCTGCTCGACCACCCCGAGGTGCTGCGGACGCAGCTGTCGGCGCTGGCGCGGGCCGCCGAGGGCCTGCCGGTCCACCTCGAGGTGATGGCCCCGATGGTGGCGGACCGTGCCGACGCGAAGGCGTTCGCGGAGGCCTGCCGGGCGGCGGGGCTGAACGCCAAGTTCGGCGCCATGGTGGAGATTCCCTCGGCCGCGCTGCGGGCGCGCTCGATCCTGCGCGAGGTCGAGTTCCTGTCGCTGGGGACCAACGACCTGGCGCAGTACACGTTCGCGGCGGACCGGCAGGTCGGTGCGGTGTCCCGGCTCCAGGACCCGTGGCAGCCCGCGCTGCTCGACCTCGTCGCGCTGTCCGCCGAGGCGGCCAGGGCCGAGGGCAAGAGCTGTGGTGTCTGCGGTGAGGCCGCGTCCGACCCGCTGCTCGCGTGTGTGCTGACCGGGCTGGGTGTCACCTCTCTCTCCATGGGGTCGGCGTCGATTCCGTATGTGCGGGCGACGCTGGCGAAGTACACGTTGGCGCAGTGCAAGCGGGCCGCGGTGGCCGCGCGGGCGGCGGACAGCGCCGAGGAGGCGCGCAGCGCGGCGCAGGCCGTGCTTTCCGGCGAGTAGCACGGTCCGCGACGGCACCGGCCGGGTGGCAGGAGGGGCGCTTCGTCTTCGGGCGGAGCGCCCCTCCGCCGTTGCCGGGTCAGTGGTGGTGGCCGGTCGGCGGGCTTTCCGGTGCGTCGGGGTCGTCGCGGGTGAGGGCGGGTGGTGCGCCGTAGTCGACGCCGGGTTCGGGGGCGATGAGGTCGCCGGAGTCGGCGTCGGTGCAGTAGGCGTCGAAGACCTCTCCCGCGGTCAGGGGGTGGAGGGCTCCGTCGCGCAGTCGCCAGCCGTAGACCCGGTCGGGTCGGTCGGGTGTGCTGACGCGGACGACCAGGCCGCCGGGGCTCCGGGTGGCGACGCCGAGGGCGAGGACGGTGGTGAATTCGAGGACCTCGGCCTCGTCGAGCGGGGTGCCGTCGGTGTCGCCGTCGGCGCGGAGGGCGGCGACGAGGGTCTCGGGTGTGCCGGTGACGCTGCACACCAGGTGGCGGTCGCCGGGCGGTGCGGTGTCGAGGATGCGGACGACGAGGTCGGAGGCGCCGGAGAAGGCGGCGCGGCCGACGTCCTCGCCGCAGGTGGCGCAGGGGCCGAGGCGGGCGAGGAGGGTGGCCGCGTACTCCCAGGTGGCCTGGCGGACGGCCTCGTCGACCAGGTCGGGGACGAGGTCGGCGAGGGGCCTGCCGTCGTAGGGCAGGGTGGGGCCGGTGGTGGCGAGTTCGGCGGTGAAGCGGGTGCGGTGGGCGGGGACGTCGGGGTCGAGGTCCTTGGCCCGGCAGTAGTCCGCGTACTCCCGTGGGTCGAAGAGGGCGACCGTGGTGTGGGTGCCTTGGCGGGCCCTGATCCTGAGGAGTTCCTCGACCTGGCGGAGGTAGGTGGCGTGGTCGGCGAAGGCGAAGGTGCGGTAGCGGCGCATGGCGCGGAAGTCGTGCTCGTCGGTGAGCAGTCCGATGGTGCCGGCGATCTCACGGCGCAGGACGCGTCGCATGGTGCGGTGGTCGGTGTGGGCCGTCATGGCTCCCCCTGTGAGTGCGCAGTCATCAATGCTCACTCAACGTAACCGGCCGCACTGACAACGGGTCCTGGGCCGTGCTCCGGTGCAGGTCAGGCGCGTTTGCGGGCGAGGTCGACGTAGAAGGCGAGGAGGTCGAGGCGGTCGATGGAGCCGGGGTTGACGGCTTTCTCCAGCGGGGTTCCCTGGAGGAGGCGTTTGACGGGGACCTCGATGCGCTTGCCGGTGAGGGTGTGGGGGATGCCGGGGACCTCGATGACCTCGTCGGGGACGTGGCGGGGGGAGAGTTCGGTGCGGATGGTGCGCTTGATGCGGTCGAGGAGGGGCTGGTCGAGGGCGGCGCCGGGGGCGAGGTGGACGAAGAGGGGCATCCAGTAGCCGCCGTCGGGTTCCTCGACGCCGATGACCAGGGATTCCTTGATCTCGGGGAGGCGTTCGACGGCTTCGTAGATGTCGGCGGAGCCCATGCGGACGCCCTGGCGGTTCAGGGTGGAGTCGGAGCGGCCGTGGATGATCACGGAGCCGCGTGAGGTGAGGGTGATCCAGTCGCCGTGGCGCCAGACGCCGGGGTAGGTGTCGAAGTAGCTGTCGTGGTAGCGGCTGCCGTCGGGGTCGTTCCAGAAGCGGACGGGCATCGACGGCATGGGGTTGGTGACGACGAGTTCGCCGACCTCGTCGACGAGGGGCCGGCCCTGCGGGTCCCAGGACTGGAGGTCGGTGCCGAGGCCGGGTGCCTGGAGTTCGCCGGTGTGGACGGGGAGGGTCGGGACGGCGCCGGCGAAGCAGGAGCAGACGTCGGTGCCGCCGCTGACGGATGCGATCCACAGGTCGGCGCGCACCTCGTCGTGGAGCCAGCGGAAGCCGTCGGGGGGCAGGGGGGAGCCGGTGGTGGCGACGCAGCGGACGCGTGAGAGGTCGAAGTCGCGGGCGGGGTGGACGTCCGCCTTGCGGCAGGCCATGACGTACGCGGCGGAGGTGCCGTAGAGAGTGGCGCCGGTGCGTTCGGCGATGCGCCACTGGGCGGCGGTGTCGGGGTGGCCGGGGCTGCCGTCGTAGAGGACGACGGTGGTGCCGGTGAGGAGGCCGGAGACGAGGAAGTTCCACATCATCCAGCCGGTCGAGGTGTACCAGAAGAACCGGTCCTCGGGGCCGAGGTCGCAGTGCAGGCCGAGCTGTTTGAGGTGTTCGACGAGGATGCCGCCCTGGGACTGGACGATGGCCTTGGGGAGGCCGGTCGTGCCGGAGGAGTACAGCACCCACAGGGGGTGTGCGAAGGCGACCTGTTCGAAGACGGGCGGGGTGTCGCCCGAGGTCAGGGCCGACCAGTCGAGGGTGCCGTCGGGGGCGTCCGTGCCGAGGAGGGGGATGTGGACGACGGCGCGCAGGGTGGGCAGTTCGCGGCGGAGTTCGGCGACGGTGTCGCGGCGGTCGTGCTCCTTGCCGCCGTAGCGGTAGCCGTCGACGGTGAAGAGGACGACGGGTTCGACCTGCTGGAAGCGGTCGAGGACGCTGCGCGCGCCGAAGTCGGGGGCGCAGGAGGTCCAGACGGCGCCGACCGCGGCGGTGGCGAGGAGGGCGACGACGGCCTGCGGGATGTTCGGCAGGTAGCCGCTGACGCGGTCGCCGGGGCGGACGCCGAGGGCGCGGAGTTCGGCGGCGAGGGAGCCGACCTGGCGGCGCAGCTCTGACCAGGTGACGGGCCGGGGTTCGTGGGTCTCGTCGACGTGCAGGAGGGCCGGTTCGTCCGGACGGGTGTCGGCCGCGCGCAGGGCGTGTTCGGCGTAGTTGAGGGTGGCTCCGGGGAACCACTCGGCGCCGGGCATGGCGCGGTCGCCGAGCACGCGCGCGTAGGGCGTCGAGAACCGTACGTCGAACCATTGCGTGACGGCCCGCCAGAAGGCCTCCAGTTCGGTGACGGACCAGTGGTGCAGCGCGGGGTAGCCGCCGTCGGCGGGGGCGCCGTGGTGCTCGGCGGCCCAGGCCTGGAACTTGGTGACCTGCGCGTCGGCGACGCGCTGCGGGTCGGGCTGCCAGAGCGGCTCGGGGATGGCGGTCGTCATGGGTGCGGCTCCCGGGGCTGTGCGCGTTGTGTGCGTCGACCGCGCACGTGCGGGGGTGTGCGCGTGACGCGGCTGACACGGACGATGCCATGTGATCGACTTCGGCACCAGGGTGTGTCCCACACAGTCCGTGTCGTGAAGATGTGGTCGCAACACGGGGTGAACGGCAGTTGAACGACCCGTCCGCGGGGAGCGTTCAGTGACAGGGTGAGCAGCATGAACGGTCGTGGCCTGGTGCGTTCGATGACGGTGGGCGGTCCCGTGGGGGCGGCGCAGCGGTGGCGGACCGTGAGGGCGGCGTGGCGCAGGCGGCGGACGGACGCCACCGGGCTGCCGGCGCGGGGTGCGGAGCGGGCGCGGGTGCCCGGTGCGGTGCGGGACGCGCAGCCGGGGCCGGGTGGCGGGACGATCCGTTTCGGGCGTTCGGAGCTGCGGCTGCACGTGGCGGCGAACGGGTCGGTGTTCTGGGGGTGGGACGGGGCGGAGCCCGAGCCGTCGTACGCGCTGGCCGGGCGGTGTCCGGAGGCCGATCCGCGGGCGGTGCTGGAGCCGGACATGGACGGTGGCTGGCGGGTGGTGGCGGAGCGGGTGACGGTGGTCGTGTCCCGGCACGGGGCGATCGAGGTGCGGACGCCGGGCGGGGTGACGTTGCGGCGGGATCTGCCGCCGCGCTGGTGGGAGACGCGGGACGGGGGCGGCGGGCGGTGGATGCAGCGGTCGGAGGTGGCGGCGGACGGGCGGTTCTTCGGGCTCGGCGGGCGCACCGGCGGTCCGCGCCTGCGCGGGGGGACGTACCGCCTGTGGAACACCGATCCCGGTCGGCCGGTCGGTCCGGGCGACGATCCGCCGCACCTGACGATGCCCGCGCAGATGGTGGTGGCGGACGCGGCGACGCACCTGGCGTTCTACGACACGACCTGGGACGGCGCGGTGCGGCTGAGGGAGGGTGAGGAGGGGGCGGGTTCCGGGCACGACCGGCCGGGCGTGTCGGAGCTGCGCATGGAGGGCGGTCCGCTGCGCTGCTGGGTGATGGTGGGGACGCCGTCGCGCGTGCTGTTCGCGTGGGCGTCGCTCACCGGGGCTCCGGCACTGCCGCCGTCCTGGGCGCTCGGCCATCAGCACGCACGTGAGGACTTCGGCGGCGACCAGGGCGTACGGCGGGTCGTCGCGGCGCACCATGAGCACGGTCTGCCGCTGGACGCGGTGCACCTGGACGTCGAGCACCTGGCGGAGCGGCGGGGGTTCACGGTGGACCGGGAGCGGTTCGGGAAGCTGCCGGTGCTCGCGGACGAGCTGCGGCGGGACGGGATACGGCTGGTGTCGGTCCAGGCTCCGTCCGTACCGGCCGCGGCGGGCGACCCGGTGCACGACGCGGGAACAGCCGGCGACGTCTTCGTGCGGGACGGGACGGGGCGGCTGGTGGAGGGCGAGGGACGCGCGGGCGCGTCGCTGTACCCGGACTTCACGCACGCGCGGGTGCGCGCGTGGTGGGGCGCCCTGCACGCGGAGCGGCTGGAGCAGGGGTTCGCGGGTGTCCGGCACGACCTGGACGAGCCGACCGCGTTCACCGCGTTCGGGGAGTCGACGCTCCCCCGGTCGGCCCGGCACGCGCTGGAAGGCCGCGGTGGCGATCACCGGGAGGCGCACAACGTCTACGGCCTGTGCATGGCGCAGGCGGCCTACGAGGGGCTGCGGGAGCTGCTGCCCGAGGAGCGGCCGTTCGTCCTGGCGCGCTCCGGCTGGGCCGGTGCGCAGCGGTACGGCGGTGTGGGGGCCGGGGAGGTCGCGGCGGGCTGGCCGGGGCTGCGCGCGTCGCTGTCGCTCGTCCTGGGGCTGGGTCTGTGCGGGGTGCCATACGCGGGGCCGGACGCGGGCGGCGCGGAGGGGCCCGTCTCCCCCGAGCTGTATCTGCGCCGACTCCAGTTGGGCGCGTACCTGCCGTTGTTCCGCACGCGCGCGGGGCGGCGGGCGGGGCACGGGGAGCCGTGGGAGTTCGCGCCGGAGGTGCTGGCGCACGCGCGCGCGACGCTCGTGGAGCGTCGGCGGCTGCTGCCGTACTTCGTGACGCTCGCGCATCTCGCGCGGCGGACGGGGGCTCCCTATGTGCGGCCTCTGTGGTGGGCGGCGCCGGAGGACCGGGCGCTGCGCGACTGCGAGGACGCCTTCCTGCTGGGTGACTGTCTGCTGGTGGCGCCGGTGCTGGACCCGGGCGCGGACCGGCGGGCGGTGCAGTTGCCGCGGGGGCTCTGGTACGACACGGCGACGGAACGGACGTACCAGGGGCCAGGGCAGGTGCTCGTGGACGCGCCGCCGGGACGGATACCGGTGCTCGCGCGCGCGGGTGCCGTTCTGCCGGTGCGCGGCGCGGACGGCGGGCTGGAGCTGGAGGTGTGGGCGCCGGCCCGCGGGCGGACCGGCGGCGGACTGGTGGTGCGGGACGCGGGAGACGGCTGGGAGGAGCCCGAGGTGGAACGGTACGTGTCGCGCTGGAAGGGGCGCCTCGGGGTCGTCGTCGAGCGGGAGGGGCCGGAGGGGGAAGACGGCCTGTACGAGCCGTCCCACCCCGTGCGCGTGCGCGGGCTCGGCGCCGCGGTTCAGCCGTAGGAGGCGTCCGCGGGTCCGGGCCGCGGCGGCTCAGATGTAACGGCCCTCGAAGAACGCGCGCACGGCGAGCGTGTGCAGCGGGAAGGCGAGTTCGTCGGGCCGGTGCAGGAGGTGCCAGCCCTCGGTCTCGTCGGTCGCCACCGAGACGGGCAGACGGTCGGCCGGGCGTTCCGGCAGCAGCCCGAAGAGGAGGAGGTGACCGTCGGGCGAGCTGAGCGCGTCGGCGAGACGTACGTCGCGCGCGGCGGCCTCGATGCCCGTCTCCTCGCGGAGTTCGCGGACGACCGCCTGGCGCCAGTCCTCACGGTCGTCGATGAAGCCGCCGGGAAGCGCGACACCACCGCGCGCGGGAGCGACGGTTCGGGTGATGACGACCAGGGCGGTGCCCTTCGCGTCGTACACGGGCTGGAGCGCGACGGCGACCGGCAGGGGGTTGCGATAGGCCGTGGCGGCGCAGGCCGGGCAGGTGCGGGGCCAGCCCGTGACGCCCTCTCCATAGGGCGCTCCGCAGCTCGAACAGTGGGAGCCGGGCGCGGAGTTGGAAGCGGAGGCTTGAGTTTCGGACACGCGCGGACTGTATCCGATCAAGGGCGGTCACCGTGTGCGGGTCCGTCAGAACGCGCTGGTGAGGGACGTGGGGGTGACGGGGAAGTCGAAGTACGTGTCCGGATGGGGCTCGTCCGCCAGGGTGTAGTGCCACCACTCCTGGGCGAGGTTCACGAAGCCCACGTGTTCGAGGGTCCGCTTCAGCAGGAGGCGGTGGGCGCGCGCGGCGCCTTGGACACGGGGGTCGAGGGTGTGGCTGAGGAGGTCGAAGCAGTCGTAGCCGGTGCCCATGTCGACCGAGTTGTCGGGGAAGCGCTCCGCGCGGGGCGCCGTGCACGGGGTGAGGGGTTCGCCGGGGACGTACGGCCGGGTCGGACGCGCGGGCAGGCGGACGAGGGTGACGTCCAGGGTGGAGCCCCGGCTGTGTCCCGAGCGGCGGGCGATGTATCCGTCCGCGAAGAGGCGGGACTTGTCGCCCCAGGGGTAGAACTCGCCCTTCATCGTCTGGTCGTCGGGGTCCTCGGCCCAGCGGACGAACTGGTCCACGGCGCGCTGGGGCCGGTAGCAGTCGTAGACCTTGAGGGTGTAGCCGTGGCGCAGGAGGCGGCGCTGCGCGGTGCGGAGCGCCTTGGCGGCGGGGCGGGTGAGGAGGCAGACCGGGCGGAGGTAGCCGTCGACGCGCGTGCCGAGGAACGTGTGCGGGGTGGCGTAGCGGATCTCCTGGCGGACGGTCGGGTCCACGGCGCTCAGGGCGACGAAGTCGGCGGGCGCCTTGGGGGTCGAGGCCTTCGGGGTCGGGGTGCCTGCCGGTGCTGAGGTGGAGGTGGCTGTCGGCGCTGGGGTGGGGCTCGTGCGGGCCGTCGCGGCGGTGGGGGTGGTGAGGGCGAGGACGGTCGTCAGGGCGGTGACGAGTGTGCGGAGCGCGGCGGGGCGTCGGGGCATGTCGCCCGGTCTATCAGGCGGGCGGGCGCACTCTGCCCATTCGGTGCCGCGCGTGCCACACTTCTGACGTTCCGTCAGAAACGGTCGGCGCGTGGGGAGGGGTCATGACGGGTCCACGTACTCCGGTGATGCCGGGTTGGTTCCGGGACGGCGAGGACGACGGCGGAGGGGACAGCAGCGGAGGGGACGGCGGCGGAAGCGGGAAGGGGCGGGAGGGCGGCGGGGCCGGTGGCGGGTTCGTGTTGCTCGGGACGCGCTGCTCGGCCTGCGGCACCGTCTTCTTCCCCCGTGAGGACACGTACTGCCGCAACCCGGCGTGCGCCGGGGGCGCGCTGGAGGAGGTGCCGCTGTCGCGGCGCGGCCGGATCTGGTCCTTCACCGACAGCCGCTACCGGCCGCCGTCACCCTATGTGACGAACCCGGAACTTCCGTGGGAGCCGTACGCGTTGATCGCTGTGGAGCTGGAGGCCGAGCGGATGGTGGTGCTGGGGCAGGCGGTTCCCGGAGTCAGCGTCGCCGATCTGGCGGTGGGCATGGAGGCCGAGGTCGTCGCCGGTGTGCTCGGCGAGGGCACCGACACGGTGCGGACGACGTGGTGGTGGAGGCCGACGGAGGTGAAGGAATGACGGGGCGTGACATCGCGGTGCTCGGCGTGGGGCAGCACCCGTGGGGCAAGTGGGGGCGCGGTTTCGTCGCGTACGGCGTGGTGGCGGCGCGCGCGGCGCTCGACGACGCCGGTCTGGCGTGGGCGGACGTCGGCTCGGTGGTCGGCGCGGCCACCGTACGGGGCGGCTATCCGGGGTACGTGGCGGGCGCGACGTTCGCCGGGGCGCTGGGGTGGCAGGGCGCGGACGTGACGAGTGTGTACGCGGCGTGCGCGTCCGGCGGGCAGGCGATCGCCGTGGCGCGGGCCCGGATACTCGCCGGGCTGGCGGACGTCGTCCTGGTCGTCGGGGCGGACTCGGCGCCGAAGGGGTTCTTCCGGCCCGCTGGCGGGGACCGGCCCGATGACCCCGACTGGCTGCGCTTCCGGATACTCGGGGCGACGAATCCGACGTACTTCGGGCTCTACGCGCGGCGCCGCATGGCGCTGTACGGGGACACGCCTGAGGACTTCGCGGGGGTGAAGGTGAAGAACGCGGCGGTGGGGGCGCTCAACCCCTACGCCCGCTACCGCGCGCGGGTCACCGTCGAGGAGGTGGCTGCCTCGGCCGTGGTGGCGCATCCGCTGCGGCTGCTCGACATCTGCGCGACCTCGGACGGGGGCGCCGCGCTCATCCTCTCCAGCGTGGAGTTCGCGCGGCGGCACGGGGTGGCCGATCCGGTGCGAATCCGCTCGGTGACGACGATCGGTCCGCGGTTCCCCGTCACGGAGCTGGATCTGCCGGACATCGCGACCGACTCGGCGGTGGCGGTCGAGCCGTCAGGGTCGTCAGGGTCGTGGGGGTCGTCGTTGCGGGCGTCGATCGCCGCGGCGGCGTACGAGGAGGCGGGGGTCGGGCCGGAGGACCTCTCGCTGGCGGAGGTGTACGACCTGTCGACGGCGCTGGAGTTGCAGTGGTACGAGGACCTGGGGCTGTGCGGCGAGGGTGAGGGGGCTGGGTTGCTGCGGGAGGGGGTGACGGCGCTCGGGGGGCGCGTGCCGGTGAACACGAGTGGGGGGCTCGCCTCGTTCGGAGAGGCGGTGCCCGCGCAGGCGATCGCGCAGGTGTGTGAGGTGACGCGGCAGTTGCGGGGGGAGGGGGGTGCGCGGCAGGTCGACGGGGCGGGGGTGGGGATCGCGGTGAATCAGGGGTTGTTCGGGCATGGGTCGGCGGTGGTGGCGGTGCGGTGAGGAGGGGGCGGGTGGGCTTTTGGGTGCGGGTGGGTTTGGGTGCGGGTGGGTTTGGGGTGGTGTGCGCGGTTCCCCGCGCCCCTGAGGTGGGGGGTGGCCTGGTGGGTTTGGGGTGCGGGTGGGGCCCGCTGATGTGCGCGGTTCCCCGCGCCCCTGGGGTAGGGGGTGGCCTGGTGGGTTTGCGGTGCTGGTGGGGTCCTGCTGGCCTGCGCGGTTCCCCGCGCCCCTGGGGTAGGGGGTGGGGGTTAGGTGGTGATTGAAGGGGTGCGGGGTGGGGTGTAGGTCAGGGCGTGTTCTACCAGGGAGACGAGGATGTCGCGGACGGAGGTGCGGTCTCGGGCGTCGCAGAGGTGGATCGGTACCTCGTCGTCCAGGTCGAGGGCGCGTCGTACGTCGTCCGCGGAGTGGCGGGCGACGCCCTCGAAGCAGTTGACGCCCACCAGGAAGGGGATGGAGCGGCGTTCGAAGTAGTCGACGGCGGCGAAGCAGTCGTCCAGGCGGCGGGTGTCGGCCAGGACCACGGCGCCCAGCGCGCCCTCGGACAGTTCGTCCCACATGAACCAGAAGCGTTCCTGGCCGGGCGTGCCGAACAGGTAGAGCGACAGGCCCTCACGCAGGGTGATGCGGCCGAAGTCCATGGCGACGGTGGTGGTGTGCTTGCGTTCGACGCCGGTCGTGTCGTCGAACGGGCGGCCCGCCTCGGTGAGGTGCTCCTCGGTGCGCAGCGGCCGTATCTCGCTCACGGCACCGACCAGGGTGGTCTTGCCGACCCCGAATCCGCCCGCCACCAGGATCTTGAGCGTGACGGGTTCGACCGGCGGTCGGCCACGCTCGGAACGCCCGGGTGTCATCGGTGATCTCTCCTGGTGGGAGGCGGGGGGAAACGGAGGGGTAGTGCGCTGTTCACAGGGCGCGGAGGCCGTCTATGACGTCGCGGAGGATGCTCTCGTCCGGCAGCTCGGCCGGGGGCACCGGCCGGTTGACGTGGACGAGGCGGGCGTCGACGAGGTCGCCGATGAGGACGCGGACCACGCCGACCGGGAGGTCGAGCGCGGCGGCGAGTTCCGCGACCGACTGCGGGACGTCGCGGCACAGGTCGACGATCTCGACGTGTTCCGGCGACAGCCGCGGGTCGTCGTCCGGGTCACCGGCGTGGGGTTCCGTGACGACGACCGCGATCAGGTCGAGACGGTGCTGGACGGCGCTGGTGGTGCGACCGCGTGTCATGGCGTAGGGACGGACGACGGGGCCCGCCTCGTCGTCGAACCAGTGACTGGTTGCCTGACCGTCTGTGCTCATGCCGTGTCACTACCCGCCCGAGGACTGATCGGTGCGCGGCGCGGTGCCCAGATGTACCCCGACTCTCTTCACGAGGAGCGTCATCTCGTACGCCACCATGCCGACGTCGGAGTCGGCGTCCGTGAGGACCGCGAGGCAGCTGCCGTCACCGGCGGCGGTGACGAACAGGAACGCCTCGTCCAGTTCGACGACGGTCTGCCGGACGCGCCCCGCCTCGAAGTGGCGGCCGACGCCCTTGGCGAGGCTGTGGAACCCGGAGGCCACGGCGGCGAGGTGCTCGCTGTCCTCCCGGCTGAGGTCTCTGGAGACGCCCGTCGGCAGGCCGTCGCCGGACAGGACGAGAGCCTTGCGGATACCGGCGACTCGTGTCACGAGGTCGTCCAGGAGCCAGTTGAGTTCACCGTTGCCGGTGCCGTCGTGGTCGGTCGCGTTCGGTGCGGTCATCGACCGTCCCCCTCTGTCGTTCGGTGTGCTGCTGTGCCGCCGCGCGGATCGTCGTCCGCGGCGTTCTCCGCGCGCCCGCGTTCCCAGCCCCGCTGGAGCGAGGCCATCCGGCTGCGGACCTGGTCGGCGTCCCGGTCCGCGAGGTCGGAGACGTCCCGCGGGGGCCGCTCGGAGACCTGCCGCAGCTGCGGCGCGAGGTTGGCCTGCCGTATGCGGCGGGGCAGGGCGCCCGTACCGGTGGCGGGACCGGTGGTGGGGCCGATGTCCCGGCCGGGACCGGTGCCGGGTCCCGGGCCGGTGTCGCTGTCCGCCCGAGGATCGGGCCCCGTCCGGGTGGCGGGCGCGCGGTGCTCGTCGGGGCCGGCGTTGCGGGGGATCTGCGGGGCCGTGCCCCGGCGGCGTGAGGGCAGCGGCGCGGGCGCGCCGTCGTCCTCGGGCCGTCGTCCCGCCGTCCGGTACGACGGCTCCGCCGGGTCCGTGCGGCGGGGGCGCTGGTCGGGCACCGGGCGGCCGTGCGAACTGACCAGCTTGGGCGTGCGGCGGGTCGGCAGGGGGACGGGGGCCGCGGCCGTGACGGGCGGCTCCGCGGGGTCCTCGTCCCGCCCGGAGCCGGTGCCGTGGGCCAGGCCGCCTGCCGGGATGCCCGCGCCGGGACGGTCGGGTCCGGTGGCCGGGGCGTCCTGCCCGCGTGTGAGCGGGCGGCGCGGGCCGAGGAGGCCGCTGCGGTCCGGGTCGTCGTCCAGGGAGGCCGGGAAGCCGGTGAGGGTGTGCCCGCCGATCGGCGCCTCCAGTTCGACGGGGCCGTCGAGCAGGGGAGCGGAGAGGCCCGCGAGGTGCACGGGCGCGTGCGGCAGCGCGGACCGGGCGGCGGGCGTGGGCTCGCCGTTCTTGGGCGGCCGGGGCCGGTCGAGCCGGAAGCCGACGCCGTTGGTGTCGGGGACATCGTCGGTGAGGAGGGCGTCGGGGATGAAGACGACGGCGGTGGTGCCGCCGTAGGGGGACGGCTGGAGGGAGACGCGGACGTTCTGCCGCTGGGCGAGGCGGCTGACGACGAAGAGGCCGAGCCGGTCGGTGTCGGACAGTTCGAACTCGGGTGTCTCGGCGAGCCGCAGGTTGGCGTCGAGGAGCGCATGCGGGGACATGCCGAGGCCCCGGTCGTGGATCTCCAGGGTGAACCCGTTGGCGACGCGCTCGCCGACGACCTGGACGGCGGTGTGCGGCGGGGAGAACACGCAGGCGTTCTCGAGGAGTTCGGCGGCGAGGTGGGTGAGGTCGGCGACGGCGGGGCCGGTGACGGCGACGCGGGGCAGGCGCCGTACCTCGACGCGTTCGTAGTCCTCCACCTCGGCGACGGCGGCGCGCACGATGTCCATGAGCTGGATCGGCTTGCGCCACTGCCGGGACGGGGCGGCCCCGGAGAGGATGACCAGGCCCTCGGCGTGGCGGCGCATGCGGGTGGTGAGGTGGTCGAGGCGGAAGAGGTCCGCGAGTTCCTCGCCGTCGTCGGTCCGGCGCTCCATGGTGTCGAGGAGGGTGAGCTGCTTGTGCAGCAGGACCTGGCTGCGGCGGGCGAGGTTGACGAACACCTCGGAGACCCCGGAGCGCAGTTCCGCCTGTTTGACGGCCGCTTCGACGGCGGCGCGCTGGAGCGTGTTGAGGGTCTGGCCGACCTCGCCGATCTCGTTCCTGTCGTACTCCAGGCGCGGCACCTCGGTCTCGACGTCGACCTGTTCGCCCGCGGAGAGGCGGCGCATGACGCTGGGCAGCCGGACGGCGGACGCCTCGTGGGCGTCGAGGCGGAGCTGGCGCAGGTCGCGGATGAGGCCGCGGCCGACGCGGACGGAGAGGAAGACGGAGAGGAGGACCGCGATCAGGCCGAGGACGCCGTCGGCGACGAAGCGGGTGATGACGAGCGTCGCCACCGGGCGGACGCGGTCCTGGTAGCGGTCGTTGGCCTGCTCGTCGAGGGTGCCGAGTTCGTCCAGGACGGTCGCGGCGGAGGTGTCCCAGGTCCGGGCGGTGACGCCGCGGGGCATCGTGCCGGGGGCGGTGGAGACGACGGCCTGTTCGGCGGTGCGCAGGGGGGCGGTGGTGGCGTTCTTCCAGAAGCTCTCGTAGCGTTCGCGCTCCGCGGCGGGGAGTTGGGCGAGGCTGATGTCGTAGACGACCTCGCGCTGGGCCTCCAGGTCGGAGATGTCGCGGATCTCGTCGCGCGAGACGCGGCCCACGACGAGCGCGGAGCCGAGCAGGGCGTCCTCGCGGGAGAGGAGTTCGCGGGCGCGGGCGACGCTGACGAGGGCGCGGTACTGCTTGTCCATCTCCACGCTGTCGACGACGTCGAGCTTGGCGAGGAGGGCGTAGCAGGGGTCGACCACCCGGTTGTAGAGGTCCAGGGCCTGGGCCCGGTCCACGGTGCCGTCCTCGACGCTGCGGCGCAGGGAGTCGACGCCGTCGAACGCGTCGAGCACGGCGGTGAGGCCTTCGCTGTCGTCCTGGTCGAGGGAGTCGCGGACCTTGGAGTCACGGGCGTTGGCGCGGATCTCGGCGAGGGCGGTGTCGGTGACGGTCCGGGTGCGGCGCAGCGCCGACAGGGCGTCCGAGGCGCGCGGGTCGGCGAGGTAGACGAGGGTCTGGCGGCGTTCCTGCTGGACCACCCGGACCGTGTCCTCGATCGGGTATCCGAGCTTCTCCACCAGGTGGGAGACGGTGAACAGGCGGTTCGCCTCGCGGCCGGTGAGCACGGTGGCGAAGGCCCAGATGACGGTCAGGGACACCAGCGGCACGAGAAGCAGCGCCACGATCTTCCGGCGGATCGACTTCCCGCGAAAGCGCATGTCCTCCCCCAGCTCGAACCCCCCACGGGCGCCGGGGAGTACGCATGTGCGTCAACAAACGGCGCGAGCCTACTACCGACGCGGGCACTCCTCGAAGAGACGTCCGGAATCCCCGCGTCCGTAGGGGTGTGTGCTCCGGGGGGAGTTGTCCGTTCATTACGGGAGATGGCAGCCCTGATCGTCCGTTGTGGCAGCACGCGCGGTCCGCGCCGCATCCGGGAGTAGTTGGCCAGAATTTTTCGTATCTGGGGAATCTTTCGGGCGTTTTCTTCGTCCTAGTAGGTGGAAATCGGGTGCGGAACCGGACACGGGAGTCCTGTACGGCATCCGAGCGGCGTAAAGGGACGCAAGCCGGGCAGCCAACAGGGGAGCCGGTTCCGTGGCACGGGAGTTGTGTGGCGCGGGGACCGGGAAGCAGGGGGTCTGCCGGCGGTGGGGAGTGACACGTTGATGGGCACGGCGGAGCGGCGCGGGACGCTCGACGACCTGGAACGGGACGAGGACGGGGTGACTGGCGCCTCGGCACCACGGAACAGTGCTCCATGGAGTACTCCGGAGGCGGAGTCCGCGCGGACCTCGGACGCGCGGACCGCAGCGCGTGGCGTTAGGGCCGACGAGGCGGCGCAGGAGCCTTCGGCGATACGGCAGTTGTGGGTGGAGGAGCCCGCGCGCAGACGGCGGCTTCCCGACCCGGTGCGCACGGCCGCGGTGCGGGCGGTGCTGATCATCGCCGTGACGCTGCTTCAGGCCATGGTCGCCTTCCTGTCGACCCTGGCCGGGTCGTGGCTGGCCTTCCCCATGGTGATCAGCAGTGTGGCGAGCACCGTGGTGGCGACCTGGTCCGTCCTGGACGTGTGGGTCACCCGACAGGTGTGGAACCAGCGCAACGGCGTCGTGTCGGAGCCGAGCAGCACGGCCCGCGCCCTGCGCAAGGAGCGCCGCCGTGCCCGCCGTCAGGCCCAGGCGGCCGAGCGGACGCAGGGGCGGATACGTCGCCGCACCGGCGGCGCGGGGCAGTTGACCCACTCCTGAGACAGCACTGAGCCAGTCCTGAGCCGTCGGCCGTGCGCTCCCCGGGAAGGTGAGCGCACGGCCGACGCGGCTTACGGGGAGCAACAGACCGCGGATCGCGATGGCTCACAGGGAGCAACGCACCGCGAGCCGCCGCCTTGGCTTGCCGGGACGGCCCGCACTGCAGGACCGCGGATGTCCGGACGGCGTGTCAGGCGCGCGTCTGCGGGCGCTTGTACATGCGGGTCGCCGTGATCTCACTGTGCACCGCCTCCTCGGGGCGGGGCTGCGGAGGCAGACCCGGGCGGAGGTGTTCCTCGACGCTGATGTACTTCAGGCCCGCCCGGAGGTCGGCGTCGTTGCGCAGCCGGATGACGAGCGGGAACTCCGCCAGCGCGGTCGTGTCGAAGAGGCCGGTGGTGTAGAGGAGTTGGACGCCGAGGGCGTCGGAGACGGCCCGCTGGAGCTCCAGGAGATAGGTCGCGTTGGCGCGGCCGATGGGGTTGTCGAGGAAGAGCGTCCCGGCGTGACGGTGCTTGTCACGGCCCCGGTCGTTGCTGCGCAGGGCGGCCATCGTGCAGTACAGGGCGATGGCGGCGGTGAGGAGCTGGCCGCCGGAGAAGACGTCGCCCATCTGTCCGACGGGGACGCGTTCGGCGCGCAGCACGGCGTCCGGCTTGAGGATCTCCACGGCGACGCCCTTGGGGTGGAGGGCGGCGGCGACGCCCCTCAGCAGCAGGGACATGCCGTCGCGGCGCAGGTCGGAGTTCTTCTTGACGGCCGCGCGGGTCGCCTCGTCGACGACCTCGCCGAGCCGTTCGGTGAGGGTGGCCTGGTCCGGTTCCTCGAAGCGGATGCGCAGGAACTCCTGGCCCGACCACTCCCCCAGCCCCTCGGGCAGCCGGGACAGCCGCTGCGCGGACCGCAGGGTGGCGAGGGCGGACTCCACGAGGCCGCGCAGCCGGTCCACGATCGAGTCGCGGTTGCGTTCGAGCTGGGCCAGCTCGTCGGTGAGGACGCGCAGCCGGGGGGCGAAGGCGTCGGCCCACTTCTGGGCGTGCTCGGGCAGGGCGGCGGCGGGCAGTTCGCGGATCTGCTGGCGGGCCGGGGTGCGGACCTGCTCGTAGCGGGTGGAGTTGGCGTGCCGGACGAGGACGTCGCTCGCCTCGCGGACGGCAGCCTCGGCGGCGGACAGGTCGGCGGCGCAGCCGCGCAGGGACCTGCGGGTCTCGGCGGCGGCGTGCCGGGCCTCCTCCAGGGTGCCGGGGTGGGGCTCCGGCTCGTCCTGGTCCTCGTCGGGGGTGTGCTCGCGCAGCAGGTCGCGCAGGAGCGCGGCGGTCTCGTCGAAGCCGCCGGCCGCGTCCTCGGCGGCCCGGTGGGCGTCGAGGAGTTCGGCGTGGGTCTGCTTGGCCTGGGCCAACGCCTCGGTACGGGAGGCGAGTTCGGTGGTGGCCGTACGCAGCAGGGTCTGGGCGTGCTCGGCGTCGCTCGGCCGGAGGTCGTCGGCCAGGTCGGTGTGGGCCTCGCCGTCCTCGGGGGCGTGCCGTTCGGCCTCGCCGCGCAGACGTCCGAGCTGCTCGCTCGCGGTGGACGCGCGGGTCTCCAGGAGCTGGACGAGTTCGTCGGCGCGGGCGGCGGCGGCCTGGCGGGAGGGGCCGTCGGAGCCGTCGGGCGACTGGAGCAGAACCTCGGCGCGGGTGCGGACCTTGTTGCTGAGGCGGTCCAGTTCGGCGCGGGCGGCGCTCTCGTCGCTCTCGGCGCGGGCCTGTTCGGCGCGCAGGTCGGCGCCGACGCCGACCTTCTCGTACAGCTGGGAGGCGGCCCGGTAGGCCTCGCGCAGGGCGGGCAGGGCCGCGCGCGGCGCGCCGGAGTCCTCGGCGCCGTCCGCACCGCCCGAGCCGTCCGCACCGCCGGAGCCGTCGGTGCCGTCGTGCGGTACGTCGTCGGGGGCGCCCGCGATCTCGGCGCGCTCGGCGCGCAGCGCGCGGGCGGTGCGGCGGGCGTCGTCGGCGGCGCGCTGGGCGGCGCGGCGGTCCTCGTCGGCGGCGCGGGCGCGTTCCAGGCAGGACTGGGCGCGGCCCTCCGACTCGGCGGCCTCGTCGGCGAGTTCGCGCAGGGAGACCTGCCAGCCGGCCCGTTCGCGCAGCCGGAAGGCGAGCCCGGCGAGGGCGTCGGCGGCCCGCCGGGCGCGCTGGGCGGCCTCCTGCCGTTCGTCGCGGGCCTGCGCGGCCTCGGCGGCGGCCTCCTCGGTCTCCGCGCGCAGGGTGCGTGCCTCGGAGAGTTCGGCCTCGGACTCCTCGGCGAAGCCCTGGGCCTCCTCGGCGGCGGCCGCGAGTTCGGCGAGGCGTCCGGCGGGGCAGCCGGTGCGCCAGGAAGTGAGACGGGCGGCGAGTTCGCGGTCCTTGGCGAGGCGGGCGGCGAGGCGTCGGATCTCCTCGTCCCGCTCGGCTGCCCGCGCGCGCAGGGCCTGCCGCTCCTCGTCGGCGGCGTGCTCGTCGTGCATGGCCGGATTCGGCGGGACGAGGAAGACGTCACCGGCGTCGGTGCCGGGGGGCGGGGTGGGGGCGAGGAGGGCGGCGGCGGTGCCGACGGCGACCGCGGACCGGGGCAGCAGGGCGGCGTCGCCGAGGGCGTCGCGGGCGCGGGCGTGCGAGTCGGGGTCGGTGATGATGACGCCGTCGACGAGTTCCGGCCGGGCGGCGAGGACACGGGCGTGGTCGGCGGGGTCGACGGCCTGGGCGAGGTAGCGCCAGCCGGGCAGGGCGGGGATGCCGTGCTCGCCCAGGAACTCGACGGTGGCGAGGACGTCGGGACCGGGCGGCAGGAGGCCGCCGTCGCCGAGGGCGCCGAGGATGCGGGAGTCGTCGGCGGCGTCGGTGCGCAGGTCGAAGAGCTGGCGTTCAGCGGAGGCGACGGCGTCGTCGAGGAGGGTGCCGACCTCGTCGGCGGAGCGGTCGAGGTCCTCGGGGGTGAGGACGGCGTCGTCGGACTCGCCGTCCTGGCGGGGCTGGGGGATGATCCGGGGCGCGGTGCCGTCGGTGAGACCGAGGAGTTCCGCGAGGCGGGTCTCGCGGGCGAGGGACTCGGCGGTACGGCGTTCGGCGTCGTGGGCGCGGCGGGCCGCGATGGCGGCGTCCGCGGCGCGCGCGGCGGTGAGTTCGGCGCGGGACTCGGCGGAGGCGGCCTCACGGGCCTGTTCGCCTGCCCGGCGGGCGGCCTCGCGGGCGGTGTCCCAGGCGGCGACGGCCTCCTTCTCGGCGTCGCTGGCGGCGAGCGCGGCGCGCGCGGGATCGGCGTCGGGGGCGCTGTCGTCGAGCCAGCCCGCCCGGACGGCCTCGGCGGTCTCCTGCTCGACCTCGGTGAGGCGCTGGCGGAGGTGGCCGATCTCGCTGCGGGCCCGCTGGGCGTCGGTGGCGGCGGCGGTGGCGTCGCGGTGGGCGGCCTCGCCGACCTCCTGGAGGGCGGCGGAGCGCTCCTCCTGCTCGTTGGCGAGGTGTTCGGCGCTGTCGGCGGCGGTGTGCAGGGCGCGGACGAGGTCGAGGGCGGCGCGGGCGCGGGCGGCGAGAGCGGGGGCGGCGTCGCGCTCGGCCTCCTGGATGGCGGCGGAGACGCGCGTGGCGCGGTCGGCGGCGGCGCGGTGGCGCAGGACGGCCTCGGCGGCCTGCCAGGCGGCGTGCAGGGTGCGCGCGTCGGCCAGTTCGCGTTTCTGCGCGGCGGCGGCCTTCTCGGCGGCGGCGAGGGCCAGGGAGGCGTGCCGGTAGGCGAGTTCGGCGGCGACGAGGGCGGCGCGCCCGCGGCCGCCCTCGGAGTGGGTGACGGTGTAGGCGGCGGCGGTGACGCGTTGGGCGAGGTCGGCGGCGCGGGCCCGTTCGCGGACGCCGCGGGCGGACAGCCGCCGGGCGAGGGTGCGGGTGCGGCGCTCGGCGGCGGCGTGGACGTCCCGGCTGCGGGCCCGGGTGCCGGCGGCCTCGACGATCCGGCCGAGGAGGTCGACGGAGCCCGCGGTGAAGTCGCGTTCGGCCATGAGTTCGGCGCGGCGGCCGAGCTTGTTGCCGAAGCCGCCGACGAGGTCGGCGAGTCCGTCGGTGTCACGGGTGTCGGTGACCGCGCGCAGCAGCAGGTCGGTGAAGTCGGAGTCCTTCTTGACGGCGAAGAGACCGGCAGCCTCGCCCTCGTCGGCGTTCATCTCCCGCTGGTAGCGGAAGAGTTCGGGGTCGAGGCCGAGGTCGCCCAGGTGCTCGATCCAGCGGTCGTGGATCTCCTCCCAGTGGATCTCCAGGTGGGGGTAGGCCTTGCCCGCCTCGGTGAGGGCGTCGCGGAAGCCCTTCATGGTGCGGCGGCGTCCGCGGGCGCCGGACTGGCCCTCGACGGAGGGCCGGACGGCGGTGGACTCGGCGACGGGCAGGTTGTCGAGGCTGAGGCCGGGTCCGGGGCGGAACGAGTACCAGGCCTCGGCGAACTTGCGCGGGTCGTTGGAGACCTGGCGGCCGCGCCACTCACTGGCCTTGCCGACGACGACGCACTCGCCGGTCAGCACGTGCTGCCACTCCAGCGCGACGTGGCCGCAGTCGTCGGCGAGCAGGAACTTGCGCAGCACGCCGGAGCTGGCGCCGCCGAGCGTGTTGCGGTGGCCGGGGAGCATGACCGAGAAGATCAGCTTGAGCAGGACGGACTTGCCGCCGCCGTTCTCCAGGAAGAGCACTCCGGCGGGCGCGGGGCGGCGCGGGGGGCCGACCGGCTCGTCCGCGAAGAACTCCGCCTGGGTGGGGGCGGGGTCGGGCACGACGTCGCCGACGCCCCGCAGGTCAAGCACGGTGTCGGCGTAGCGCGCACCGGCAGGACCGATGGAGTAGAGGCGGACCCGGGACAGCTCGTACATGGCGGACTCTCGTAAGTCTTCGGACAGCTGGGGGGAAAGCGGGGGCGGCGGACGGGGTGAGGGGGTGGACGGGGTGAGGGTGTCGGCGGCGGGCGGGGCTCAGGGGTACCGGACCGCCTCCGGAGTACGGGGCTACGGGGCTACGGGGCTACGGGGCTACGGGGCTACGGGGCTACGGGGCTACGGGGCTACGGGGAGTCTGGACCCGTGGCCCGTTCCTCAGGAGTGGAAGGGGAGTCCGGCGCCGGCGACCAGTTCCTCGCTCTCCTCGGGCGGCAGGAGGGTGGGGGTGCCGTCAGTGACCGGGACGACGCCGAGGTCGAGCAGTTCGGCGAGGGCGGCGGCGCCCGCCATGTCGCGGACCTGGAGCTGGTAGCGGGCGGTGGTCCGGTAGGTGCCGCCGCCCTCGTCTCCGGTGCGCTGGAGGAAGCCGGAGTCGGTGAGGAAGGCGACCGCCTTGCCGACGATGCCGGTGGTGGAACCGGCGAGTCTGCGGGCGTCCTTGGTGGCGCCGGTGGCGCTGCGCCGGGCCCAGATCCGCCAGGCCGACTCCAGTCCGGGGGCGTCGCTGGCCGGGTCGGTGTTCTCGCCGGTCTCCTCGGCCCGTTCCTCCAGGCGGCGGCAGGCCTGGCGGACGAAGGCGTCGACGCCGTTGACGCTGACGCGGCCGATGTAGCCGTCGTCGGCCAGGTCCTCGGGCCGGGGGAACGCCATCGCGGCGACCGCGAGGTGGGCGAGACCGTGCAGGAAGCGGTCGCCGGAGTCGGCGGCGGCGCGGCGCGCGTAGTCGCCCATGCGGACGGCGAAAACGGAGTCCTCGGCGGCCGTGACGGCCATCCCGGCGCGCGGGGAGACCTCCAGGACGACGAGGCCGAGGCCGGTGGCGACCGCGTCCGCGAGGCGGGCGAACGGCGGGTCCTCGCGGTAGCGGCGCAGCAGTTCGCCGTACTCCTGGTCGCGCGCGGGCTGGAGCTTGGGCTGGAGGCCGAAGGCGACGAGCCGGGCCGCGTCGGCGGCGTCGGCGGGGGTGACGGCGGGGCTCGCCGACGGGGCGGGTGCCTCCGTCTCGCTCCACTCGACGTGCTCGCTCACGGGTGGGACTCCTCGGTCGGGGTGGTCGGCAACGACAGGACGGGTACGGCGGGTGCGGCGGGTACGGCAGGTGGGCCGGCCAGACCCGGCGGATCAAGCGGGACGGGCGACACGGGCAGGACCCTCGGTGAGGCCAGGGCCGGGACCGGGTCCGGGGCCAGGCGGGCGCCGGGCGGGGGCGTACGCGACGGGCCGGGTCCGGTACGGGCGTTCATGCGGCCTCCGTCCGGTCGGCCGCCATCCCCGCCGCGTCGAGCAGCGCGGTACCGACTATCAGGTCGGCGCCGCCGAACTCCAGGTCGTCCAGTTCGGTGCCGTCGTCGACGGCGAAGAGCAGCTTCTCCTCGCCCTGCCGGTAGGCGGTGCCGACGGGCGGGCTGGCGGCGTGGACGGCCAGGAGGGCCACCAGGTACGGCAGTTCGGGGTCGCGCTGCCGGGCCTCGGCGAGGAGCCCTGACAGGCGGCGCGGCGCATCGGCGGGGAGGTCCAGCAACTCCATGGCGGAGGCGAGCTGTTCCTCGCTGAACCGGCTGTCGTCGGGGGTGGCGATGAGGTCCGGCTCGGGCATCTCGGCGCCCAAGTGCTCCCGTTCGACCGGCGGGGTGAGCAGCAGGTCGACGAGGTCGCCCACCCGGACGGAGGCCGGGGTGCGCAGGCCGGTGCCGCGCGCGAAGAACGCGTCGGTGACCCGGACGGCCCCTTCCAGCGGCAAGGGCAGGACGGGGGCGACGAGATGGCCGTAGAGGTCTATGCCCGAGGTGGTCATCGGCGCGGCGAAGGCCTGCCGGTCCTGTTCAGCGCGGAACAGGGGGCCGGCCTCCAGCAGGCGGGACTGGAGCTGGGTGTGGCGGCGGATGCAGTCCTTGACGATGTCGACCAGTTCGGCGGCGCGCCGCTTGTGCTCGGGGTCCTCGGACTCGTCGCGGGCCTTGCGGATGTTGGTGAGGATCGCGTTCTCGTGGCGGTAGCGGTCGGCGACGTGGTCGAGGGCCTCGGCGATCATGTCGGGGACGGAGCTGAGCCAGTCCACCGCGCGCACGTTGCGCCGGGTGGCGTCCAGGGCACGGCGGAGGGTCTCCGAGTACTGCACGGTGCGGTAGCGGGCCTGTTCGGCGGCGAGTTGGGCGTCCGCGAGCCTGCCGCGCCGGATGAGGACCTCCAGCTTGACCTCGGCGGCGATCTGGGCGCTGGTGACGTCCGTGTCGAGGGCGCCCACCAGGACGTTGACGGCCTCGTCGGTGGTGCGCAGGTAGACCGCGCCGCCGTAGCCGGGGACCTCTTCGAGCAGCTTGAAGTCGTAGTCACGGCGGACGTAGGTGCCGTCCGGGGCGAACGTGCCGTAGACGGCGCGGAAGCCGCGGTCGACGCTGCCGACGTTGATCAGGTTCTCCAGGACCCAGCGGGCGACGCGCTCGTGCTCCTCGCCGCCGCGGTGCGGGGCCTGCGCGGCGATGCGCGGGACGAGGCGGGCGACGATCTGGTCGTGGTCGGCGCCGGTGTCGAAGTCCATGTTGAGCGTGACGAGGTCGATGGCGGCGAGGGCGATCTCCGCCATGCCGTAGACCGAGTACTCACCGGCCAGGTTGGCCTTGCGGGCGTCGAGGTCGTGGATCGGCGCGGTGCAGGCGAGCGCGCGCAGCCGCCGCGCCAGTCCCTCGTCGGCGGCCGGGCCCGGAGCGGGGCGCGGCCCCGCGCTGAACTGGGGCGGAACACGGTCCGTCGTCGCAGGCGAAGTCACGGTGCACAGACTAGGTCCTCGGTCTGACATCGACCCAAACGACCCAGATGCGACCACCGTCACGCGGACGCGACAGCAGGTCCGCGGGGCGCCGCGGGCCGGGCCGCTGTCCGGGCCGGGCCGCTGTCCGGGCCGGGCCGCCCTGCGGTCGGAGCGGCCCTGCCCGACCGGGCCACCCTTCCGGCCCGAGCGGTGCCACGGGGCCGAGCCACACGTCCGTCCGGCGGTCCGTCCGGCGGTCCGTGCGAGCCGTACGTCCGGCCCCGCTCAGCCCGCCGCCCCCTCCCCCACGCGTCGCCGGTACGCGTCGACGACCCGGTCCAGCGAGTCGTCGAGGTAGACGGTGAGCAGCTTCTCCGCCTCGGCGCGGTCGCCGTCCTGGAGGGCGCGCAGGATCTGCCGGTTGCGCGTGAGGTAGGGCTCGTGGAGTCGCCGGGGGTCGTCGACGACGTGGAAGGCGAGGCGGAGTTCGGCGAAGACGCTGCGCATGAGTTCGTCGGTGCGCGCGCTGCCCGCCAGGGCGACGAGTTCGCGGTGGAAGTGGATGTTGGCGGTGCCGAGCGCCTTCCAGTCGCCCTCCGCCACCGCCCGCAGGCCCTCCGCGACCGCGTCGGCGAGGGCGTCGAGCCCGTACGGCGGCTCGCCCAGGCCGCGGACGACCGCGCACTCGACCAGCGCGCGCGTGCGGTAGATGTCCGCGACGTCCTCCACCGTCAGGACGCGGACGAAGACGCCGCGGTTCAGCTCGTGGACGAGCAGGCGTTCGTGGGTGAGCAGCCGGAACGCCTCGCGCAGGGTGTTGCGGGAGACGCCGAGGGCACCGCCGATGCTGTCCTCCGACAGCCGCGTGCCGGGCGGGAAGTAGCCCTCCGCGATGCGGCTCCTGAGGATGTCCGACACCCGTTCCGCCGTGCTGGTGCGGCCCAGGAGGGCGCGGTCGTCGGCGAGTCCCGCCAGCTGATCCGTCATGCCGGAATTCAAGCGCAGTGAGGAGAACGAAACAACAGGGGTATTGAAGGATCGTTCAACGATCCTCTACCTTGCTGCTACCGGGCACGGCACGCCTCCCCGCCGAGCGCCCCGGACCACGTACGGCAAGGCACCGCACGGCACGGCTCCCCCACCGCACGGCTCAGTCCTCCGCACCCTCCGTCTCCCTAGCGAGGTGCCCATGAGCAAGCCCACGCCTCCCTCACCGCCCCCGTCTCCCTCGGCCGCCGGGACCGCGCACACCGCACCCCCCGCCCCGGTCGCCCCGGCCTCCTCCGTTCCCGCCCCGCACCCCGTCGACGACACCGGCGCCTTCGCCTGGCTCCGCGCGCTCGGTCCGCGCGGCCGACGCGCGTTCGCCGGGGCCTTCGGCGGCTACGCCCTCGACTCCTACGACTACTTCACGCTGCCGCTGAGCATGGTCGCGCTGGCCGCGTACTTCGGCCTGGACAGCGGCCAGACCGGCCTGTTCACCACCGTCACCCTGGTGGCCTCCGCGGTCGGCGGCGCCGGGGCGGGCGTCCTGGCGGACCGGATCGGCCGGGTCAGGGCGCTGATGATCACGGTGGTGACGTACGCCGTGTTCACCGTGGCGTGCGGCTTCGCGCCGAGCTACGAGACGCTGCTGGTCTTCCGCGCCCTCCAGGGCCTCGGCTTCGGCGGCGAGTGGGCCGTCGGCGCGATCCTGGTCGCCGAGTACGCGAGCGCCCGTCACCGGGGGCGGACCCTGGGCGTGATCCAGAGTTCCTGGGCGGTCGGCTGGGGACTCGCGGCGATCGTCTACACGGTGGTCTTCTCCGTGTTCGGCGACGACGTCGCCTGGCGGGTCATGTTCTGGACGGGCGCCCTGCCCGCCCTGCTCGTGGTGTGGATGCGGCGCCGGGTGCAGGACGCGCCCTCGGCGGTCGCCGCGCGCGAGCGCCACGCGGGGAAGGGCTCGTTCAGGGCGATCTTCCGCGGCCCCCTGCTGCGGACGACGCTCTTCGCGGGCCTGCTCTCGACGGGTGTCCAGGGCGGCTACTACACGCTGGCGACCTGGGTGCCGACGTATCTCAAGAGCGAGCGCGGCCTGTCGGTCGTCAACACCGGCGGCTATCTGACGTTCCTCATCTCGGGTGCCTTCCTCGGCTACCTGGCGGGCGGGGTCCTCACCGACCGGCTGGGCCGCCGCCGCAACATCTGGCTCTTCGCCGTGCTGTCGGCGGTGTGCATCCTGGCGTACGCGAACATCCCGAGCGGCGCGGACACCGTGCTCCTGGTGCTCGGCTTCCCGCTGGGCTTCTGCATGTCGGCGATCTTCAGCGGCTTCGGGTCGTTCCTGAGCGAGCTGTACCCGACGGCCGTGCGCGGCACCGGGCAGGGCTTCACGTACAACACCGGGCGCGCCGTCGGCGCCGTCTTCCCCACCACGGTGGGCTTCCTGGCCGACAGCTGGGGCGTGGGCGGGGCCCTGGTGTTCGGTGCGATCGGCTACGGCATCGCGGCCCTGGCGCTGCTGGGACTGCCGGAGACGCGCGGCAAGGAGCTGGAGTGAGCACGCGGACGCCCGCGGCCGTCGGGGCGGCGCTCAGGCCCGCGACGCGCCCCGCCGGGAAGGACGCTCCGGTGCCGGAACACCCGGCGCAGGACCGGCCGGTCGCTCTCGCCCACCCGCACGCGCGCGCGTGGAGTCCCGCCGCGGCCAGGGCCCGCTTCCGGGCCGGGCTCGCCGGGCCCACGGCCGGGGTCGCGGCGGGGCACACCCAGGCCAACCTGATCGCGGTGCCCGCGGACTGGGCGTACGAGATGCTGCTGTTCTGCCAGCGCAACCCGAAGCCCTGTCCGGTGCTCGACGTCACCGACGCCGGGTCCTGGTCGACCGTGCTGGCGGAGGGCGCCGATCTGCGGACCGACCTGCCGCGCTACCGCGTGTGGCGGCACGGCGAGCTGGTGGACGAACCGACCGACGCGCGCGCGTACTGGCGCGAGGACCTCGTGTCGTTCCTGATCGGGTGCAGCTTCACCTTCGAGTGGGCGCTGGCGGAGGCGGGCGTGCCGATCCGCCACGTCGAACAGGGCCGCAACGTGCCCATGTACGTGACGGACCGTCAGTGCCGTCCCGCGGGGCGGCTGCGCGGCCCGATGGTGGTGTCGATGCGGCCGGTGCCGCCGGAGCACCTGGCGGCGGCGATCCGGGAGAGCGGCCTGCTCCCGGCGGTGCACGGCTCCCCCGTACACTGCGGCGATCCGTCGGGGCTCGGCGTCGCCGACCTGGGCCGTCCCGACTTCGGGGAGCCGGTGGACGCCGCGCCGGACGACATCCCGGTGTTCTGGGCGTGCGGGGTGACGCCGCAGGCCGTGGTGACGGCGTCCCGGCCGCCGTTCGCCCTCACCCACGCCCCCGGGCAGATGTTCCTCACCGACGCGCGCGACGAGCAGTTCCGCGTCGCCTGACCAGGAGACAGGATGATCGATCTCAACGCCGACCTCGGCGAGGGCTTCGGCCGCTGGCGGCTCACCGACGACGAGGGGCTGCTGTCCGTCGTCACCAGCGCCAACGTGGCCTGCGGCTTCCACGCCGGGGACCCGGCCACCATGCGGCGCGTGTGCGAGCTGGCGGTGGCGCGCGGGGTGACGGTCGGCGCCCAGGTCTCCTACCGGGACCTCGCCGGGTTCGGGCGGCGCGCGATGGACGTGCCGCCCGCCGAACTCGCCGCCGAGGTGGCCTACCAGATCGGCGCCCTGGACGTCTTCGCCCGCGCGGCGGGCGCGCGCGTGGCGTACGTGAAGCCGCACGGCGCGCTCTACAATCGGGCCGTCCACGACGCCGGGCAGGCCGCGGCGGTGGTCGACGGCGTGCTCCTGGCGGGCGGCGGACTCCCGGTGCTGGGGCTGCCCGGCTCGCGCCTGCTGGAGCGGGCCGCGGCGGCGGGGCTGCCGGTCGTCCCGGAGGCGTTCGCGGACCGCGCGTACACCGACGAGGGCACGCTCGTGCCGCGCGGGCAGGACGGGGCCGTGATCAGCGACCCGGACGCCGTCGTGGCGCGCTCGGTCGGCCTCGCCCGTGACGGGGAGGTCACCTCGCGCGCGGGCGCCCGCGTGGCGGTCCGCGCGCGCTCGCTCTGCCTGCACGGCGACACGCCCGGCGCGGTCGAGCTGGCCCGCCGGGTGCGGCGCGCCCTGGACGAGTCGGGCGTACCGGTGGGGGCGTTCGCGTGAGGGCTCTTCCCGTCGGCACGGACGCCCTGCTCGTGGAGGTGGCCTCCGGGGCGGAGGTGCAGGCGCTCCACGCGGAGCTGCTGCGCCGCCGCGCGGACGGCTCGCTGACCGTCCGGGAGATCGTCCCGGCGGCCCGTACGGTGCTCCTGGACGGCCTGCGCGACCCGGCCCGCTGGGCCGCCGAGCTGTCCGCGGCCGACGTACCGCCCGCTCCCCCGCCCACCGGTGACGTGGTCGAGCTGCCGGTGCGCTACGACGGCCCCGACCTGGCCGCGGTCGCCGCGCACTGGGGCGTCCCGGAGCGGGAGGTGGCCCGCGTCCACGCCGGTACCGAGTTCCGGGTCGCGTTCTGCGGTTTCGCACCCGGCTTCGCCTATCTGACCGGCCTTCCGGCGCGCTACGACGTGCCCAGGCGGGCCACTCCGCGCACCGCCGTCCCGGCCGGGTCGGTCGCGTTGGCGGGCCCGTACACGGGGGTGTACCCGCGCGCGTCGCCGGGCGGCTGGCAACTGATCGGGACGACGCCCGCCGTGCTGTGGGACCCCACGCGCGCGCGGGCGGCCCTGCTGACGCCCGGCACGCGCGTGCGCTTCGTCCCGGCGGAACCGGGAGCAACGAAAGCACCGGGAGCACCGGGAGAACCGGAAGAATCAGAGGGTGCGACATGACCGGCCCGGCCCCCGTGAACCGTCCCGCCCCGAGCGCCTCGTGACCGACCGCGCCCTCGTCGTGGTCCGCGCCGGGGCCCTCACCACCGTCCAGGACCTCGGCCGCCCGGGCCACGCGCACCTCGGTGTGCCGCGCTCCGGCGCTCTGGACGGACCGGCGGCGGCCCTCGCCAACCGGCTGGTCGGCAACCCGCCCGAGGCGGCCGTCCTGGAGACGACGCTCACCGGGTGCGCCGTACGCGCGCGCTCGACGGTGACGGTGGCCGTCACGGGCGCGCCCGGCCCGGTGACCGTCGACGGCCGACCGGCCGCGTGGGCGGCGCCCGTACGGGTGCCCGCCGGGGCCGTGCTGGACGTCGGCCCCGCCGTGTCCGGAGTACGCGCCTACGTCGCCGTCGCGGGCGGGGTCGCCGTCGAACCGGTCCTCGGCAGCCGCTCGACGGACCTGCTCTCCGGCCTCGGCCCGGCCCTCCTCACGGACGGCACCGTCCTCCCTCTGGGGGCCGCCCGCACCCCGTCCACGCGCGCGACCACCGCGTTGCACGCGCGCGTGCCGCACACGCCGCCCGGCGTCCTCGCGCGCGTCGACGTCGCCCCGCAGCCCGCGCCCCCGGCCGAACTCCTCCTGCGCGTGACGCTCGGCCCGCGCGAGGACTGGTTCACCCCGGCGGCGGTACGGGCGTTCACCACGCGCGCGTACCGCGTGTCCCCGGCGAGCAACCGGATCGGCCTGCGCACCGAGGGGCCCGCCCTGGAGCGGGCCGCGGCGGGCGAACTGCCGAGCGAGGGCATGGTCCTCGGGGCGGTCCAGGTCCCGCCCGACGGCCGCCCGGTGGTCTTCCTGGCCGACCACCCGACCACCGGCGGCTACCCGGTGATCGCGGTCGTCCACCCGGCCGACCTCCCGGCCGCAGCGCAGGCGGTCCCGGGCACCCCGGTCCGCTTCCTGGCGGTACGGCGCCGCTGACGCCCCGCGCGCGTGGCCTTCTACGCCGCGTCGGGCCGCCGTTCGGCCACCCGTTCGGCCACCGACAGCGCGGCCAGCGCCGCCGAGACCGCCGCCGTGGCGCGCAGGTCCAGGCGGGCGCTGGTGCCGCGCGCGCGGTGACGCAGTTCGTCCGCCGCCAGGGCCAGCAGCTGCGGAAGCAGGTCGGTGCAGCGGCGGGCCACCCAGCCGGTCCCCGCGGTGGCCAGCCACCACAGGCCCGCCGAGATCGAGGGCATGGGTGACTCCGGGTCGGGCGAGGGCGCGGGCCCGGTCGCCCGGCCCGCCCCGGCCAGCAGGGCGTGGAAGCGGACGGCGAGTTGCCGGTGGCCCGCCTCCCCCGGATGGAGCCGGTCCACGCTCCACATGGCGCGGTCCGCCAGCCAGGCGCCCTCGGCGGCGTGCAGGTGGACGGCGCCGTAGCGGTCCGAGAGCGCGTGGACGACGGCGTTCACCGCGCGCTGGCGGCGGGCCAGCGGGCGGGCCAGGACGCCGGGCAGGCCGAGCATCGCGCCGGGGTCGGGCAGACAGGCGGTGAGCAGGGTGGCGCCCTGGCGCGTCAGCTCGCCGTACACGGTGTCGAGGCGGGCGGCGACCGCGTGCACGTCGAAGGTGCAGCGGAGCGTGTCGTTGACGCCGACCACGACGGACGCCAGGTCGGGGCGGAGCGCGAGGGCGGCCGGGAGCTGCGCCTCGCGCACGTCCCGCGTCTGCGCGCCGCTGACGGCGAGGTTGGTGAACTCGACGGCCCGCGTGGGGCCCACGGCACGCACGGCCCGTACGGACGCGGGCGACGCCTCGGCCACCTCCGGCGCCCCGGACGTGCCCGCACCGCCGGGCGTCCCCGCCGCCGGGGCGAGGCCGGGGGCGAGCAGCGCGGCCCAGCCGCGCCACCCGTCGCCGACGGGGTCACCGACGCCCTCGGTGAGCGAGTCACCGAGCGCCACGAATCTGACGGGTCTCATCCGAGCCCTCCGGCGACGACGGGGCGCGCACCGTCCACCCCGGTCCCGGCACCGGCACCGGCACCGGAAGCGGCGGACGGCGGCCCCGCCGCAACGGGCACCACAGACGCCCCCGCGCCCGCGCCTGCCTCCGCCCCCGTCAGCACCGTCGCCTCGTGTGCCGCCAGGAACGCCCGGACCGCCGTGTCCCAGCCGAAGCACTCGGCACGCGCGCGGGCCGCAGCCCGGCGTTCGGCCGGGGGCCGCTCCAGGAGGTGCCGTACGGCGTCCGCGAAGGCGTCCCCGGTGTCGGCGGCGGTCGCCCCGGCGGAGCCGATCACCTCGGGCAGGGCCGAGGAGGCGGACGCGACGACGGGCGTGCCGCAGGCCATCGCCTCCAGCGCGGCGAGCCCGAAGGTCTCGGCGGGCCCGGGGGCCAGGCAGATGTCGGCGGAGGCCTGGAGCGCGCCCAGCTCGCCCCGGTCACGGACGTGCCCGAGGAAGGTGACCGGGAGGTCCCGCTCACGCGCGCGCTGGACGAGGCGCGCGCGCAGCGGCCCGTCCCCGGCGACGACGAGCACCGCGCGCGTGCCCCGCCGCAGCAGGTACTCCAGGGCGTCCAGCGCCGTGCCGGGCCGCTTCTCCACGGAGAGCCGGGTGCAGGTGACGAGGAGGGTCTCGCCCGCCGGGGCGTACCGCGCGCGCAGGGCCGGGTCGGCGAGGGACGGGTGGCGTTGGACCAGGTCGACGCCGAGGGGGGCGCGGACGACGTTGCGGGCGCCGATGCGGACGAACTCCCGCTCGGCGAACTCCGTGGTGCACACGACGCGCGCGTAGGCGTGCGCCGTACGGATGTTGAGCGTGTCGGCGGCGCGGCGGGCGGCGTTCTCCGGCAGGCCCCAGGTGCGCAGGACGCCGTCGGCGGTCTCGTGGGAGACCATCACGGCGGGCACGCGCGCGCGGCGCGCCCAGCGGCCGGTCCAGCGCAGGGTGGTGCGGTCGGAGACCTCCAGACGGTCCGGGGCGAGGTCCTCCAGGAGGGCGGTGAGGCGGCGCCGGTCGGTGAGGACGCGGTAGCCGCCGGTGCCGGGCAGCAGCGGGCCGGGCAGGGTGATCACGCGGCCCTGTTCGGTGTCCCGGTCGCTCGCCCGGTCGCCCGGCACGATGAGCACCGGGTCGTGCCCGGCGTCCTTGAAGCCCTTGCCCAGCTCGCGCAGGGCGGTGCGCAGGCCGCCCGAGGCGGGGGCGACGAAGTTGGCGAGGCGGACGATCCGCAGCGGTGCGGCGCTCATGCGGCCACCGCCGGGCGGCGGGCGCCGAGGACGTCGGCGTAGTGGCCGATGAGCTGGTCGCCGACGGCGACCCAGGTGCGGCCCTCGACCATGGCGCGGCCCGCCTGCCCGTAGGCGCGGCGCCGGGCCGGGTCCCCGGCGAGGGAGGCGACGGCGTCGCGGACGGCGTCGGCGTCGCGCGGCGGGACGAGGAGGCCGGTCCGGCCGTGCGCGACGAGGTCGAGGGGGCCGCCCGCGGCGGGCGCGACGACGGGGACGCCGCTGGCCATGGCCTCCTGGACGGTCTGGCAGAACGTCTCGAAGGGGCCGGTGTGGGCGAAGACGTCCAGGGAGGCGAAGAGGCGGGCGAGGTCGTCGCCGGTGCGCCGGCCGAGGAGGACGGCGCCGGGCAGGGCCTCGGCGAGACCCGGTGCGCTGGGTCCGTCGCCCACGACGACGACCTTGACGCCGGGCAGGGCGCAGGCCCCGGCGAGGAGTTCGACCTGCTTCTCGGGGGCGAGGCGGCCGACGTAGCCGACGAGGACCTCGCCGTTCGGGGCGAGGGCGCGGCGCAGGGTGTCGTCGCGCAGGTCCGGCCGGAAACGGACGGTGTCGACGCCGCGGGGCCACAGTTTCACGCGGGGTATCCCGTGGGCCGCCAGGTCGTGCAGGGCGGGGGTGGAGGGGGCGAGGGTGAGGTCGGCGGCGGCGTGCACGGAGCGGATGCGGCGCCAGGCGGCGGCCTCGCCCGCGTGGACGTACGTACGGGCGTACCCGGCGAGGTCGGTCTGGTAGACGGCGACGGCGGGGACGCCGAGGCGGGCGGCGGCGGTCATGCCGCGGACGCCGAGGACGAAGGGGCTGGCGAGATGTACCAGGTCGGCGCGGTGGTCGGTGATGGCGGCGGCGACGCGTCGGCTGGGGAGGGCGACGCGGACCTGGGGGTAGCCGGGGAGGGGGAGGGAGGGGACGCGGACGACGGGGCAGGGCGCCTCGGTGTCCGGCGCGGTACCGGCGGCGGTGGCCGGCGCGACGACGAGCGGGAGGTGACCGCGGTCCACGAGGTGGCGGGCGGTCTGGAGGGCGCAGTGGGCCACGCCGTTCACGTCGGGGGGAAAGGATTCGGTCACGATGACGACACGCATACCGGTGTTGTCGCCGTGCTGAACGTGGACGCGTCAACGTGGATCTTTCCGGCCGCCGAACGTCCCATGAGCGTTGCGCTGCGCGCCCGCGCGGGTCGGGCGGTGTCCATGCCGGGCCGCCCCGCGGGTCACCCCCTGTTCACCCGGCGAGCGGCGGTGGGCGCCGCGGGCGGTGTCACAGGGGGGCGGGGCGCGAGAGGCGGGGCGGGCGCGTCACGGGCCGGGGGCGGCGGGGTGACGGCGGCGGGGTGGCGGGCGGGCTACATGGCCGTGGCGGCGTCCGGCCCGATGCGGCTGCGGACGGCGGTCTGGACCTCGGCCTCCTCGGCCGGATCGGCGGCGAGGCGGCGGAGGCGTTCGACGACGCGGGCGTCGCCGGTCTCGGCGTGCCGGGCGGCGATCTCGCGGGTGCCCTCCTCGCAGTCCCAGAGGCATTCGACGGCGAAGCCGGTGGCGAAGGAGGGGTCGGTGGCGGCGAGGGCGCGGGCGCAGCGGCCGCGCAGATGAGACGAGGCGGTCTCGCGGTAGATGTGCCGCAGGACGGGTGCGGCGCAGACGATGCCGAGGCGGCCGGCGCCGTCGACGAGGGTCCACAGGGTGGGCGCGTCGCAGCCTTCGCCGCGTACGGCCTCGCGGAGGGCGCCGAGGACGAGGGCGCTGTCGCGGGTGGTGCCGCGGCAGGCGAGCATCCGTCCGGCGGCGGCGCCGAGGGCGTCGGGGCGGTGGGCCCAGCCGCGGGCGCGGTCGACGGCGGTGGTGCTGCCCATGCGTTCGAAGGCGTCCACGGCGGCTTCGACGACCGGGGCGGTGCCGGTGGCCACGGCGCGTTCGATCAGGTCGGGCGCCGCGGGGTCGTCGTGGTCGGCGAGGTAGCGCAGGGCGGTGCACCGGGCTCCCTCGGTGCCGTCCTCGGCGGCGCGCACGATCTCGGGGCGGTCCTCGGGCCCGGCCACGGCGGTGAGGCAGCGGGCGGCGGGGACGTGGAGGGCGGCGCCGCGTTCGAGGCCCTGCTGGGCCCATTCGAAGACGGCGGCCACGCTCCAGCCGGGGCGTGGCCCGGGGGGGTTCATCTGGCGTTGCCAGCGGTCGAAGCAGCCGGACTCCTGGGCGGCCCGCACGCGCGCGGAGACGTACTCGCGGGGGTCCTCGGCCCACAGCCGCCAGGGGCGTGGTTCGAAGGAGTCGCGGACGACGGCGGCGAGTTCGGCCTCGCCCTCGGCGTCGGTGGCGAACCGGGCGAGCACGGGGGCGGCGAGGGCACGCAGGCCCGCGTCGTCGTCGCGGAGCGCGAGTTCGTCGAGCGCCCAGGCCCAGTTCGTGCCGGAGGCCGCGTAGCGGCGCAGCAGGTCGAGGGCGTCACGCCTGCCGTAGGAGGCGAGGTGGCCGAGGACGGCCAGGGCGAGGCCCGTGCGGGACTCCTCGGTGTCGAAGGCGTCCTCGACGTCGAAGAGGTGCGCCTCGATCTCCTCCAGACCGCCGTGCAGGTCGAGGAAGAGGCGCGCGTAGTACAGGGAGCGGTTCTCCACCTGCCAGTCGTGGCGGGGATCGCGCAGGACACAGTGGTTCAGTGCCGCGATCGCCTCGCGGCGGGGTGCGGTGAGCGCGTGCAGTGTGCCGTCGCCGCGGCCCCGCTGGAGCAGGCCGAGCAGCGTGCCGCTGGGCGCTATGACCGGATCGAACATGGGAAACAGCCTCACATCAAGCGTCGACGCAACCGGGGGACACGCACTGTCAGGCCGCGTGCCGACACGTCGGGGCGTTTGCCGTCTGTTGCTTGCTGTAGACCATCTTCCTCTGCCTCTCGTCGGTGGCCCATGCGGACCGCGTCACGGTCCGCGCGGTGCGGCAACACCTGCCCAGCCATCGCGTCCGTGAATCACGTCGCCATGATGACTCGGCAGCTCAGCCCGCCGCGACCGATATATCCGGCGGCCCCCGCGTCGCGTGCGGCTCGCCCTCCCCCGTGGTCGTCGTCGCGGGGTGACCGGCTGGAACCGGAGACCCCGTGTGTCCCGTCAGGTCGCGCCGAACAGCTCCAGGAGGTCCGCCTTGGCGAACATCCGTGCGGTGTCGACGGCGGACGGCGTGCCCGCCGCCGGGTCGGCCCCGGCCGCGAGGAGGACCTCGATGACCTCGGTCTCGCCCTTGAAGACCGCCCCGGCGAGCGGGGTCTGGCCCCGGTCGTTGACGCGGTCGGCGGCGGCGCCGCGCGCCAGGAGGGCCCGCACCGCCTCGGCGTGGCCGTGGTAGGCGGCGAGCATCACGAGGGAGTCGCCGCGGTCGTTGGTGAGATCGGCCGGAACGCCCGCGTCCACGTACGCCACAAGGTCCTCGGTCCGGCCCCTGCGGGCCAGGTCGAAGATCCTGGTCGCCAGCTCCACGACCTCGGGGTCGGGGGCTTCAGTCATCGGCCGGTCCGCCTCTCCTTGCAACCGTTCAGGTGAATCGCCAGCGTACTGGCTCGACGCGGGCGGGGCCGGAATCGGCGGGTCCGGTGGACGCGGGGCCGCCCCCCCCCGACGCCGCGGGGCGACCCGTTCGCCGCAATCACCCCGTCCCACGCCGTTCCGTCACCCCTCGGAACCTCCACCACGCGGGTGAAATCCACCGAATTTCACTCACTTGCACCTTTTATCGTATGGATACATCCTGTGAGCCTGGAAGTACTCATGGTGACTGTCCCCACGAACCAGGAGAAACCGAAATGATCCTGTCCATCTCAGGCGTGGTCCTGCTCGGCATCATCGTCTTCCTCTTCTTCCGCAAGGACGGGCTCAAGGCGTCCCACGCCCTGATCTCCGCCCTCTTCGGCTTCTACCTGGCGAGCACGGCCATCGCCCCGAGCATCAAGGCGGGCGGGGAGAGCCTGGCCAGCCTGCTCGGCGGCATCAAGTTCTGAGGCCGCCCCACCCTCCGCCGTCCGTCCCTTCCGTACGCACCTCCAGGAGACAGCAGTGGCCCGCCGCCCCCTCCCCCGCATCCTGAGCAACGGCAGCGCGCAGCTCGCCCGGAGCCGGGAGCTGGCCCGGACGGCGGCGGACAGCGCCACCGACGTCCTGCACCCGCTGATCACGGTCTCCCGTGGTCTGCGCCGGCTGGCCGCGGCCGGCCGGAGCAGGTGGGCCGAGACCCCCAAGGACCGGCGCGGGCCGCTGCTGTTCCTGGCGGCCTCGGTGATCCTGGTCGTGGCGCTCGTCCCGTACGGTCCGCTGCTCGCCGTCGTCACCCTGATGGCGGCTGCGGCCTGGCAGGGCCGGGACCGCGCCCCAGCGGCCCCGGAAGGCCCCGACGAGTCGCAGATCCAGCGACTCCAGGCGCTGTACGAGGCCCTGGTGCCGTACTTCGCGACGGCGGAGGACCCTTCTCCCCTCTACGTCCACGGCGGAGAGTGGGAGAAGGCCTTCCCCTCCTACGAGTTCGACGCCTCCGGCCGCATCCACCAGCTGGAGGTCCGCTACCCCGCGTACTTCCCGGACGGCGAGCCACGCGCCCGCGCGCGCGTGGAGCACCTGCTCAGCAGCAAGGCCGGACGCGGCCGCGAATACCACTTCGCCTGGGACGAGGAGGGCAACGCCGTCACCGTCACGGTGCTCGTCCCGCTCCCCACCGACATCGCCGCCCAGCGATTCGTGACCGCCCCGGGCGAGACCGTGCTGGGCTTCACGGACCCCTCCCAGGTCCAGCGCACGCTCCCCCTCACCCACGGCGAGGAGCCGCGCGACGTCCCGCCGGTCGTCTGGCGCACCGGCGCCCGCTCCACGGAGCCCCACCTCCTGGCGGTCGGCCACCCCGGCAGCGGCACCTCCACCCTGTTGCGCTCGATCGCCCTCCAGACCCTCCCCCACGGCGACATCCTCGTCGTGGACGGCGGCGGCACCGGCGAGTACGCCTGCCTGACCGGCCGGGACGGCGTGCTGGGCGTGGAGGTCGGCCTGTCCGGGGCGGTGGCCGCGCTGGAGTGGGCGGCGCACGAGACCGAGCGGCGCCTCATCGCCATGAACCACGCCCGCCAGGCCGGTGACCCCGCACCGGCCGACACCCGCCGGCCCCTGTGGATCCTGCTCGACCGGCCGACCGCGTTCAGCCATCTCGCCGCCACCGACGGCCGCCCCGACCCGCAGGCCCTCCTCCAGGTCCCGCTGCGGCACGGCCGCGCCGCCCAGGTGACGGTCGTGGTGGCCGAGCAGTTCGACAGCCTGGACGCGCTGACCGACCCGGTCCGGCAGCACACGCGCGCGCGGGTCGTCCTCGGCGCCGCCCCGCTGGACCTGCTGGAGTCGGTGCTCGGCAGCCGCCCGCACACCACCCCGGTCGACCACGTGCCGCCGGGCCGCGGCTACGCCCGGCTCGGCACCGGCCCCGTGCACCGGCTCCAGGTCCCGGCCACCCCGGACCCGTACGACGACGCCACCAGCGAGGCGCACCGGCAGGCGGTGCTGGAGCTGCTGCCGCCGCGCTCGACCCCGGCCGACGGGGAGCACCTGCCGGTCCCGGCCGAGGCGGCGGCGGCCGAGGCACGGTCCGGCGGCGGCACGGCGGTCACGCTGACCAAGGCCGTGCCGCAGGCCCAGTCGGCACCCGCGGACGCCCTTCCCCCGGCCGAGGTCCCGTCGGACGCCGTCCCCGCGGACGCCGCACCGCGCACGGGCTGACCCCACGCGTTCCCCCGGCACGGGCGGGACGCAGACCCAGACGCGTACGGGCGGGCTGTGACCTCCGGGTCACCGCCCGCCCGTACGCGTACCTGGCGTGAGGCCGGTCAGGCGACGAACGTCCGCGGACCCTCGCCGCCGGCCGTGCCGCCGCTCTCCACGATCCGGGCCGCCGCGGCGAGCCGGGCCGCCGCCTCGTCGGCCACCGCGCCGCCCACCGTGAACGGCAGCCGGACGAACCCCTCGAAGGCACCGTCGACGCCGAACCGGGGCCCGGACGGCACCCGGACGCCGACCCGCTCCCCCGCCTCGGCGAGCCGGGACCCCGACAGCCCCCCGGCCCGCACCCACAGGGTCAGTCCGCCCCTCGGCACCGTGTACTCCCACGTCGGCAGCTCCCGGCGCAGGGCGGCGACCAGCGCGTCCCGGTTCTCGCGGGCCTGGGCGCGGCGCAGCTCCACGGCCTGCTCCCAGCCCCCGGTGCTGAACAGCCAGTTCACCGCGAGCTGCTCCAGGACCGGGGTGCCCAGGTCGGCGTAGGCGCGTGCGGCGACCAGGCTGCGGACCACGTCGGGGGCGGCCCGCACCCAGCCGATGCGCATCCCGGCCCAGAACGCCTTACTGGCCGAGCCGACGGTGATCACGGTGGACCCGGCGGGGTCGAACCCGCACACCGGCCGGGGCATGTCCACGCCCTCGTCGAGCCACAGCTCGCTCATCGTCTCGTCCGCGACGAGCACGGTGCCCGCCGAGCGGGCGGCCTCCACCAGCCGCCGCCGCTGGTCCTCGTCGGCGAGCGCGCCGGTGGGGTTGTGGAAGTCGGCGACGACGTAGGCGATCCGGGGCGCGGCCTCGCGCAGGACCTGCCGCCAGCGGTCCACGTCCCAGCCGCGCAGCCCGTCGGCCATGGCGACGGGGACGAGCCGGGCGCCCGCCTCCCGCATGAGCTGGAGGATGTTGGCGTAGGAGGGCGACTCGACGGCGATGCGTTCGCCGCGCCCGCCGAAGAGGTGGCAGATGGCGTCGATGGCGCCCATCGCGCCGGTGGTCACCATGATCTGCTCGGGCATGGTGGGGATGCCGCGCGCGGTGTACCGCTCGGCGATCATCGCGCGCAGGGCGGGCAGTCCGGCCGGGTAGTCGCCGTGCGTGTGCGCGTACGGCGGCAGTTCCTCCAGGGCGCCCTGCACGGCACGGGTCAGCCAGGGCTCGGGGGCGGGCAGGGCCGCGCAGCCCAGGTCGATCATCGAGCCGAGCGCCTCTGGGGGCAGGGGTTCCAGGCCGCGCGCGGGGACCGGGTTGCCCGCCGGGACGGCCGTCCAGCTCCCGGCGCCGCGCCGGGACTCCAGGAAGCCCTCGCCGCGCAGCGCCTCGTAGGCGGCGGCGACGGTGGTCCGGCTGACGGAGAGGGCGAGCGCGAGTTCGCGTTCGGCGGGCAGGCGGGCGGCGACCGGGACGCGTCCCTCCAGGACCAGCAGACGGACGCCGTCGGCGAGGGCGCGGTAGGCGGGCGGGCGGCGTGTGCCGGGGCCCGCGGGCCGGTCCTGCTGGGAGGTGAGGAGCCGGGCGAGCTGGGCGGCCCCCACCGCCGAGGTCCACTGCGCCATGAAGATCAGTCCACCTTCCCCGAATTGGCCATGGATGCCATGTGCCGACAAGCCACAGAGTGTCATGGGTCAGGCCACTGCCACCACCGGGGGACCCCTTGTCCGAGCCGCCGTCCGCACCACGACCCCACCCCACCACCTCTGCGGCGGCCCCCGCGCCGCGACCGTCCCGCCTCCCCCGCCGCCTCGTCCAGCTCTACGCCGGCCTCGCCCTGTACGGCGCCAGCTCCGCGCTGCTCGTCCGCTCGGGTCTCGGCCTGGAGCCGTGGAACGTGCTCCACCAGGGGCTCGCCGAACGGACCGGCCTGTCCATCGGGGTCGTCTCGATCGTCGTGGGCGCGGCGGTGCTGCTGCTGTGGATACCGCTGCGCCAGCGGCCCGGCCTCGGCACCGTCTCCAACGTGTTCGTCGTCGGCCTGGCGATGGACGGCACGCTCGCCCTGGTCCCGGACGCGTCCGGCCTGGCGGTGCGGGTGCCGCTCCTGATCGCGGGCATCGTCCTCAACGGCGCGGCGACCGGCCTGTACATCACGGCGGCCTTCGGCCCCGGCCCGCGCGACGGCCTGATGACGGGGCTGCACCGGCGCACGGGGCGTTCGATCCGGCTGATGCGGACGGCCGTGGAGGTCACCGTCGTGGTGACCGGCTTCCTCCTCGGCGGCACCGTCGGCGTCGGCACGGTGCTGTACGCGGTGTCGATCGGGCCGCTGGCGCAGCTCTTCCTGCGGGTGTTCGCCGTCGCCCCGGCACCGGACGGTGGCACCGTCGTTGCCACGGGGTCACCCCGGGGGGCGATACTGCGTCCGTGACCACCCTCATACGCCACCCCTACCTCGACCATCCGGGTCCGATCCCGTTCGCCCACCGGGGCGGCGCCGCCGACGGCCTGGAGAACACCGTGGCCCAGTTCCGGCGCGCGGTGGCGGCGGGCTACCGCTACATCGAGACCGATGTGCACGCCACCCGCGACGGCCGGCTCGTCGCCTTCCACGACGCGACGCTGGACCGGGTGACCGACGGCGCGGGCCGTATCGCCGACCTGCCGTGGGCGGACGTGGCGCGGGCGCGGGTGCGCGGCGAGGAGTCGGTGCCGCTCTTCGAGGAACTCCTGGAGACCTTCCCCGAGGTGCGCTGGAACGTCGACATCAAGGCCGAGCCCGCCCTGCACCCCCTGCTCGACCTGATCGGCCGCGCCGACGCCTGGGACCGGGTGTGCGTCGGTTCCTTCTCCGAGGCGCGCGTGGCGCGCGCGCAGCGGCTGGCCGGCCCGCGCCTGGCCACCTCCTACGGCGTACGCGGTGTCCTCGGCCTGCGGCTGCGCTCCTGGGGCGTGCCCGTGGCGGCGCGCCGGTCGGCGGTCGCCGCGCAGGTCCCGGAGAGCCAGTCCGGGGTCCCCGTCGTGGACCGCCGCTTCGTGCGGGCCGCCCACGCGCGCGGGCTCCAGGTGCATGTCTGGACGATCAACGAACCGGAGCGGATACACCGGCTCCTGGACCTCGGGGTGGATGGCATCATGACCGATCACATCGACACGTTGCGCGAGGTCATGGAGGAACGGGGCGTCTGGGTCTGACCCGGTCCCCCACCGGGCCGGGGGCCCGCGCGGCGGCATCTTCTTCGGCGGGGAAGTGAGGGCACGGGTGGGCATCGACACCGTGCGGACGGAGGCGTCCGACGACGCCGCCGGGCGGCGGCGCGAACAGCGCGGCTGGTACTTCTACGACTGGGCCTGCTCCGTCTACTCGACGAGCGTGGTCACGGTGTTCCTGGGCCCATACCTGACGACGGTCGCCAAGGCCGCGGCGGACTCCGACGGGTACGTGCACCCGCTGGGCGTCCCGGTGCGCGCGGGGTCGTTCTTCGCGTACACGGTCTCCCTGTCGGTGATCGTCGCCGTGGTGGTGATGCCGCTGGTGGGCGCCGCCGCCGACCGGACGGGCCGCAAGAAGCCGCTCCTCGCGGCCGCCGCCTACACCGGCGCCGCCGCTACGACCGGCATGTTCTTCCTCTCCGGCGAGCGGTATCTGCTGGGCGGGGCGCTGCTGGTGATCGCCAACGCGGCGATGTCGGTCGGCATGATGCTCTACAACTCCTACCTCCCGCAGATCGCGACGCCCGAGGAACGCGACGCGGTGTCCTCCCGCGGCTGGGCGTTCGGCTACGCGGCGGGCGCTCTGGTCCTCGTCGCGAACCTGGTCCTCTACCTCGCCCACGACACCTTCGGCGTCTCGGAGACCACGGCGGTACGGATCTGTCTGGCCTCGGCGGGCCTGTGGTGGGGCGCCTTCACCCTGATCCCGCTGGCCCGGCTGCGCGACCGCCCGGCGGCGGCGAAGGAGGGCCCGGCCACCAGCCCGGGGATACGGCAGTTGGTGGCGACCTTCCGCGACATGCGGCGCCACCCGCGCACCCTGGCGTTCCTCCTCGCCTACCTCCTCTACAACGACGGCATCCAGACCGTGATCTCCCAGGCCTCCGTCTACGGCTCCGAGGAACTCGGCCTCGGCCAGTCGACGCTGATCGCCGCGATCCTCCTGGTGCAGGTGCTGGCCGTCGCGGGCGCGCTCGCGATGGGCCGCCTGGCCCGGATCTACGGCACGAAGCGGACCATCCTCGGCTCGCTGGTGGCGTGGACGCTCACGCTGGCGATCGGGTACTTCCTGCCGGCGGAGGTGCCGGTGGGCTTCTTCCTGCTCGCCGCCGCGATCGGCCTCGTCCTCGGCGGCAGCCAGGCCCTGTCCCGCTCCCTCTTCTCCCACCTGGTGCCGCCCGGCAAGGAGGCCGAGTACTTCTCCGCGTACGAGCTGAGCGACCGGGGCACGAGCTGGCTGGGCCCGCTGCTGTTCGGGCTCACCTACCAGCTCACCGGGAGCTACCGGGACGCGATCATCTCGCTCGTGGTGTTCTTCGCGGCCGGGTTCGTGCTGCTGGCGCGGGTCTCGGTGCGCCAGGCGATCGCCGACGCGGGAAATCCCGTACCCGAAAGGATTTAGCACTGAAGGCGAAAGGGCGGTAGTGTACGCGTTTGGCCTGCCAGGCGTACCGTTACTGCGCGTCAAAGATGCCGAAACGCTGGGTGACATCTCCTTTCAGATGTGACAAACCGGGCGCCGGTGGGTACTGCACTGGTTGACAAGGGCTGCGGCTACGACGGCGACACACGACCCGTATCTTGCACGGAACGGGAATCTTTACCGCCGACCGGACGTTGACCGGATGACGACGACAGCGACACCTGTCCTGTGGGCGACAAGCCCGGGAGGCACGATTCATGAGTGAGCGAGCTCTTCGCGGCACGCGCCTCGTGGTGACCAGCTACGAGACTGACCGCGGTATCGACCTGGCCCCGCGCCAGGCCGTGGAGTACGCATGCGAGAAGGGGCACCGTTTCGAGATGCCCTTCTCGGTCGAGGCGGAGATCCCGCCGGAGTGGGAGTGCAAGGTCTGCGGAGCACCTGCACTCCTCGTGGACGGCGACGGCCCTGAGGAGAAGAAGGCCAAGCCCGCGCGTACGCACTGGGACATGCTGATGGAGCGGCGTACCCGCGAGGAACTGGAAGAGGTTCTGGAGGAGCGGCTGGCCGTGCTCCGGTCCGGGGCGATGAACCTTGCGGTGCATCCTCGGGACAGCCGCAAGAGCGCGTAGCGCTCCGCGGATTGGCCGTAGTTCACCACGCGCCGCAGATGACCGAGGGCGCCGCACGGAATGTTCGTGCGGCGCCCTCGGTCTTTGCTGTGCGGGTGCGTGGGGGCTGGTGTGCGGGGGCTGTGCCCCCGCCGCCCCCCTTCGGCCCTGGACGGGCCTCGTCCTCAAACGCCGGACGGGCTGGGAAGAACCCCCGTCGGGCGGAAACGGGCCCGCCTGGAGGTGCCGTGTGACTACTGCGTCAGCGGTGGCGTCTGGGGGTTCGGGTGGGGGTGGTCGTCCTGGTGGATGACCTCGCCCTGGACCACCTTGCCGTCGGGGTGGCGCATGCGGGCCTGCTGGAAGGCGTCGCTCAGGGGGCCGGGGGCGGTGGTGCGGAGTCTGCGTTCGAGGGTGCGTTCCGTGCGGCGGCGTACGGCCTTCTGGACCGGGGGGAGCAGCAGGAGCAGGCCCGCGGCGTCGGAGATCAGGCCGGGGATCATCAGCAGGAGGCCGCCGAGCATCATCAGGCCGTTGCCGCCCCGGGTGGGGGGTGTGCCGCGCTGAAGTGCCTCGTTGAGGTTGCGGAAGGCGCGGCGGCCCGCCCGTTTGATCACCACCGAGCCCAGGACGAGCCCGGCGACCAGGAGCAGGAAGACCGTGAGCCCGCCGGCCGCGCCCGCGACCACGGTCAGCAGCCAGATCTCCAGCACCAGCCACGCCGCCAGACCCAGCGGCAGGAACGTCCGCAGACGGGAGCGGCGGGGTCGGGCGGGCTGCGTGGGGTGGGCGGAGGTCCGGGCGCCAGTGGTCATGGTTCCAGTGTGCCTGGGGCGGGCTCAGAACGGGATAAGCGGAGGGGGCCTACGGATGGTCCTGGCGGGAGGTGCGGCCCGCGACCTTGCCGACCCGCTCCCCCACGCCCCAGGCGGTGACCCGCCACAGGGCCTCCACGAGGATGTCCCGGCTCATCTTGGAGTCGCCCAGCTCGCGCTCGACAAAGGTGATGGGGACCTCGACCACGTGGTACCCGGCCTTGACCGCGCGGCGGGCGAGGTCGACCTGGAAGCAGTAGCCCTGGGAGGCGACCTCGTCGAGGCCGAGGCCTTCGAGGGTCTCGCGGCGGAACGCGCGGTAGCCGCCGGTGATGTCGCGCAGCGGGAGGTCCAGCGCCAGCCGGGAGTAGAGGCTGCCGCCGCGCGAGATGATCTCGCGGGAGCGGGGCCAGTTCACGACGCGGCCGCCCGGGACCCAGCGGGAGCCCAGCACCAGGTCGGCGCCCTTGAGGGCGGTGAGCAGCCGGGGCAGTTCCTCGGGCTGGTGGGAGCCGTCGGCGTCCATCTCGACGAGGACGCCGTAGCCGTGCTCCATGCCCCAGCGGAAGCCCGCCAGGTAGGCCGCGCCGAGGCCTTCCTTGCCCTGGCGGTGGAGGACCTGGACGTGGTCGTCGTGGGCGGCGAGTTCGTCGGCGAGCTTGCCGGTGCCGTCGGGGCTGTTGTCGTCGGCCACGAGGACGTGGGCCTCGGGGACAGCCTCGCGGACCCGTCCGACGATGGCCTTGATGTTCTCCGCCTCGTTGTAGGTCGGGATGATCACCAATGCCGTGCCGAGCGGACCGAACTGCCTCTCACGCTTCGGTGCCGCGAGAGTCGCCTCGCCGTCGTTCACTGCTGTCCCTTCGTGTGCGTACGCAGGGCACCACCATAGTGGCCGCCGCCTGCACCGACGTGACGGGACGTTCGTATGGTGGTGTCCTTTTCCGAAGAGCGGGGTAAGAGTTCACTTTTCGGCTTGTATGTGCGCGGGGACAGCGGGGTCGGTGGTGCTGCGGAGGGGGGCCCGGCGCCCTTCGGGCCGGCCCGGGACCCGCTGGCTGCGGATCGACCGAAGGCCGTTGTCTACTGAGCGTCCGGGCCCCACCCGGGTCGCACCGCCCCGGTCGGCCGGAACGTTCCGTCGCGCGGCACCGTCGCTGGGCCTGGTTCCCGGTGGCGGTGCGCCCGTGGGGCGCACCGTCCTGACCCAGCGGCGCCTCGGCGCGTGCGCGGACGTTCCCCGGCGGGGCGTCCGGTGGTGGACCCGGCCGAACCTACCGGCCCCCCGCCGTCGTGTGTCAACACTCGCGTGACCTGGGGTTCTTTCGGTAACGCGCTGGTCAGCGGGGAGTACGCCCGGTCACGGTCCGGGCGCGCGGACGGGTGATCTTGGCCCGCGGGCCCCGGTGGGTCACTCGCCCGGCCGTACGTAGACGGCCCGTCCGGCGACCACGGTGCGCAGGCAGACCGGCAGTGCGCCGCCGGGGGTGAGGTCGGGGAGGCCGGGGGTGCCGGAGCGGGGGTCGGTGGACCAGCGGGCCACCCGGTCGTCGGGGGCCTGGACGACCAGGGCGCCGGTGCGCCAGACGGCGTAGTCGGCGGGGGCGCCCGGGACCAGGACCCCGGCGTCGTCGCGGCCGACGGCCCGCCAGCCGCCCCGGGTGTGCGCGGTGAAGGCGGCGCGGACGGAGACGCGGTGCTCGGGGGTGCGGTGGAAGGCGGCGGCGCGGACGGTGCCCCAGGGGTCGAGGGGGGTGACCGGGCTGTCGGAGCCGAGGGCGAGCGGGACGCCCGCCTTGAGGAGGGCCGCGAACGGGTTCAGGGCGCGGGCGCGCTCCGCGCCGAGCCGCTGGGCGTACATGCCGTCCTCGCCGCCCCACAGGGCGTCGAAGGCGGGCTGGACGGAGGCGGTCAGGCCCAGCTCGGCGAAGGCGGCGATCGTCTCGGGGGTGAGCATCTCGGCGTGCTCGACGCGGTGGCGGGCGGCGCGGACCGCGGCGAGGCCGAGCTTGTCGGCGGCGGTGCGGACACCCTCGACGACCGTGGTGACAGCGGCGTCGCCGATGGCGTGGAAGCCCGCCTGGAGGCCCGCCTCCGTGCAGGCGATGACGTGCGCGGCGACGGCGGCGGCGTCCAGGTAGGCGGTGCCGGTGTGGGGCGCGTCGGTGTACGGGTCGTGCAGGCAGGCGGTGTGCGAGCCGAGAGCGCCGTCCACGAAGAGGTCGCCCGCCGCGCCGCGTGCGCCCAGTTCGCGGGCCTTGTCGACGTCCTGCTCGGCCCAGTAGCCGACGACGCGCGGGCCGGGCTCCTCGGCGGCGAGCCGGAGCAGGCCGGTGAAGTCGTTCTCGGAGGAGATCTCGGGGCCGCCGCACTCGTGGACCGAGCCGATGCCGAGGGAGGCGGCGTGCGCCAGGGCGGCGCGCTGGGCCTCGGCGCGCGCGGCGGGCGTCACGGCCGCGAAGGCGGCGGCGCGCACGGTGTGGTGGGCGTCGGCGGTCAGCGGTCCGTCGGTGCCGGGCGGGAGGGCGGCGGCGAGGGCGGGGACGAGGTCGAGCAGGGCCGTGGTGACGACCGCCGAGTGGACGTCAATACGGGAGAGGTAGAGGGGCCGTCCGCCGGTCGCCGCGTCGAGTTCGGCCCGCGTCGGCGGACGGCCGCCGGGCCAGCGGGCGGCGTCCCAGCCGTGCCCGAGGAGGACCCGGTCGTGCGGGCGGGCGGCGGCGAACTCGCGGACGCGGGTGAGGGCCGCCTCCAGCGAGGGGGCCGCCGACAGGTCGAGGCCGGTCAGGGCGAGACCGGTGGAGGTGGTGTGGACGTGCGCGTCGGTGAAGGCCGGGGTGACCAGCGCGCCGTCGAGGTCGACGACGTCGTCGACGCCGTCGGCGAAGGCGTCCGCGGCGCCCTCGGAGCCGACCCAGGCGACCTGGCCGCGCTCGACGACCATCGCGGTCGCGAAGGGGTCGGCGGGGCTGTGGACCTCTCCTCGGCGGAGCAGGACGGTCTTCGGCTCGGGGCTGCGCGCGTTCATGGGGAACAGTCTCGCGCCTCCCCCGGCCCGTGCCGCACGCGGACCCCGTGGGCGGGGTGCGGGCGGGCCTCAGATGCGCGGCGGGCGGGCCTCGTACGGCGTGGAGAGGACGACCGTGGTCCGGGTCGAGACCCCGGCCAGGGCGCGGAGGCGGCCGAGCAGTTCCTCCAGCTCGTGCGGGGTGGCGACGCGGACCTTGAGGATGTAGTTCTCGTCGCCCGCCACGCTGTGGCAGGCCTCGATCTCGGGCACCCCGGCGAGCCGGTCGGCGATGTCGTCGGGGGCGCTCGGGTCGAACGGTTTCACCGAGATGAAGGCGGTCATCGGCAGTCCGACCGCCTCGGAGTCGACGACGGCCGCGTAGCCGCGGATGACGCCGCGCTGTTCCAGTCGGCGCACCCGCTGGTGCACGGCCGAGGTGGACAGGCCCGTGGCCTTGCCCAGGTCGGTGTAACTCATCCGCCCGTCCTTGACGAGCAGCTGCACGATCTGTCGGTCCAGCTCCTCCATGACGCAAGAACTTACAGGGCCGTTGATCTCTTCGTATACCTATGCAGCGCAGGCCATACCGGTTCGTGATGTGGCGGAAGGCGGTGCGTGGGTCATACAGGCAGGTCGCCGGGGTGACCCCCTTCGCGGAGAGTGTGTGACGAAGACCACAACCCATGCGGAGGCTTCGTGATGCTCTCGTGATTACCGCCGAGAGCGGCTGGGAAGTGCTTGCTGTGGTCGAGGCCGCAGTGCCTGAACGGCCCAGCCCGAGGGGGAGAATCCCATGCAGAGTCTCAAGCGACCTGGTCGCACCGCGCCCAAGCGGTTCCAGCCCACCCTTGTCGAGTCCGAGCCGGAGGGCGTCGAACCCGACGGCTTCCCCGGCGACGACGCCGACGAGTTCGACGCGTACGACACCTTCGAGATGTACCGGGTGATCTGCCCGGACTGCGCGCAGCCCATCGCGCTCCTGGCGGACGAGGAGTCCCTGCCGGAGCACGCGCTGTGCGCCTCGCCGTGGAACCCGTTCGGTCTGACGGTCTGCGCCGGTACCGGGCGCGCCGCGTCCGACGCGCGTCCGGCGGACGAGTCGGTCGAGCCCCAGGAGCAGGACACGGCCCTGCTGCTGACGCTCCCTCAGGGTCTCGACTGGCGCACCCAGCCCTTCTCGCACGTCGGGGGCCCGGGTTCGCGCCCGATGCGCGTACCGGCGCTGCGCGGCCAGGCCGCCGCCTGAGCGGTCGCACCGGCCAACTCCCGTATCGCTGCCGCGTCATGGCGGACCGACGGCCATGGCGCGGTTCGGCGTGCGCGCGCCGGTGCCGGGTGTGCGGGGTGGCGCGCGACGCCTCCACCGCGTCCGCCGCGCGCGCCCCGGGGACATCCCGAACGCACGCCCGACCGTGCCGGGCGTGACCCGGCCGGGCGTGCTCGCGTTGCCCCGGTATGACCTCCACTCGCACCGCGGCCGGTCGTCACCGCCAACTCTTCGTCCCCGGCTGTGCAGAATCGGTTCAGCCGACCGCGCCCCCGCCCGCCCCGGACCCGCCCATCTACCGTGCCCTGATGCGCAGTTGGGCCGACGGCGGGCGGACCCTGCCGGGTCGCCAGGACCCGGAGTGGGTGCGGCTCGCGGCGCCGGCGGTGCGCCCCGGACAGTTCGGCGGCAGCGGGGTGCCCCTGCACGGGATTCCCAACACCCGTGACAGTGAGGGGCGTTGACCGGGAGAGATGCGTGCGTCGAGCGGTGACCGGGAGGACTCCGGACGAGATCGGGCGGGATTGGTCCGCACCATTGACCGAACTGGTCTAGTCCTCCTACGCTCTCGGCACTGCGCCACCGCGATCCCGCCGATCGGCGCGCGTTTCCCTCTCCCCCACGAGGTGACACCGATGCAAACTCCCCACCGCAGGCCCCGTTTCCGGGCCCTGGTCGCCGCCGCCTGTACGGCGGTGCTCGGCGCCGGACTGCTCGCGGGCGCGGGCAGCGCCGCCGCCGATCCGGCCTCCGCGGCGGACGCGTCCACCCGGGCCGCCGCCGGTTCGAAGGTCCTCGGCTACTTCACGGAATGGGGCACCTACGACCGGAAGTACCTGGTCAAGAACATCGAGACGTCGGGTTCGGCGGCGAAGCTGACGCACATCAACTACGCGTTCGGCAACGTCACCGGCGGCAAGTGCGCGATGGGCGACGCCTACGCGGCGACCGAGCGCACGCACACCGCGGCCGAGTCGGTGGACGGCGTCGCCGACACCTGGGACCAGCCGCTGCGCGGCAACTTCAACCAGTTGCGGGAGCTGAAGAAGAAGCACCCGAACCTCAAGGTCCTGTGGTCCTTCGGTGGTTGGACCTGGTCGAGCGGGTTCGGCGAGGCGTCCCGCAACCCGGCGGCCTTCGCGCAGTCCTGCTACGACCTGGTCGAGAACTCCAAGTGGGCCGACGTCTTCGACGGCATCGACATCGACTGGGAGTACCCGAACGCGTGCGGGGCGACCTGTGACACCAGCGGGCGGGCGGCCTTCAAGAACGTGATGCAGGCGCTGCGCGCCAAGTTCGGCACCCGGAACCTGGTCACGGCGGCCATCACGGCCGACGCCACGGCGGGCGGCAAGATCGACGCGGCCGACTACGCGGGCGCCGCCTCGTACGTCGACTGGTACAACCCGATGACCTACGACTACTTCGGCGCCTGGGACGTGACCGGGCCGACGGCCCCGCACTCCCCGCTGAACTCCTACGCGGGCATCCCCAAGGCGAACACCTACACCTCGGCGACCATCGCCAAGCTCAAGAGCCTCGGCGTCCCGGGCTCGAAGCTGCTGCTCGGGCTCGGCTTCTACGGCCGCGGCTGGACCGGCGTGACGCAGGCGGCGCCCGGCGGCACCGCGACCGGCCCGGCGGCCGGAACGTACGAGGCGGGCATCGAGGACTACAAGGTGCTGAAGACCAAGTGCCCGGCGACGGGCACCGTGGGAGGCACCGCGTACGCCAAGTGCGGCAACAACTGGTGGAGTTACGACACCCCGGCGACCATCGCGACGAAGATGGCCTACAAGAACCAGCAGGGTCTCGGCGGGACCTTCTTCTGGGAGCTGAGCGGGGACACGGCCAACGGTGAGCTGATCAAGGCCATCAAGTAGCCGGACCCGCGAGGGCACTTGGGGCGGAGGACCACGAGCCTTCGCCCCGAGGGCGGTCACCGGCCGGAGCCGTACGCCTCACGGGGCGTGCGGTTCAGGCGTCGCGGCGGGCCGGGACCGGGGCGCGGAAGGACGGTTCGAGTTCCTCGATGGCGCGCAGGGCGCCGCCCAGGGTCTTCACCAGGAGGTCGCGCATGGTCTCGCGGGTGAGTTCCGGGTGGGCGATCCAGTCGAGGGTGGCCCCCTCGACGCTGCACACCCAGGCGAGGAGTCCCATCCGGGGCAGCGAGGGGATGTCGCTGTGGCCGTAGGCGCCCTCGGCGATGGTGGCGACGATCGCCTCGCGGACGCCGTCGCGGATGGCGTGCACCTCGGTGTCGAAGCCGACTCCGCCGCTGACGATCGTGCGGTAGGCGGCCTGGTGGTGCTCGGCGTAGCGCAGGTAGCTGTCGATCGTGCGGTGTGCGCGGTCGACCTGGGGCAGTTCGAGGCCGCTCGCCGCGAAGGAGACCAGGTCGGCGACGGAGTCCTCGATGATCGCCAGGTAGTAGCCGCGTTTGGACTGGAAGTAGTAGTAGATCAGGCCCTTGGCGACCTGCGCCTGGCGGGCGATGTCGTCCATCGACAACGCGTCGTAGGACGTGTCGGCGAACAACTTCCGTCCGATGGAAATGAGTTCTGCGCGACGCGCCAGTGAGCGCTCGGTGCCGCGCGCCCGGGGACGGGCGCCGTCACGCTGCTGACTGATGTTCAAGGTCGACCTGGTCTCCAACGGCCCGGCGGGACGGCGTCAGTATGTCAGGTCGAAGGTGGGTCAGGTCACAGCGGTCCCGCCCACTGGACTGTCCGGAAACCGACGGCGTCAGACGAGGCCGAGCTGGGTCACCAGCATGGCGACGACCACCACGAGGGTCCAGCCCAGGACGTGTTCGACGATCTTCGGTCCGCTCTCGCCGGGACCGCCCGTGCGGGTGCGGGCGGCGGCGGGGGCGGACGGGGTGGCGGCGGAGTGCGCGGTCATGGTGGCTCACCGGGGGTAGCGGGCGGGGGAACGGCCGGTGGAAGCGCGTTCCCCACGGCCGATCCGTCCACCTTGCCACCCCGTAGGGCTTTTGCGGCCGAGAGGTTGCTCACACCGCGGGGACCGGCCCAGGCCTTCGGGATCGGTCCCCGGCGGGGTGCTTCCGGGGCGGTCAGCGCACGCCGACCGCCGCGAGGGCCGTGCACTGGGCCGCCGTCGGACGGGCCGGGAAGAGGAGGTAGCAGACGCCGCCCGAGCCGGAGAGGGTCCGGCCGGAGGCGTCGAGACGCTTCGTTCTCAGCCACACGTTCTCGAACTCCCGCCGCCGGTAGACGCGGCGCACCTCGGCGTTGCTCGGCGCGGCCGGGTCGTTGGCGATCACGTCGCCGTCCGGTGTGAAGCCGATCACCGTCATGAGGTGCCCGGCGGTGCCGTAGCCCGCGCCGGTCAGTTCGCCCTTGACGAAGGACTGCGAGGTGATGAGGGGAATCCCGGCGGCGATCAGGCGCTCGGCGTCGGTGAGCGAGGGGAGCCGGGTCACGACTCCCTGGAGACCGGCGAACGCCGCCGCGTAGGCGACGCCGAACGGCCAGTTCCCGCATCCGGCGTACTCGTGGTCGTAGGTGTACCGGGCCGCGTGGCAGATCTGCGGGTCGGTGAAGTCCGGGTCGACCCAGGCGAGTTGGTCCGGGGTGAGCCGGCCGCCCCAGTACTCGGCGATCATCTGCGTGGAGGTGGGGCTGCACCAGGCCTCGCCGCCGTTGTCGTACTCGGGGTACTGGCCGACGTGGATCTCCTGCGAGTAGCGCGGGACCGCGAGTTCGCGGGCGGCGCCGGGCACGGTGGCCGGGACGGTGAAGCGGTCCGGGACGTCCGAGCCCATCGCACCCACCCGCCACACGGTCGGCGTGGCCCCGCTGCCGGGCCTGCGGTAGAGGGTGAGCCGCAGCCGGTACGCCGCGACGCGCAGGCCCGAGGCGGCGTCGTCCACGGCGAGGGTGTCCGTCCAGACCGTGCTGCGGCCGTCGCTCTGGCCGTCGACCGAGGCCCGCCGGATGTCCTGGTCACCGGCGGCCCAGCGGCCCATGACGTACCAGGGCGTGTCCGTGCCGTCGGTGTAGGTGCCGCGCAGTTCGGCCTGGAGCCAGGTGCCCGCCGGGGTGGCGGCGTTCCAGGACGGCACCAGCTCGGTCGCGGGGACGCCGAGGCGTTGGACCGGGGCGGTCCAGGTCGCGTACTCCCAGGAGGCGGTGGTGCCGGTGTGCGGGTCGGTGAGGTCGACGGTGCCCAGCGGGGTGCCCAGGGTCAGACCGGGCCGGTCCCCCGCCGTGACGAGGGTGCCGCGGGCGGTGCCGGAGGTCCAGTCGGCGTGCGTGGTCCAGGACCGGTACTCGGCCGTCGGCGCCGGGACGCGGTGCACCGCCGGGCCGGGGCCGGGCTCGCCGGTGTCCGCCGGGTCACCCGCGTCCGCCGCTCCCGCGGCCACCGCCGGGACCGCGCCCGCCGTCACCGCGGCGACCGCGACGGCGGCGGTGAGGACGGACCGGCGGGTGGGCCGGTCAGGGGTGGGACCGGTCGCGGGGCGGGACGGCTGTGCGGCGCTGCTCATGGGCGGAGGACCCCCTGGATGTCGGCGTCGGGGCGGGCGGGCCGGGCGGTGGTGCGGTGCGGGCCCACTATGGCCGCAGGGGGCCGGAGCTGCCAGCACCGCCGCCCGTGCCACGCCGGGGAACACGGGTGCGGGCCCCCGGGCGGACCCGGCCGGGTGCCGCGCCCGCACTACACTGACGCGGTCCTCCGTCCGTCCGCCACCACCTGGAACCGCCATCCGCCAGCTCGCCGCCCGGCTCAGCAGCCTCCCCCCGTCCTGCGGGCCGGTCCGTCTGGTGGGGGTCGACGGGCACGCCGGTTCCGGGAAGTCCACGTTCGCCGGACGGCTCGCCGAGGCCCTCGGCGGCGCTCCGGTGCTCCGCCTCGACGACCTCGCGAGCCACGCGGACCTGTTCACCTGGACCGACCGCCTGCTGACCCAGGTGGTGGAACCGCTCGGCCGGGGCACGACCGCCCACTACACGACGTACGACTGGCGGACCCGCCGCTTCGGACCGGCGGTCCGGACGCTGGCACCGGACCCGGTGGTCCTGGTCGAGGGCGTGGGCGCGGGCCGCCGCGCGCTGCGACCGCACCTGGCGCACCTGCTCTGGATGGACCTGGCCCGCGACGAGGCCTGGGCGCGGGGCCGGGCACGGGACGGGGCGGAACAGCGGGAGTTCTGGGACGGCTGGGTCCTGGCCGAGGGGCGGCATTTCGCCGAGGACCCGTCGCGGCCGTACGCGGACCTGCTGGTGCGGCAGGTGGCCGAGGGGTACGCGATGCTCCCGGGGCCCGGGAGAACGCGCTGAGCACACCGCCCGGTCACCGACCGTGAGGGGTCCACCGCGATGTGGTGAACCTGTGAAGGCGCCGGTGCCGGAAGTCCGCCAACTGCCTCAACTCGGCTTGACCGAGGGCCCGTACAGGACTTACGTTTCCGATGTGCGGCTTTCGCGGCCGCCCCGCAGACACGAAGCCCCCGGTTGTTCCCCCGTGATCGGGGGCTTCGTTCTGCCCTCGCGCCCCTCCCGCCTCCCCAAGTGGACGCCGTGAGGCGTCATTTGCTCACCCAGGGTCACCGCGCGTGATGCGCCCCTCGCGCTCCCGGACCGCCCGTCGGCCGGTACCGCACCCTACGGCGGGCCCCTCCTCCGCAGGTACGATGCCTTCGGTGCGACCTACGGGCGACTGCTGCGCGCACCTCGCAACTCCGGTCCGCAGCACAGCGGTTCGACCAAGGCAGCCGACGGGCGCCGGCCCGGCGGCATACCGACGGGGGCACGGTTGGTGGGGGACGAGATGGACTTCGGCACGCGGGGCCCCGAGGCCCCGGCCGACCTCGCCTGGCTCAGGGGCGTGGACGCATACACGATGGGCGCCTACCCGCAGGCGGAGGAGGAGTTCCGCACCGCGGTGCGGATCGATCCCGGCATGGCCGACGGCTGGCTCGGGCTGCACGCGCTGCGCGTGGACACGACGACCGCGCTGCTGCGGATGTTCCGTCACCGCGACCGCTTCGGCGAGCAGCGCACCCGCCACCAGCGCACCCTCAACTCCTGGTACTGGCTGGGCTGGTGGGTGCAGCCGGTGCTGGAGAGCCCCCGTGACCTGCTGCTCGCGCACGCCTCGCACTGGCTGGACGGACGGCACGTACCCGAGCTGGACCGGGCGCTCGCCGGTCTCCCGCCCGTCGACACCGACCACCAGGTCCGCTTCCTGCACGCCTGCCGCGCCTATCTGGTCAAGGACTGGGAGCAGTTGGTCCGGCACACCGACCCGCTGGTGGACGACCCGCTGCTCGGCATCGAGGCCGGACTCTTCGGCGGGATGGCCCGCGTGCGGCTGGAGATGTACGGGCAGGCCGAACCCCTGCTGGCCACCGCGCTGATGCGCTGCCGCAGCGAGCAGCCGCAGCGCAAGGAGCTGCGGTACTGGCTGGCGCGGGCGCACGAGGGCACCGGCCGGTCCGCCGCCGCGCTCCCCCTCTACCGGGCCGTGCACCGCGTCGACCCGGCCTTCATGGACACCTCCGCGCGGCTCGCCGCGATCTCCGAGGGCGACGGCTACGACGACTACGACGGCGCGGCCGACCTCGCCGCGATCACCCTGACCGGGGTCGGTCAGGACGTCGGCGACGGCCCCGACACCCTGGACCCGCTGTTCGGCACCGAGAGCCGGGACCTGCGGCTCGGCGAGCCCTCCGAGCTGCCGCCGGTGGGTCCGCTGCCGACCGGAAGCAGGCCGGACGAGCGGGTGGTGCGGGCGCGGACGGTCGTGCCGTCGGTGCTGCCCGCGGGCCCGACCGATCCGGCGCTGCTGGAGGAGGCACTGAGCGAGCTGGAGCGGATGGTCGGCCTGGAACCGGTGAAACGGCAGGTCAAGGCGTTGTCGGCGCAGCTGAACATGGCGCGGCTGCGGGCCGGGCAGGGGCTGCCGGTACAGCCGCCGAAGCGGCACTTCGTCTTCTCCGGCCCGTCCGGCACCGGCAAGACGACGGTGGCCCGCATCCTGGGCCGCGTCTTCTACGCCCTCGGCCTGCTCGGCGGCGACCACCTCGTGGAGGCGCAGCGGGCCGACCTGGTCGGCGAGTACCTGGGCCAGACGGCCGTGAAGGCCAACGAGCTGATCGACTCCGCGCTCGGCGGGGTGCTCTTCGTGGACGAGGCGTACTCCCTGTCCAACACCGGCTACGGCAAGGGCGACGCCTACGGCGACGAGGCCCTCCAGGTCCTGCTGAAGCGGGCCGAGGACAACCGGGACCACCTGGTGGTGATCCTGGCGGGCTACCCGGAGGGCATGGACCGGCTGCTCACGGCCAACCCCGGGCTGTCGTCCCGCTTCACGACGCGCGTCGACTTCCCGTCGTACCGCCCGCTGGAGCTGACCTCGATCGGCGAGGTCCTCGCGGCGGAGAACGGGGACGCGTGGGACGAGGAGGCGCTGGACGAGCTGCGCTCGATCGCCGGGCACGTGGTGGACCAGGGGTGGATCGACGAACTCGGCAACGGCCGCTTCCTGCGCACGCTGTACGAGAAGAGCTGCGCCTACCGCGATCTGCGGCTGTCGGTCTACCCGGGCGCCCTGTCCCGCGACGACCTGGCGACCCTGCGGCTGCCGGACCTGATGCAGGCGTACGGCGAGGTCCTGTCGGGCCGCGGACCGCAGGACCCGGCGGCGGGCTGACGCCCTCTCCCGCGCGCGGGCCGGTACGGCGACGGCGGTCCGGGAGCGTGCCCCGGACCGCCGGTCGTGCCGTCGAGCGGTGACTCAGGTGGCCATGGCCTGCTCCGACGTGGCCTGGCCGCCGACCTTGAGTTCCTGCACGGGGAGCTGCGGCGGCGGCTCGCGGTGGGCGGGGTCGGTGACCTCGCCCACCAGCAGTTCCAGGACGTCCTCCAGGGCGACCAGGCCGAGGACCCGGCCGGAGGCGTCGGCGACCTGGGCGAGGTGGGTGGCCGCGCGGCGCATCACCGTCAGGGCGTCGTCCAGGGGCAGTTCGGAGCGCAGGGTGGTCATCGGGCGCCAGACCTGCTGGGGCACCGCGCGGTCGGACTCCTCCAGTTCGAGGACGTCCTTGACGTGCAGATAGCCCATGAAGGCGCCCTTGCCCGCGGTGACCGGGAAGCGGGAGTAGCCGGTGCGGGCGGTCAGTTCGACGATCTGGCCCGGAGTGACCGACGGCGGCACCGTCACCAGCGACTCCCGCTTGAGCAGGACGTCGGTGACCGGGCGGGAGCCCAGCTCCAGGGCGTCCTCCAGCCGTTCCTGCTCCTCGGGGTCGAGCAGTCCGGCCTGGCCGGAGTCCTCCACCAGCCGGTTGAGCTGCTCGCTGGTGAAGACGGCCTCGACCTCGTCCTTGGGCTCGACGCGGAAGAGGCGCAGGATGCCCTGGGCGCAGGCGCCGAGGGCGACGGTGACCGGGCGGCACAGCCGGGCGAAGGCGACCAGGCCGGGGCTGAGCCACAGCGCGGCCTTCTCCGGGGCGGCCATGGCGAGGTTCTTCGGGACCATCTCGCCGATCACGAGGTGGAAGAAGACGACCGCGGCCAGGGCGATGACGTAGCCCAGCGGGTGGACCATGCCGTGCGGGACGTGCATGCCCGCGAAGACCGGCTCCAGCAGGTGCGCCACCGTCGGTTCGGCGACCGCGCCCAGGGTGAGGGAGCACAGGGTGATGCCGAACTGGGCGGCGGCCATCATCTGCGGCAGGCGCTCCAGGCCGTGCAGGACCTGGCGGGCGCGGGCGGTGCCGAGCGGTTCGATCTGGCTGCGGCGGACGGAGACGAGGGCGAACTCGGCGCCGACGAAGAAGCCGTTGGCGAGCACGAGGAGGACCGCGAAGGCGAGTTGGAGGAGGCTCACCGGGCGACCTCCACGACCGTCCCGGTCCGGACGATCCGGACGCGTTCGGCGCGGTAGTGGCCGACCCGGCGGACGGACAGCCGCCAGCCGGGCAGGTCGGCGCGGTCGCCGACGGCGGGGATGCGGCCGAGCAGGTCGGCCACGAGTCCGGCGACCGTCTCGTACGGCCCCTCGGGGGCGGTGAGTCCTATCCGGCTGAGGGTGTCGACGCGGCAGCTGCCGTCGACGTCCCAGGCGGGGCGGCCGTCCTCGGGCGGGGCGGCGGCCAGTTCGGGGGTGTCGAGGCCGTCGTGCTCGTCGCGGACCTCGCCGACGATCTCCTCCACGATGTCCTCCAGGGTGACCACCCCGGCCGTGCCGCCGTACTCGTCGACGACGACGGCGATGGGCTGCTCGCTGCGCAGCCGGGCCAGCAGCGGCCGGACCGGCAGGGTCTCGGGGACCAGCAGGGCGGGGCGGGAGATCCGGTCGAGCGGGGTGCGCAGCCGTTCGTGGACGGGGACGGCCAGGGCGTCCTTGAGGTGGACCATGCCGACGATCTCGTCGATCTTCTCGCGGTAGACGGGGAAGCGGGACAGGCCGGTGGCGCGGGTCAGGTTGACCACGTCCTCGGCGGTGGCCGACGCCTGGAGGGCGCTGACCTTCACGCGCGGCGTCATGACGTGCTGCGCGGTCAGCCCGGCCAGGGACAGGGTGCGCACGAACAGGTCGGCCGTGTCCTGTTCGAGGGTGCCGGCCTGCGCGGAGTGGCGGGCCAGGGAGACGAGTTCACCGGGGGTGCGGGCGGAGGCCAGCTCGTCGGTGGGCTCGACGCCGAGGGCGCGCACCAGGCGGTTGGCGACGGCGTTGAGGGCGGAGATGACCGGCCGGAAGAGCCGGGCGAAGGCGTGCTGCGGTCCGGCGACGAACCGCGCGACCTGGAGCGGCCGGGAGACCGCCCAGTTCTTCGGCACGAGTTCGCCGACGACCATCTGCACGGCGGCGGCCAGCAGCATGCCGATGACGACGGCCACGCCGGACACGGCGCCCTCGGGGACACCGAGCGCGGTGACGGGTCCGTCGAGGAGCGCGGCGAGCGCGGGCTCGGCGAGCATGCCGACGACGAGGGAGGTGAGGGTGATGCCGAGCTGGGTGCCGGAGAGCTGGAAGGAGAGTTCCTTCAGCGAGGCGACGACCGTACGGGCGCGGCGGTCGCCGTCGGCGGCGGCCTTCTCGGCGTCCGGGCGGTCCACGGTGACGAGGCCGAACTCGGCGGCCACGAAGAAGCCGTTGGCCAGGATCAGCAGGAACGCGGCCGCCAGGAGCAGCAGGGGGATGGTCATGATGCCGCCGCCTCGGGGTGGGAGGGGGCGGCGCAGGTACTACAGGACGAACCGTCCATCGCCGGAGGGAGTCACTCCTCGGGTAGCAGGAACCCCTGTGCGCCGGGCAGGGCGCGCCAGGGGTGGAGGCGCCGGGAACGCGCCTTCCGTCACCAGATTAATCAAGAGGGGGCCGGATGCGGCAGGGCCGACGGCCGCGAGTGTCAGCCGCGGTCCGGCTCGGCGGGGTGTGCGGAGCGGGCCTCGACGAGGGTGCGCAGGGTGCGTGCCTGGGCGATGGCCTGCTGCTTGTCGATGCCGGGCTGGATGCCGAGGGCGGGCAGGCTGGTGCCGTCGCTGAGGTCGAGGAAGACCCAGGGGTCGCCCGGTCGGAGGTTCACCCGGAGGATCTCCGCCCAGGCGAGGCGCCGCCTGGTGGCGATGTTCACCACGGTGACGCCCGCCTCGTCGGCGAGGACGCGGACCCGGGCGAGGGTGGCCAGCACCCAGAGGATGAGGCCGCCGGTGACGATGAAGCTGAGCCGTTCGCCGGGGCCGAGGCTGTCCAGGGCGAGGGCGATGGCCGAGATGACGAGGAAGATCGCCACCCCGGCCGTGAGCAGCACCGCGCGGGTGCGGCCCGGCCGCAGGACGACGGGGAGGGACGGGCTCTGGTCGGACATGGTCGCGGGGTTCCTCAGAGGCGGCAGGCGTGGATGGCCGTGGTCAGGATGGCCCGTGCGCCGATGTCGTACAGGTCGTCCATGATGCGCTGGGCGTCCTTGGTGGGGACCATGGCGCGGACGGCGACCCAGCCCTCGTTGTGCAGGGGGGAGACGGTCGGGGACTCCAGGCCGGGGGTGAGCGCGACGGCCTTCTCCAGCTGCTCGACCCGGCAGTCGTAGTCCATCATCACGTAGGTGCGGGCGACGAGGACGCCCTGGAGGCGGCGCAGGAACTGCTGGACCTTGGGTTCGTCGCCGTCGGCGCCGGTGCGGCGGATGACGACGGCCTCGGAGGTCATGATCGGGTCGCCGAAGATCTCCAGGCCCGCGTTGCGCAGCGAGGTACCGGTCTCGACGACGTCCGCGATGACCTCGGCGACACCGAGTTCGATCGCGGTCTCCACGGCGCCGTCGAGGTGGACGACGGAGGCGTCGATGCCGTGCTCGGCGAGGTGTCCGGCGACGATCCCCTCGTAGGAGGTGGCGACGGTGCGGCCCTTGAGGTCGGTCACGGAGGCGGCGGTGCCGGGCTTGGCGGCGAAGCGGAAGGTCGAGCGGGCGAAGCCGAGGGGGAGGATCTCCTCGGCGTCGGCGCCGGAGTCGACGAGCAGGTCGCGGCCGGTGATGCCGATGTCGAGGCGGCCGGAGGAGACGTAGATGGCGATGTCGCGGGGGCGGAGGTAGAAGAACTCCACCTCGTTGTCCGGGTCGACGGTGCGCAGTTCCTTGGACTCGCGGCGCTGCCGGTAGCCGGCCTCATGCAGCATCTCCCCCGCAGGTCCGGACAGGGAACCCTTGTTGGGGAGGGCGATGCGCAGCATGAGGTCGGCTTCCTTCGCGTGGTGGCGGTGCGGGGGCGGTCGGGGTGCGGCTTACAGGTGGGCGTAGACGTCGTCCAGGGTGATGCCGCGGGCGACCATCATCACCTGGACGTGGTACAGCAGCTGGGAGATCTCCTCGGCCGCGGCGTCCTTGCCCTCGTACTCGGCGGCCATCCAGACCTCGGCGGCCTCCTCGACGACCTTCTTGCCGATGGCGTGGACGCCCTTGCCCACGAGTTCGGCGGTGCGGGAGGTGGCGGGGTCGCCGGTGGCGGCCTTCTGCTGGAGCTCGGTGAACAGCTCCTCGAACGTCTTCTTGGACATGATGGCGCCCACTTTACGCGTAGTCCCGGCCGGGCTAACGCCACGGTTCGGATACTGAGCGGAGCGTGGCCGCGGTGGCGACGGCGGCGGTCACCGCCTCGTGTCCCTTGTCCTCGCGGGAGCCCTCGATCCCGGCGCGGTCGAGGGCCTGCTCCTCGGTGTCGCAGGTGAGGACGCCGAAGCCGACGGGGACGCCGGTCTCCACCGAGACCTGGGTGAGGCCCTGGGTGACGCCCTGGCAGACGAACTCGAAGTGGGGGGTGCCGCCGCGGATGACGACGCCGAGGGCGACGATCGCGTCGTAGCCGCGGCCCGCGAGGACCTTGGCGACGACGGGGAGTTCCCAGCTGCCGGGGACCCGGAGCAGGGTCGGCTCGTCGATGCCGAGGTCGTGCAGGGCGCGCAGGGCGCCGTCGACCAGTCCGTCCATGACCTTCTCGTGCCACTGCGCCGCGATGACGGCGACCCTGAGGTCGCCCACGTCGCGTACGGACAGTTCCGGTGCACCCTTGCCGCTCACGTCTCTCCTTCGTGCGTTTCTCGTGCGGGTCGTACTGGTCGTGCGGGTCGTACGGGTTACGGGTCGCGCTGGTGGCGCGCGGGGTCCTACTGGGTGCCGCAGGGGGACACGGGGACCGGGTCCAGCCAGGGCAGGTCGTGGCCCATGCGGTCGCGCTTGGTGCGCAGGTAGCGGATGTTGTGCTCGTCGGCCTGGACGGGCATCGGCTCGCGGGCGGTGACCCGCAGGCCGTGCCGGACGAGGGCGTCGGACTTCTCGGGGTTGTTGGTCATGAGGCGGACGCCGCGCACGCCGAGGTCGTCGAGGATCTGGGCGCCCGCCCCGTAGTCGCGGGCGTCGGCGGGCAGGCCGAGTTCGAGGTTGGCGTCGAGGGTGTCCCGGCCGCGCTCCTGGAGTTCGTAGGCGCGCAGCTTGGACAGCAGGCCGATGCCGCGGCCCTCGTGTCCGCGCAGGTAGACCACCACGCCCCGGCCCTCGGTCTGGATGCGGTCGAGGGCGGCGTCGAGCTGGGGGCCGCAGTCGCAGCGGGCGGAGCCGAAGACGTCGCCGGTGAGGCATTCGGAGTGCAGCCGGACGAGGACGTCCTCGCCGTCGCCGATGTCGCCGTGCACGAGGGCGACGTGCTCGACGCCGTCGGCGGTGGAGCGGTAGCCGTACGCGGTGAAGGTGCCGTGCGCGGTGGGCAGGCGGACCTCGGCCTCGCGGCGGACAGTGGGCTCGGCGGTGCGGCGGTAGGCGATCAGGTCCTCGATGGAGATGATCGTCAGGCCGTGCTTGCGGGCGAAGGGCACCAGTTCGGGCAGCCGGAGCATCCGGCCGTCCTCGCCCGCGATCTCCACGATGGCACCCGCGGGCCGCAGTCCCGCCAGGCGGGCCAGGTCGACGGCGGCCTCGGTGTGCCCGTCGCGGACGAGGACGCCGCCGGGCCGGGCGCGCAGCGGGAAGACGTGGCCGGGGCGGACCAGGTCGCCGGGTTCGGCGGTGCCGCCCGCGAGGAGGCGCAGGGTGGTGGCGCGGTCGGCGGCGGAGATGCCGGTGGTGACGCCGTGCGCGGCGGAGGCGTCGACGGAGACGGTGAACGCGGTCTTCATAGACTCGGTGTTGTCGTCGACCATCTGCGGCAGGCGGAGCCGGTCGAGTTCCTCGCCCTCCATGGGGGCGCAGATCAGGCCGCGGCACTCGCTCATCATGAACGCGATGATCTCGGGGGTGGCCTTCTCGGCGGCGATGACGAGGTCGCCCTCGTTCTCGCGGTCCTCGTCGTCGACGACCACGATCGGGCGGCCGGCGGCGATGTCGGCGATGGCCTGCTCGACGGGGTCGAGGCGGAGGTCCTCGGCGCCGCCGCCACCGTCGTGGGTGCCGTGGGTGCCGTCGGTGCGGTACAGGGCGGGTGCGGTGCTCATGCGGGCGCTCCTTCCAGAGCGGGCCGCGGACCCCTGCGGGAGCGCAGCCACCAGTCGCGCATGCCCCACAGGACGAGCGCGCCGTAGATGACGTAGACGAAGCCGGAGAAGGCGTAGCCGTTGGCGAAGTTGAGGGGGACGCCGACGAGGTCGACGAGGAGCCAGGCGAACCAGAACTCGACCATGCCCCGGGCCTGGGCGTACATGGCGACGACGGTGCCGACGAAGATGTAGGCGTCGGGCCAGGGGTCCCAGGAGAGGTGCGGGTAGGCCTTGAAGAGGAGGGCCACGGCGACGGTGCCCGCCGCGGCGGCGGCGATCATGGCGGCGCGCTCGCGCCAGGTGGCGAAGCGGGGCGCGATGTGGCCGTCGGCGGAGGTGCCCCGGTCGCGGTTCCACCGCCACCAGCCGTAGAGCGCGACGACCATGACGACGGCCTGCTTGCCCGCGCTGCCGGTGAGGTTGCCGTAGAAGGCGCCGAAGAGGATGAGGCCGGAGAGGAACTGGACGGGCCAGCTCCACAGGGAGCGGCGCCGGCCGAGGGCGAGGGCGACGAGGCCGAAGCTGTTGCCGATCGCGTCCGACCAGAGGATGTGCTGGCCGAAGAGGGTGAAGGCCTCGGTGTTGAGGGAGTTCACCGGCCCGCTCCCCCGGTGTCCGTGCCGTCGGCGGTGCCCGCCGCGCCGGAGTGGGCCCCGGTGTTCGCGAGGAGCCGCTCGACGTACTTGGCGACGATGTCGACCTCCAGGTTGACCGGGTCGCCGGGCTGCTTGAGGCCGAGGGTGGTGAGGGCGAGGGTGGTGGGGATGAGGCTGACGGTGAAGTGGTCGGCGGCGGCCTCGACGACGGTGAGGCTGATGCCGTCGACCGTGATGGAGCCCTTCTCGACCACGTAGCGGGAGAGGTCGGCGGGGAGGGAGACCGTCACGATCTCCCAGTGCTCGGAGGGCTGCCGGGCGAGGACGTGTCCGGTGCCGTCGACGTGGCCCTGCACGATGTGGCCGCCGAGGCGGTCGCCGACGGCGGTGGGCCGTTCGAGGTTGACGCGGGAGCCGACGGCGAGGGCGCCGAGGCTGGAGCGCTTGAGGGTCTCCGCCATGACGTCGGCGGTGAACTCGTCGCCCTCGTGCTCCACGACGGTGAGACAGACCCCGTTCACGGCGATGGAGTCGCCGTGCTTCGCTCCGTCGGTGACGACGGGGCCGCGCAGCCTGAAGCGGGAGGCGTCGCCGAGGTTCTCGACGGCGGTGACCTCACCCAGCTCTTCGACGATTCCGGTGAACACTTCCCGGGTCCTCCTGCCTCATGGGGGCACGGACTCCGGGGCCTGTCGAGGACGACAGAGAGAGCGGACGTCGACACCGGGAGCGACGCCGGACAGACTCGTCCACGGACGAGTACATATACGGCGGCGCGCACGAATGCCCGCCCGCCGCGCACTGCCTCCCATCCGGACTTTAACCGTCGGTCCAGGAATTTCACCTGGTCAACCGGTCGCTGGAAGCGACCGGGTCGCGGACTGTAACCGCCGGTTCGGACTTTCACCGACCCCGGAGTGCGCTGCTGTTGGTACAGGGCCAGTGTGCCACGCCCGCAAGGCGTCCACGCGGGCGAAGTCTGTGGGCTGGCTCACAGGCCGCGTGCGTGGACTTCTCGGGCGGAGCGGGACGTGCCGGTCGAGACCGCCCCCAACTCCCTTCCGGGGCGCCCGCCTTGCCCTCCACCGGGCCCGCGCCCCGAAATTGGTCCATACCTATTGACGCAGTGGTCTAGTCCTCTTTATGTTCTGCGCAACTTCCGCGGAGAGGAACCGACTGTGCTGTCTGTGCTGTCCCCTTCACGAGGCCGGGCGAGACCGGCCCTGCTCGCCGCCGCCGGAGCGGTCGCGGGTCTGCTGCTCGCCGGACTGCCCGCCACCGTCTCCAACGCCGCCGACCAGGGGTCCTGTCGCCCCGACGGCCTCTACCAGACGCCCGGCGTCGACGTCCCCTACTGCTCGGTCTACGACACGGCGGGCCGGGAGAAGATGGGCGCGGACCACCAGCGCCGGGTGATCGGCTACTTCACCGGCTGGCGCACCGGCAAGGACGGCACCCCCGCCTACCTCGCCAAGGACATCCCCTGGGACAAGGTCACCCACCTCAACTACGCCTTCGCGCACGTCGACGGCGGCAACAAGCTGTCGGTGGGCGCGGACGGCGCGACCAACGCGGCCACCGGGATGACCTGGCCGGGCGTGGCGGGCGCGGAGATGGACCCGTCCTTCTCCTACCAGGGCCACTTCAACCTGCTCAACAAGTTCAAGAAGCAGCACCCGAACGTCAAGACGCTGATCTCGGTGGGCGGTTGGGCCGAGACGGGCGGCTACTTCGCCGCCGACGGCACCCGCGTGAACTCGGGCGGCTTCTACTCGATGGCCACCAACGCGGACGGCTCCGTCAACCAGGCGGGCATCGACACCTTCGCGAACTCCTCGGTCGACTTCATCCGCAAGTACGGCTTCAACGGCGTCGACATCGACTACGAGTACCCGACGACGATGAAGGACGCGGGCAACCCGCTCGACTGGTCCCTCTCCAACGCCCGCCGGGCCGGTCTGGTCAAGGGCTACGCCGCCCTGATGAAGACCCTCCGCGAGAAGCTGGACCGCGCGGGCGCGGCGGACGGCAAGCACTACCTGCTGTCGGTGGCGGCGCCCTCGTCGGGCTATCTGCTGCGCGGCATGGAGACGTTCCAGGTCCAGAAGTACCTGGACTACGTCAACATCATGTCGTACGACCTGCACGGCGCCTGGAACGAGTACGTCGGCCCGAACGCCTCGCTCTTCGACGACGGCAAGGACGCCGAACTCGCCTCGGCGGGCGTCTACACGACCTCGCAGTACGGCGGCACCGGCTACCTCAACACCGACTGGTCCTACCACTACTTCCGCGGCTCGATGCCGGCCGGCCGGATCAACATCGGACTCCCCTACTACACACGGGGGTTCAAGAACGTCACCGGCGGCACCGACGGTCTGTGGGGCAAGGCGGCGACCACCACCTGCCCGGCCGGGGCGGGGCTGACCAAGTGCGGTGACGGCGCCGTCGGCATAGACAACCTCTGGCACGACCTGGACACCGCGGGCAAGGAGTCGCCCGCCGGGTCCAACCCGATGTGGCACGCCAAGAACCTGGAGAAGGGCGTCGTCGGCGACTACGTCACGCAGTACGGCTTCCCGGCCGGGACCAGGCTGACCGGCACCTATGCCCGCAAGTACGACTCCACGCTGGTCGCGCCGTGGCTGTGGAACGCCGAGAAGAAGGTGTTCCTGTCGACCGAGGACGAGCAGTCGGTGGCCGCCAAGGCGGACTACGTGGTGAACAAGGGCATCGGCGGCACGATGGTCTGGGAGCTTGCCGGTGACTACGGCTGGAACGCGGCCAAGGGCCAGTACGAGCCCGGCTCGACGCTGACCTCGCTGATGTACGACAAGTTCAAGTCCGCCTCGCCGTACGGCGCGAAGCGGTCCACGATCGACCTGCCGACCGAGGCGCTGAAGATCGACGTGGAGTTCGGCCAGTTCCCGCTCGGCGACTCCAACTACCCGATCAGCCCGAAGCTGAAGATCACCAACAACACCTCGACCACGCTGCCCGGCGGCTCCGAGTTCCGCTTCGACTACGGCACTTCGGCCCCCGGCAACGCCAAGGACCAGTCCGGCTGGGGCACTTCGGTGATCCGCAGCGACCACACGGCGGCGAACAACGTCGGCGGCCTCAAGGGCGACTACAACCGGGTCTCCCTGAAGCTGCCCGCCTGGCAGACGCTGGCGCCCGGCGCGTCGGTGGAGCTGGACTTCGTCTACTACCTGCCGGTGTCGACCCCGTCGAACTGGACGGTGACCTTCGGCGGCAAGACGTACGCCCTCGCCGGGGACCTGGCGCGCGGGACGACAGTGGTGGAGCCCGGCGGCAGCCCGAGCCCCAGCCCGTCGACGTCCACGGGCCCGAGCCCGAGCCCCAGCCCGTCCGGCAGCGCCTCGCCGTCGCCCTCCCCGTCCGGCAGCAGCGGCACCTGCGCCTCCCCGGCGTGGAACGCGACCGCGGAGTACGTCGGCGACACCCGCGTCTCGCACAAGGGGCACACCTGGCGGGCCAAGTGGTGGACGAAGGGCGAGGAGCCCGGCACCACCGGTGAGTGGGGGGTGTGGCAGGACCTCGGCGCCTGCTGATCCACCCTCCGCACCACAAGACCGGCCCGGCGGCGGTGACGACGGCCCTTGCCCGCCGCCGGGCCTCTCCACCCCGGCCTCCCCGGCCCCGCGCACCGCTCTGACAGGGTGAGGTCATGACGACCGCGCGTGCCGAGGAGTTCGAGATCCACCGACCCCGGCTGTTCGGTATCGCCTACCGGATGCTGGGGTCGGCCCATGAGGCGGAGGACGCGGTCCAGGACACCTGGCTGCGGTTCGACGGCACCGACCGGGCGGCCGTCGAGCGGCCCGCCGCCTGGCTGGCCACCGCCGTCACCCGGCTCTGCCTCAACCGGCTGACCTCGGCGCGGGCCCGCCGCGAGCGCTACCCCGGGACCTGGCTGCCCGAGCCGGTCGTCACCGCCGAGGGCGCCCTCGGCCCCCAGGAGGCGGCCGAGCTGCGGGACGGGGTGTCGTACGCCCTGCTGGTGCTGCTGGAACGGCTGACGCCGACCGAGCGGGCGGTGTACGTGCTGCGGGAGGCCTTCGCCTACGGGCACCGCGAGATCTCCGGCGTGCTCGGGATCGGGGAGGCCAACTGCCGTCAGCTGTACCGGCGGGCGGTGGCGCGGCTCGCGGAGGGCGAGGCGCGGTTCGAGGCCGCGCCGCGGCGGCAGCGGGAGCTGGTGGAGTCCTTCGTCGCCGCCGCCCGGGACGGCGACCTCACCGCGCTGGAGCGGGTCCTCGCCGACGACGTCACCTGGTGGAGCGACGGTGGCGGCCGGGTCAGCGCCGCCCTGCGGCCGGTCGTGGGCCGCGCCAAGGTGGTCCGCTTCCTCCTCGGCACCCTCCGCAAGGGCGGCGACGGCCTCACGTACACGATCACCGAGGTCAACGGCGCCGCCGGGCTCCTCGTCCACGCGGGCGACCAGCCGGTCGGCGTGCTCGCCTTCGGCTGCGACGGCGACGCCATCGCCCGGGTGCGGGCCGTGATGAACCCCGACAAGCTGGACTTCGTACGGCGTCAGCTCGCCCGGGGCTGACGGCCGCCGCGCGGGTCCGGCAGCCGGTTCCGCGGCCGGGTGTCACATTCCGGGGGTGCTGTCCGGTCAAGGCTCACGAGGGCGTTCCGCACAGGGGCGTCCCGTGTCGGAAGGAGCTGACCAGCATGACCACGATCCTGGTGACCGGCGGGACCGGAACCCTCGGGCGGCTCGTCGTCGAGCGGCTGCGGGCGGACGGGCACGAGGTCCGGGTCCTCAGCCGGAGCGCGCGGCCGTACGCCGTCGACCTGCGGGCGGGCGGGCCCGGTCTGGACACGGCGCTCGCGGGCGTGGACACGGTGGTGCACTGCGCGAGCAGCCCGCGCGGCGGCGACGAGGAGGCCGCCGGGCACCTGATCGACGCGGCGCGGCGGGCCGGGGTGGCGCACCTGGTGTACATCTCGATCGTCGGCGTGGACCGGGTGCCGTTCGGCTACTACCGCGCCAAGCACGCCGTCGAGGGCCTGGTCGCGGGGTCGGGGCTGGGCTGGACCGTGCTGCGCGCCACCCAGTTCCACGATCTGCTCGTCCAGCTGTTCGACGGGCTGGCGAAGCTGCCGGTGCTGCTGCTCCCGGCCGGGGTGAGCGACCAGCCGGTCGAGGTGGCGGAGGTCGCGGACCGGCTCGCGGAGCTGGCGGCGGGCCCGCCCGCGGGACGGGTCGAGGACCTGGGCGGACCCGAGGTCCGTACGTTCGCCTCGCTGGCCCGCGCCTACCTGACGGCCACCGGGAAGCGGCGCGCGGTGCTGAACGTGCCTCTGTTCGGCAAGGCCTACCGCGCCTTCCGGGCGGGCGGCCACCTGGCGCCCGAACGGGCGGTGGGGAAGGGGACGTTCGAGGAGTACCTGGCGCGGCGGCGGGGCTGAGCGGGGGGAAGGGGGCCGGGCGGCTGGGCCTGCGGGCCGGGGCCGGATTCCGCCGGCCCGTCAGGTGGCCCGTCAAGTGGCCCGTCAGGTGGCGTCCGGGGCTCCGAAGAGGTCGTCCTGGGCGGACTCGCGGGCGGTGAGCAGCGCCCCGCGCAGGACCGCGCCGCCGCCCAGCGCGCTGGGGCGCACCTCGGTGGGCAGCGGGGACATCCGCCGCAGCCGCCGTTCGACGCGGGCGGCGAGGTCCGGCCCGCCCGCCCGGCCGACCTCGCCGCCGAGCACCACGCACCCCGGGTCCAGCACGGCGACCACGGAGGCCGCCCCGAGGGCGATCCGGTCCGCGAGGGCGTCCAGGAAACGATCGGCGGCGGCGTGCGGCGGAGAGGCCGGGGCGGGCGGCGAGGCCGGGGCGTCCTGCCGTACGGGGACGGGGGCGGGGGCGGATGCGGGTGTGGCCGTGGGGTCCGTGGTGCCGTCCGCCGAAGGCGCGGACTCCCCCGCGCCGCCCGCTGTGACCGCCGACTCCCCCGCCTCCGGCACCGAGGTCACCGCCTCCGGCACCGCGGCGACCGCCTCCCGCGCCGAGGCCAGCGCGGCCCGTACCACCCCCGCCGCCTCCGGTTCCCCCGGCTCCTCGGGGGCGGGGGCTCCGGGGAGGCCGTGTGCGCGGGCCAGGGACGTGATGGCGGCCGAGCCCGCGAGGGAGTGGAAGCCGCCCGCGCAGTCGGTGGCCGAGGGCAGGCCGGTGGTGCCCGGCACCGGCAGGAAGCCGATCTCCCCGGTGCCGCCGGAGGCGCCCCGGCGCAGGGCGCCGTCCAGGACGACGGCGGCGCCGGTGCCGTGGCCCAGCCAGAGCAGGACGAAGGTGTCGCGGTCGCGGGCGGCGCCCTCCCGCTGTTCGGCGAGGGCGGCGAGGTTGGTCTCGTTCTCGACGGTGACGCGGGCGCCGGGCAGCCGTTCGGCGAGGGTGGCCACCAGGCGGCGGTGCCAGGCGGGCAGCCCGGAGGAGTCGCGCAGGTCGCCGGAGGCGGGGTCGATCAGGCCGGGCGCGCCGATGCCGACGGTGTGCAGCCCGTCCGCGCCCGCCTCCTTCGCGGCCCGCTCGACCAGGGTGACCGCCTGCTCCACCGCGGACCCGGTGCCGGTGTCGCCGCCGATCGGGACGGCGGCCTCGGCGAGGACCCCGCCCACCAGGTCGGAGACGAGGACGGTGACGCCCTCGGTGCGCACGTCCAGGGCCGCCAGGTGGGCGCGTCCGGCGACCAGCCCGTAGAGCCTGGCGTTGGGGCCGCGCCGCTGCTCCCCCGCCTCCCCCACGACCTCGATCAGCCCGGCCGCGGTGAGCCGCTCGACGAGGTCGGCGACGGTGGGCCGGGAGAGCCCGGTGAGCTGCTTCAACTGGCCTGCCGTCAGGGGGCCTTCGTCCTGGAGGAGGCGCAGGGCGAGCCGGTCGTTGAGGACGCGGGCCGTGCTCGGGGATGCGGGCATGCGGGGAATCCTCCCATGGGGGCCGGGCGGGTCCGGCAAATCCGTCCACTATTTATCAGGCAGGGTTCCTGATAGTTTACGGCGACGCCGCGGACGAGCGGCGTACGCTCGGCGTGTCCGCCGGGCGTCAGCGCTGTGAGGAGGGGGACGGGACCGGGGATGAGCGACGTGGCACTGGCACCGACGGAGGTGCGGCGGGCCAGGGTGGCCGTGGCCGCCGTGTTCGCCGTGCACGGGGCGGTCACCGGCTCGTTCGCCACCCGGGTGCCGTGGATCCAGGACCACGCCTCGGTGAGCGCCGGACAGCTCGGCGTGGCGCTGGCCTTCACCGCGTTCGGCGCGGCCTGCGCGATGCCCCTCGCCGGGCGGATCACCCACCGGTTCGGCAGCCGCGGCGCCCTGCGCGGGCTGCTGGCGCTGTGGACGCTGTCGCTGATGCTGCCCGCGCTCGCGCCGAACCTGGTCACCCTCTGCCTGGCGATGTTCGCCTACGGCGCGACCGCGGGCATGTCGGACGTGGCGATGAACGCGCTGGGTGTGGAGGTCGAGCACCGGCTCGACCGGTCGATCATGTCCGGTCTGCACGGCATGTGGAGCGCGGGCGCGCTGGCCGGTTCGGCGGGCGGGACGCTCGCGGCGCACCTGGGGGTGGACGCGCGGCTGCACCACGTCTGCGCGTCGGTGGCGCTGACCCTGCTCGGGCTGCTGGCCTGCCAGTGGGTGCTGGATCTGCGGCCGACGGCCGACGAGGAGCCCCCGCCGCGCTTCACGCTGCCGCCGCGCTCGGCGCTGCTGATCGGCGCGGTCGGCTTCTGCGCGGTGTTCGCGGAGGGCGCGAGCCTGGACTGGTCGGCGGTCTACCTGCGCGACGAACTCGACTCCTCGGCCGGGCTCGCCGCGGCCTGCACCACCGGCTTCATGCTGACGATGGCGGTGGCGCGGCTGGTGGGCGACGCGGTGGTGAACCGGCTCGGCGCGGTGCGTACCGTGCGGGCGGGCGGGGTGCTGGCCGCGCTCGGCGGGGTGCTGATCGTGGTGTCGGGGAACGCCGCGGCGGCGATCGCCGGGTTCGGCCTGATGGGGCTGGGCATCGCCGTCGTCGTCCCGCTGTGCTTCGCCGCGGCCGGGCGCAGCGGGCCCAACCCGAGCCAGGCCATCGCGGGCGTCGCCACCATCACGTACACCTCGGGCCTGATCGCGCCGGGGCTGATCGGCGGGGTGGCGCAGGCGACGAGCCTGATGGTGTCGTTCGGCGTGGTGACGGTGCTGACCGTCGGCCTGGTGGTGTGCGCGGGCGTGCTGCGCGGCGGGGAGCGGACCAAGGCGGCCCCGGCGGTCACTCCGCGGGACGCAGCAGTGCCCGGCCCGCGGACCTGAGGACGTCGCTCCACGGCGCGGGGCGCATCGTCGCCGGGTCCAGCCGGACCAGGACGCGGGTGCCCCGCGCGTAGGTGAGGGCGCCGTCGGCCGAGCAGAAGCGGAAGCCGTAGGTGAGGCCGGTGGTGCCGAGCCGCTCCAGCCAGAGGTGGACGGCGTAGCGGCCGACCGCGGTCACCGGGGCCTCGTAGCCGATACGCAGTTCGCGGACGGCGTTGCAGGCGTCCCCGGCCGCCGCCCAGTCGCCCTCGAACCGCACCCCGTGCTCGTGCCACAGCTCGGTCCAGGCGCGCTCGACCATGAGCGGGTAGCGGGCGTTGTGCAGCAGGCCGAGCGCGTCGAGGTCGTCGAAGTGGACGGTGACGGGGATGAGGCGGCCGTGGGCGAGGGGGTCGGGCGCGGGCGCGGCGGTTTCGGCGGGGGTGGTGGTCGCGGGGGTGGTGGGGGTGGCGTTCGGGGCGGTGGTCGAGGTTTCGGCGGTCACGGGCGGGGCTCCTGGGGCGGGACGGAACAGGGGGTCGGGACGGGCCGCACGGGGCGGAAAGGTGCATCGGACACCCACCCCGATCCTAAGCGGTCGCTCACCCCTCTTCGCGCGCGTGAGAATGGCCCGGTCCGCTCCAGCCGGAGGGGTACGGCGCCGCGCACGGCCCCGCCCCTCCCTCCGTACGACGAAAGCGAAACCGCACCATGGATCTCGGCGTCCGCTGGACACTCCACGGCGGTGACGGGCGCACGCCCGCCCCCGGCGCGGTGGTCCGCCCCGACGAACGGCTCACCTGGCCCCGCACGATCGGGCTCGGCGCCCAGCACGTGGTGGCCATGTTCGGGGCGTCGTTCGTCGCACCGGTCCTCATGGGCCTGGACCCCAACCTGGCGATCATGATGTCCGGTGTCGCCACGGTGATCTTCCTGCTGGCGACCCGCGGCCGGGTGCCCAGCTACCTCGGCTGCTCGCTGTCCTTCGTGGGCGTGGCGGCCGTGATCCGCGCCCAGGGCGGCACCAGCGCCACCGTCACCGGGGCGGTCCTGGTCGTCGGCGTCGCGCTGTTCCTGGTGGGCGTGGCCGTGCAGCGGTTCGGCGCGCGGATCATCCACGCGGCGATGCCGCCGATCGTGACCGGCGCGGTGGTGATGCTGATCGGCTTCAACCTGGCCCCGGTCACCGCCTCCACCTACTGGCCGCAGGACCAGTGGACGGCCCTGCTCGTCATGGCGTTCACGGCGCTGGCCGTGGTCTGTCTGCGGGGCTTCTGGTCCCGGATCGCGATCTTCCTCGGCCTGGTCTTCGGCTACGCGGTCTCCTGGGCGTTCGACCGGATCTTCGGCCGTATCCACTCCGCCGACGCGAGCGGCAAGGTCACCGACCACTGGCGGCTGGACCTGTCCGCCGTCGGACGCGCCGACTGGATCGGGCTGCCCGACTTCCACGGGCCGACGTTCGAGTGGTCGGCGATCCTGGTGGCGCTGCCGGTGGTGATCGCGCTCGTCGCGGAGAACGCCGGTCACGTCAAGGCGGTCGGCGAGATGACCGGCGACCCGCTCGACGACAAGCTCGGCACCGCGATCTCCGCCGACGGCATCGGCTCGGTGCTCTCCACGGCGGTCGGCGGCCCGCCCAACACCACGTACTCCGAGAACATCGGCGTGATGGCCGCGACCCGCGTCTACTCCACGGCCGCCTACTGGGCCGCCGCTGGGTTCGCGCTCCTCTTCGGCCTCTGCCCGAAGTTCGGCGCGGTGGTCGCCGCGATCCCGGGCGGCGTCCTCGGCGGCATCACCGTCATCCTGTACGGCATGATCGGCCTGCTCGGCGCGCAGATCTGGCTCAACGCCTGGGTGGACCTGCGCAATCCGCTGAACCTGGTCCCGGCCGCGGCGGGCATCATCATCGGCGTCGGCGACGTCACCATGACGTTCACCGACACGTTCTCGCTGAGCGGGATCGCGCTGGGCACCCTCGTCGTCATCGTCGGCTACCACGCCCTGCGCGCCTTCGCCCCGCCCCATCTCAAGGACCAGCGGCCCCTGTTGGACGAGGGCACGTCGGCCTACGACACGGGCGGCGAGCAAGGACGATGACCTGCCGCCGGGGGCGCGGTCGCGGGCGGCGGTACGGGCGTTCGGCCCGAGGGAGGCGCTACGGCCGTGCTCCGCCCGCGAGTTCGTAGGCGTACGCCGGGCTGAACGTCCCCGCCTCGCCCTTGCAGCCGTCGGACTCGCCGGGCGGTTTCACCCACAGGTAGGCGTCGATGCGGGGTGCGCCGGTGTCGAGGGTCGGGGTGCGGCCGATGCGCCGCCCGTCGGGGTCGCACCAGGCGTCGTCGGCGGGCGGGCCGTTGCCGTTGCGGCTGGTGTCGATGACGGCGCCGAGGCCGGGCGGGCCGCCGAGGGCGTCCAGTACCCGCCGGTCGTAGGCGATCTCGTCCGCGGTGCGGCGGAAGTTGGAGACGTTGCTGAAGATCCCGGACGCCTCGCGGGCCCCGGCGCGGGCCAGCAGGGCCGCCTGGGCGGCCGGGGGGTTCCAGTGGGAGTGGCCCGCGTCGTAGTAGACGCGGGCCTTCGGCGCGGCGGCCCGGATGGCGCGGCCCGCGCGGGCCAGCGCGGTGAGGCGGGCGGACAGGGCGTCGGCGGAGAGGCAGTCCGTCTGGGCGAGCGCGTCCGGCTCCAGCAGCACGATCACCTCGCGGGGGCCGAGCCCGGCGGCGAACCGGTCGATCCAGCGGCCGTAGGCGGCGACGTCCCGCGCCCCGCCGTCGGAGGCACCGCCGCAGTCGCGGTCCGGGACGGCGTACGCCACGACGACCGCGACCCGGTCCCGCGCGGCCGCGCCCGAGGTCACCGCCCGGACGCGTGCGGTGAGGGTGGCGTCGGCACCCCGGGCGTCCGGCGTGGTCTCGGTGAACCACACGGCCGTCGGGTGGTCCGCGATGCGGGACGCGAGGACCGCGTGGCGTGCGTCGTCCGGGTGGGCCCGGAGCCAGTCGCGGATCTGGGACGCGGGGTGGCGGTAGAGCCGGGCGGGGGCGCGGGTGGGCGTGGGGGAAGCGGAGGGCGTGGCCGGGGCCGAGGGGGACACCGGGGCGGACGGGAGGGGGCTGCTCGCCGCGGGTGACGGTGCCGTCCGCGACGCTCCGACCGCCCGGCGGTCGGGACGGCCCCCGGACTCGTCGGCGTCCCCGGAGTCCCCGGAGGCCCCGCATCCGGCCGACAGCCCCGCGCCGACGGCCAGGACGACGGCGGCCGAGGCGAGGGCGGTGATGCCGCCGCGTCGGCCCGGACGCCGTTCGCGCACGCCTCGCACGTACCACGCTCCCCTCGGGTGCTCGCGCGCGACGGACCCGTTCCCTCGTTCCGGGGAAGCGGCGGGCCCGTCGGCCCGCGGGTCAGCCTAGGGCTGGGACCCTTGCCGCATGCCGCACTTGGAACAGTTCGTCCCGCGCCCCGGCGGCTCCGGGCCCGGCGGACCGGGTGGGTCCGGGCCGTCCGACGGGCCGGTGGACGGGGTGATCGCCCGGCTGCGCGCCCTCGACGCGGCCCTCCCGCCCGGGGACGGGGTCGCGGTCTTCAACCGCGTCTACCTCACCGTCACCGAGGAGGTCGACCGGCGCATCGACGGCGGGGAGTTCACCGATCCCCTGGCCGCGGCCACCCTGGACGTACGGTTCGCCGAGCGCTACCTCGCGGCCGTGGACGCGGACGCCACCGGCCGCCGCCCGCCCGCCTGCTGGCGCCCGCTGTTCCACCTGCGGGGCCATCCCGGCGTACGGCCGGTGCAGTTCGCGCTCGCGGGCATCAACGCGCACATCGGACACGACCTGGCGCTCGCCGTCGTGGACACCTGCGCCGCCCTCGCCTGCCAGCCGGCCGACCTGGAGGACGAGTTCGACCGGGTCGGCGATCTGCTGGCCGCGCTGGAGGAACGGGTGCGGGAGGAGCTGATGCCGGGCCCCGACCTGCTCCAGCTCGCCGATCCCCTCACCCACCTGGTGGGCGCCTGGTCCCTGGACCGCGCCCGCGACGCCAGCTGGTCCACCGCCCGCGCCCTGTGGGCGCTGCGCCATCTCCCCGACCTGGCCGCCGAGTTCACCACCCGCCTGGACACGGCGATCGGCTTCGCGGGCCGCATGCTGCTCACCCCCCTGCCGGAGTGGCGGAGCGTTCCCCGCGCCGGGTACGGGACGGGCTGACCGAGCGGGCCGCGCGGGTTCGGCGGACCGTCGGACCGCCTCAGTCGTCGGGCAGTTCGACCGGCGCGATGTCCTCGTAGGCGTCGCCAGGCCCCGGGTTGGTGGGGTCGGTGGTGCCGCCGAGGTGGTGCATGACGCCCCAGACGGCGTTCAGGGCGGTCTGGACGGCGCCCTCGGCCCAGCCGGCGGTCCAGGAGATGTCGTCGCCCGCGAGGAAGATGCCGCGCTTGTCCTCGGGGAGGCGGTCCTGCATGAAGTGGGTGAACAGGCGGCGCTGGTAGCGGTAGTGGCCGGGGAGGTTGGCCTTGAACGCGCCCATGAAGTAGGGCTCGTTCTCCCAGGAGACCGTCACCGGGTTGCCGATGACGTGGCTGCGGATGTCGACGTCCGGGTAGATCTCGCCGAGCGACTTCAGCATGACCTCCATCCGCTCGTTCGCGGAGAGCGGCAGCCACTTCAGGCTGTCGTCGCACCACGTGTAGGAGAGGCAGATGACGGCGGGCCGGTCGGGGCCGTCGTCGAGGAGGTACGTGCCGCGCGTCATGCGGTCGGTGAGCGTCATCGACATGACGTCCCGGCCGGTCCTCTCGTCCTTGTCGAGCCAGAACGGCCGGTCGACGGGGACGAACAGCTTGCTGGACTCCATGTAGTGGGTGCGCTCGATGGCGGTCCAGTGGTCGATCGGGAACAGCGCGTCGTCGCAGGCGATCTTCGACAGCAGCATCCAGGACTGCGCGGTGAAGACCGCCGCCGCGAAGGTGCGGATGTCGCCGTCGGCGTCGGTGACGGTGATCCGGTTGCCCGCGGTGCGGTGCAGCCGGGTCACGGCCGGGCGGGGCTCGCCGCCCCGGTGGAGACCGGCCAGCGAGGTGCCCTGCGCCCAGTGCACGATCTTCTGCGGTGCCCGCTCCCACAGCCGCAGCGGCAGTTGCTGGGAGCCGCCGACGATGCCGCGGTGGTGGTCGTCGGCCTCGCTGTAGACGACCCGCAGGATCTCCAGGATGGAGTTGGGGAAGTCGGTGTCCCAGCCGCCGGTGCCGAAGCCGACCTGCCCGAAGATCTCCCGGTGCCGGAAGGACCTGAACGACGGGGAGTCGCAGAGGAAGCCGTAGAAGGTCTGGTTGTCGAGCTTCTCGACGAGCCGCGCCCAGATCTCCCGGATGCGCGGCACGTCCCGCTCGCGCATCGCCCGGTTCATGTCGGAGAAGTCGGCGCCCTCTTCGAGGCAGGCGTTCCAGGCGGCGGCCACGTCCCGGTAGACCTGCGGCAGGTCGGCCACCGTCTCGGCGTAGTGGGACTCGCCCTTGAGGTCGACGACCGTCGAAGGGGTGGTCTCCGCCAGGGGGTTGGGGAACGGCCGGGTCTCCAGGTCCACCAGGTCGATGTAGTGCTGGAGCGCGGTGGAGGACGGCGGGAAGCGCATCGCGCCCATCTCCGCGGTCAGCGAGGGGTCGCAGCCGTCGAAGCCGACGGTGCGCAGGCGTCCGCCGATCCGGTCGGCCTCGTAGACGACCGGCTTGAGGCCCATCTTCATCAGCTCGTACGCGGCGACGATCCCGGAGAGTCCGCCGCCGATGACGGCGACCTCGGTGCCGTGCTCGGTCGCCGGGACCTGGCCGAGGCCCGCCGGGTGGGCGAGGAAGTCGTCGTAGGCGTAGGGGAAGTCCGGGCCGAACATGGTGATCGGCGGCTGCTGCGGCGCGTCGGCGTGCTCGACGGCGTTGGGCACGGTGGACGTCATGGGGTACGGACTCCTAGCGGGACGAGAACGAGCGGGAGAGCGGGGGGAGTTCAGACCAGGGGCCCGTACAGGGCGGGGCGGCGGTCCGTGAGGTAGGGGCTGGCCTCGCGGGCGGCGGCCAGGAAGGCGGGGTCGACGTCGGCGAGGACCAGTTCCTCCTCGCGTCCGGCGCGGGCGCGGGCCACCCCGTCGGGTCCGGCCAGCACGGAGAGCCCCAGGAAGTCGAACTCCGCTTCCACGCCGACCCGGTTGACGTAGGCGACGTACAGCGCGTTCTCCAGGGCGCGCACCGGGACCAGCGACTCGGCGACAACGGGGTACGGGTGCATCAGCGCGGTGGGCACCACCAGCAGGTCGGTGCCGGCGAGGGCGTGGGCGCGGACGTTCTCCGGGAACTCGACGTCGTAGCAGATCAGCAGGCCGACGGTGAGGCCGTCGAGGTCGGCCTGGACGACGAGTCGGCCGCCGGGGGTGAAGTGCCGGTGCTCGAAGGGGCCGTAGAGGTGCGTCTTGCGGTACCCGGTGAGCCGCGACCCGTCGGCGGAGATCAGCTGTGCCGCGTTGAAGACGGCGTCGCCCGCGCGCTCCGGGTAGCCGTAGACGACGGCGAGGCCGTGCCGTCCGGCGATCTCGGCGACGGCGTCGGCGGCGTCGCCGTCGGCGGGCTCGGCGAGGCGGGCGACGTCGTCGCCGATGGCGTAGCCGGTGAGGAACATCTCGGAGGTGACGATCAGCCCGGCCCCCGCGGCGGCGGCGCGGCCCGCGGCCTCGTCGAGGACCTTGAGGTTCTCGGCGACGGAGCCGGGGCGGCCGGAGCTCTGGAGCAGGGCGATGCGCATGCGGGGTCCTCAGCGGGTGCGAGCAGGGTGCGGGGGCGGCCCGAGATGGGTGTGGGGGCCACGTAGACGGTACGGGCGGCCGGCCGGGGCGGACAAGGCGGAGCCGTTGCGCGCGGGTGGGCGGTTCGTTGCGTGCGCCGGGGGCGGGGCGGCGATTCGTTGCGCGCCCCGACCCGCCACGCCCCGCGAGACGGCTCGGCCCCGTCCCTCCGAGGGGCTCAGCCGTCGCCGTCCCGCTCCGGCCGGGCCACCAGCACCGCTGTGACCAGGTACGGAACGGCGCTCAGGGCGAACGCCGTGCCGTGGCCGCCGCCCGTGGCGAGGACCGTGTAGGCGCCGTACACCCCGATGGTGACCAGCTCCGTGCCGAGGCCCGCGAAGGAGGTGAGGGTGGCGCGGCCGGTGCCCTCGATCCGGTGCTGGAGCCGGACGTCGGCCAGCACGGTGGCGAGCTGGAAGCCGCCGAAGGCGACGGCGACGAGGGCGAGGCCCGCGGGGGTGCCGGTGGTGGCGCCGACGGCGAGGGCGAGGGCGGAGAGCGCGAGGACGGCGGCGTACCCGCGGCGGCCCAGGCGCTCCGCGGGCCCGGCCAGCAGGCTGCCCGCGGTGACCCCGGCCCAGAGCAGCACCAGCAGGTACGGGACGGTCGCGTCGGACACACCGGTCTCGCGGGCGAGCAGCGGGGTGTACTCGTCGAGGGCGCCGAAGACGGCCGTCACCGCCGGGACGAGGAGCAGGGCGCGGCGCACGGACCGGTCGCGGCGGGCCTCGCGGAGGCCTTCGCGCAGGGCTGCGCTCCAGCCCGAGCGCTCAGGCGCCCCGCCCTCCGGACCGGCCTTCTCCGCCGCGTCCCCGGCCTCCCCCGCCGCCCGCCCGGCCCCGTCCCCGGTCCCGGTGGTCCGGTGTTCGGGGAAGCGGGCCGCCGTCGCGGCGCAGAGCAGGCAGGCCAGGACGCTGGCCGCGCCGACCGCCGGATAGCCGTGGGCGGCGAAGACGGGCCCGGCGAGGGCCATGGCCGCCATCACGGCGACCTGCCCGGCCGCCTGGGAGCGGCCCATGAGGCGGGCGTAGCGGTCGGCGGCGCCGAGCCGGTCCAGTTCCTCGTAGACCAGAGCCTCCAGCGCGCCGGAGCCGAGCGCCCCGCGCGCGCCCCACAGGACGAAGCCGGCCGCGAAGGCGGCGTACGAGGGGACGAGCACCCACAGGGCGAACCCGGCCGCGCCGAGCAGCGGGCCGAGCACGAGGAGGGCCCGGCGGGAGTACGCGTCCGCCCAGGCGCCGGAGGGCACCTCCAGCAGGACACCGGTCGCCGACCAGAGGACGAACAGCGAGGACATCTGCCAGACGGACAGCCCGGTGTCGGCGAACAGCAGGGCGTACAGCGGGTAGAGCAGGACGAACTCGTCCAGGAACGCGTACGCGTAGAGCGTGCCGGTGAGCCGTCGGACGCGGCGGACGGGGACGTCGGGCGTACGCGGGGGTGAGAGAGACATGGGGCCTTCCCGAAGGGGCGGATCGGACGGCGTGGGGACGGCGTCCGAGGCGGCCCCCGCCCTCGGGAGGCGGTGGTGTCGTGGGATCTCCGGGAAGATCAATGTCGCCAGGTCATGGCATCGATCCTAGGCAGCCGGGGCGACGGTGGCCAGGGGGTTCCCGCACTCGCCGGGGCGTCCCGCGCCCGCTCCTCACCCGGCCGTGTCCCCGCCGCCCAGCGCGAAGGTGGTGATCACCGCGGCGTGGTCGGACGGCCAGTCGTTGCCGGCCACGTCCGGCCAGGCGCGGGGGGTGCCGCTGACGTGGGTGCGCGAGTCGAGGACGCGCAGGCCGCGGTGGAGGACGAAGTCGATGCGGTCCTGCGGTTCGGGCCGCCCGCTGCCGTCCTCGTGCGCGGCGTGCACCGGGGACCAGGTGTGGCCGGGCTCGCGGACCGGGTCGGGGTGCGCCTCGCGGAAGGAGTCCCGCAGTCCGGCGGCCTCGGCGGCGCGGGTGACCGGCCAGTCCACGTCGGTCCGGTCCAGGTGGGAGGGGCAGTTGAAGTCGCCGGTGAGGACGACCGGCCGCTCGGGGTCGAGGCGGGCGAGGGCGTCCCGGAGCTGCCCGAGCCGCACCTCCTCGTGCGCGATCAGCGTCTCGGCGGGCAGCCCGTCGAAGGCGGCCTCGTAGGGCCCGTACGGGGTGAAGTGCAGGTGGGAGGTCCATACGTCGGCCTCGACACCGGGGGCCACGGCGACGCGGGCCCCGGCGGCGCCGTAGAAGCCGGGGTCGGGGTCGCCGAGGCGGGCGGTGAGGGGGTGGCGGCTGAGGATGCCGAGGTTCTCGCCCGCGCGGTGGTGGTGCCAGCCGAGGGCGGCGGCGAGTTCCTGGGCGGCGGTGCCCTGCGTCTCCTGGAGGCCGATGACGTCGGCGCCGGTCTCGGTGATCACCTTGAGCTGCTTCGCCCGGTGGTCGTGGACGGGGGTCCCGCCGAGCCAGAGGTTCCAGGTCATCACGCGCAGGGCGTACGGCAGCAGGGCGCGCAGCGCGGGGACGGTGACCTCGTCGAGCCCGGCGCGGACGGCGCGGCCGGGGGCGGCGGGGATCGGCGCGAGGGAGGGCACGGCGAGGACGGTGCATCCGGCGGCCTCGGCGGAGGCGACGCCGGTCTCGGTGTCCTCGACGGCCACGCAGGCGGCCGGGTCGACGCCGAGGGCACGGCAGGCGGCGAGGTAGGGCTCGGGGTCGGGCTTGGTGCGGCCGGTGTCGTCGGCGGTGACCGAGACGGCGAAGCGGTGGGTGCCGAGGGCGGCGAGGACGGTGTCGGCGACCGCGCGGGGGGAGGCGGTGACGAGGGCGGTGGGGACGCCCTCGGCGGTGAGCGCGTCGAGCAGTTCCAGGGCGCCGGGGCGGGGGGCGGCGCCGGTGCGGACGCGGTCGGCGAACTGCCGGTGCAGCGCCGCCGCGAGGTCCCCGGCGGGGGTGCCGGTGGCGGCGGCGAGCCAGTCCGCGGTGTGCTCGACGGGGCGGCCGAGCACGTCGGGCCGGTCGGCCTCGGTGAGCGCCCGCCCGGCGACCTGCTCCACCGCCTCCCACCACAGCCGCTCGGTGTCGACGAGCGTGCCGTCCATGTCGAACAGGACGGCCTGGAGCGGGAGTCGGGAGGTCATGGCAAGGGTCTCTTTCGTGGGGGGGGGAGGAGAAGGGGCGACGGGTCGGGGTGCTGGGGGGGGTGGGGGGTCAGCCGATGCGTCCGCCGCCACGTTCCGCCACCAGGACCGGGCGCCGCGGCAGCGACACGGTGACCGGGGACCCGGCGGTGAGGGCGGCGGCCTCGTGGGCGGGGAGGTCGGCCTTGACCTCGGTGCCGTCGGCGAGGCGGACGGTGACCCGGACGGACGCGCCGAGGAAGGCGGTGGCGACGACGCGGGCGTCCCCGGCGGTGTCGGCGCGCACGGCGACCGCCTCGGGCCGGACCAGGACGTCGACCTCGCGGACACCGGGCAGCGGGCCGTCGACCGGGAGCCGCTGTCCGAGGACCTCGACCTCGTCGCCGTCGGTGCGGCCGGGGACGCGGCTCATCGTGCCGACGAACTCGGCGACGAAGGGGGTGGCGGGGCGGGCGTACAACTCGGCGGGTTCGGCGCACTGTTCGAGGCGTCCGGCGCGCAGCACGGCGACCCGGTCGGCCATGGAGAGGGCCTCCTCCTGGTCGTGGGTGACGAACAGGGTGGTGATGCCCAGCTCCTGCTGGAGGCGGCGGATCTCCTCGCGGAGGCTGAGCCGCACCTTGGCGTCGAGCGCCGACAGCGGCTCGTCGAGCAGGAGCACGCGGGGCCGCAGGGCGAGGGCGCGGGCCAGGGCGACCCGCTGCTGCTGGCCGCCGGAGAGCTGGTGCGGGTACTGGGCGCCCCGGTCGCCGAGCCCGACGAGGTCCAGCAACTCGGCCGCGCGGGACCGCCGTTCGGCGGTGGCGACCTTCCGCATCCGCATCCCGAACGCCACGTTGTCGAGCGCGCTGAGATGCGGGAAGAGGCTGTACGACTGGAAGACCATCCCGGCGTCGCGGCGGTGCGCGGGGACGCGGGTGACGTCCGCGCCGTCGAGCAGGACCTCGCCGGAGTCGGGGTGCTCGAACCCGGCGAGCATCCGCAGGGCGGTGGTCTTGCCGCAGCCGGACGGGCCGAGCAGGGCGAGGAGTTCACCGGGGCGGGCGGTGAGGTCGAGGCCGTCGAGGGCGACGGTCGCGCCGAACGCCCGGCGCAGGCCGCGGAATTCGACCGTGGCCGCCGTCGTCGCGGCCTTGTCGATCGTGGGCACGGTCATGGGTTCATCCCCGGGAGGTAGGACGGGTACGGCCGCCGACTCCGGCGAGCGCGAGGAGCAGGAGCCAGGTCACGAGCAGGCTGAGCACGGACACGGCGACGGACAACTGGGCCTGGGAACCACTGATGTTGACGATCCACACGGCGAACGGCTGGAAGCCGAGCAACTGGGCGACGGTGAACTCGCCGAGGACCAGCGCCAGGGTGAGGAAGGACGCGTTGAGCAGCGCCCCGCGCAGGTTGGGCAGCACGGCCCGCACGAGCGCCTGCGGCCAGCCCGCGCCGCAACTGCGGGCCGCCTCCACCAGGGTGCGGACGTCCATGGCGCGCAGCCCGGCGTCTAGGGCGCGGTACACGAACGGCAGCGCCATCACGACGTACGCCAGGACGAGGACGAAGGGGAAGTCCGGGTTCTGGACGGCGACGAAGGTCTGGAACAGCGGGGTGCGGGAGAAGTGTTCGGGGCCCCACTTCAGGACGGTGCCGAGTCCGGCGACGAACGCGATCGGCGGGACGACCAGCGGCAGGGAGCAGACGATCTCCACCACGGGCCGCAGCCGGGGCGCGCCGAGCCGCAGGGCGACCATGGCGGGCACCATCAGCAGCAGGACGATGCCGATGGTGGCGGCGGCCAGTTCCAGCGAGAGGGCGAGGCTGGAGGTGAAGCCGCCGGTGCCGAGGATGCGGGTGTAGGCGTCGAAGGTGACGCCCCGGCCGGGCACGTCGACGGAGAAGACCACGGACGCGCCCAGCGGGACGAGGAAGTACAGCCCGGCGAGGGCGAGGACGCCCCACCGCCACAGGGCGGGCCGGGCGGCGGCGCGGGGGCCGGGGGTCAGGCGAGCCATCGCGCGCTCCTCCGCTGAAGGGGCAGGTAGACGGCCATGACCAGGCCCGCGACGAGGACCATGTCGAGGCTGAGGGCGAGCGCCACGTTCTCCTGGCCGACGAGGACGTTGCCCGAGATCGCGTCGGCGATCTGGAGGGTGACCAGCGGGATGGAGCTGCCGACCATGGCGGCGGCGGTGGCGTAGGCGGCGAAGGCGCTGCCGAAGAGGAGGACCAGGCCGCCGAGGAGGGAGGGCAGCAGCACCGGCAGGGCGACGTGCCGCCAGTACTGCGCGCCGGTGGCACCGTTGTTCTGCGCGGCCTCCCGCCACTGGACGCGCAGCCCCTCCAGGGCGGGCGTGATGGTGAGGACCATCAGCGGGATCAGGAAGTACAGGTAGACGATGACCAGTCCCCAGAAGCTGTAGAGGTCCCAGCCCGTGTCGTCGAGGCCGAGGTGCCGGGTGAGGACACCGGCGTTGCCGAGGGTGGCGACGAAGGCGAAGGCCAGCGGCACCCCGCCGAAGTTGGCGAGGACGCCGGACGCGGTGAGCACGGCCTCGCGCAGCGCGCGGAACCGGGAGGTCACCACGGCCTGCGCGAGGGGCAGTCCGAGGAGGGCACCGAGTCCGGCGGACACGGCGGACAGCTTGACGCTGCCGAGCAGGGCGGTGAGGTAGGCGCCCTGGAGGGAGGCGGTCAGGTTGTCCGTGGTGTACGAGGTGGCGCCGGTGGCCGGGTCCTTGACGGTGAACGCGCCGTCGAGCATGGCGGCGGCGGGCAGGCCGAAGGCGACGGCGGTGAAGACGAGGAGCGGGACGACGGCGACCCAGCCGAGGGACCGGCGCCGCCGCCGCACAGCGGCGGCGGACACCGGGTCGACCCGTACGGCGGTGGCCGTCATCCGGAGACGGCCTTCGCCCAGCCCTGCGCGAGGACGGTCTTGGCCTTGCTCTGCTGCTCCTCGGTCGGGAAGGACGGCGTCCCGGAGACCTGGGGCAGCTTGGCCGCGGCGGCGGTGTCGACGGTGCCGGCCTTCTCCAGGGCGGGCAGCAGGACGGGGCGGGCGTAGCCCTTGAGCCAGAGGTTCTGGCCCTCGGCGCTGTAGAGGTACTCCTGCCACAGGCGGGCGGCGGCCGGGTGCGGGGCGTCCTTGTTGACGGCCTGGGAGTAGTACTGGGAGAACTGGCCGTCGGCCGGGACCGTCACCTTCCAGTCGACGCCCTTGGCGGCGAACTCCTCGGCGTACCCGGCGTTGAGGTAGTCCCAGTCGATGCTGATCGGGGTCTCGCCCTTCTCGACGGTGGCCGGGGTGGACTCGACGGGCGTGTAGTTGCCGTTCTTCTTCAGCCGGGCGAAGAAGTCGAGGCCGGGCTGGATGTCGTCGAAGGAGCCGCCGTTGGCGAGGGCCGCCGCGTAGACGCCGCCGAACGCGGAGCCGGACTTGGTGGGGTTGCCGTTGAGGGCGACCTTGCCCTTGTACTCGGGCTTGAGCAGGTCGGCGAAGGTGGCGGGGCAGACCTTGACGCGCTTGGCGTCGCAGCCGATGGAGATGTAGCCGCCGTAGTCGTTGAACCAGCGGCCCTCGGCGTCCTTCTGGGCCTCGGGGATGTCGGCGAACGCGGCCACCTTGTAAGGGGCGAGGAGGCCCTGCTGGGCGGCGCTGAGCGCGAAGGAGCTGCCGAGGTCGAGGACGTCCGGCGCGCGGTCCTGGCCCTTGCGGGAGGTGACGGCGTTGATCTCGTCCTGGCTGGAGCCGTCGGGGTTCTCGACCTTGATCGTGATGCCGTACTTCTTCTGGAAGCCGTCGATGAGGGCGCCGTAGTTGGCCCAGTCGCGGGGCAGCGCGATGGCGTTGAGGGTGCCCTCCTTCTTGGCGGCCTTCACCAGGGCGTCGAGGCCGCCGAAGTCGGCGGCGGAGGTGGCGGTGGCGGCGTTCTTGCCGCCGCTGCTGGTGGTGGCCGAATCGTCGGGGGCGGCACCGCACGCGCTGAGGGCGAGGGCGGCGACGACACCGAGGGCGGCGGTTCTCGGCAGGGACACGGACACGACTGCTCCAAGGGAGGCGCGGGGCTGCGGGAGGACTGCGGGAGTGGCACGCGTGCGAGGGCAGGTGCGGGGCACTCGGGAGAAGCGGAAACTTGTTTGAACAAGTTGGCCTCAGTACGCCGGGCGCGCATGACGCGTTCATGAACTCCACCGAAACGGAAACCCCAGTTTTCCCGCACATTCGCGGTCGGCCCAAGGCACCTCCGGCCGTCGTCTACCCTGGCTGTGCCGATTACGCTGTGCACAGCAGTCGACTCAGAGGGGAAGCATGACGGCGCGACACGAGGAGATCGCCGACGCCCTGCGCCGGGCGATCGGCCGCGAGGAGTACGCGGTCGGCGCCCTGCTGCCCGCCGAGACGGAGCTGGCGGCCCGGTACGGCGTCGCGCGCGGCACGGTCCGCCAGGCCGTGGCCGCGCTCACCGCGGAGGGCCTGATCGGCTCCCGGCAGGGCGCCCGCCGGGTGGTGCTGGCCAGCAGACGCAGCCAGAGCTTCGCGGAGCTGCGCAGCTTCGCGCAGTGGGCGCGGGCGATGGGCCGCGAGGCGACCGGCCGGGTGGTCGCGCAGGAGCACCGGCGGGCGGACGCGGAGGACGCGGTGCGTCTCCAACTCTCGGAGGGCGACCGGGTGTTGCATGTGCTGCGGGTGCGTGGCCTGGACAGTGAGCCGGTCCTGCTGGAGCGGACGGTGTACGCGGGCTGGATCGCCCCCGCCGTCGAGCGGATCGAGCCGGACTGCCCCTCGGTCACCCAGCGCCTGCTGGACGACACGGGCCTGGTCTTCGCCTACGGCGAGCACGTCATCGACGCGGTGGCGGCGGGGGCCCAGGACGCGGAGCTGCTGGACGTGCGGCGCACCAGCCCGCTGCTGCGGGTACGGCGGGTGACGACGACGTACGAGGGGCGGCCGGTGGAGTGGTCGGACGACCGCTACCGCTCGGACGCGGTGAGCTTCAGCGTGCACAACTCGATCGACAACAACGCGCTGGCCCGCAAGACGGCGGGGTGACGCGGCGGGCGGGCCGGGGCCGCCGGGACGTCAGGTCGGTGAGCCCGAGGAGAAGCGGCGCAGCAGCGGGGAGAGCACGAGCACGGACTTGGTCCGCTCCACGAACGGCTCCCCCGCGATGCGCTCCAGCACCCGCTCGAAGTGGCGCATGTCGGCGGCGAACACCTGGGCGACGGCGTCGGCCTCGCCGGTGACGGTGGAGGCGGCCACGACCTCCTGGTAGCGCTCCAGGCCGCGCCGGATGGTCTCCGGGGAGGTGTTGCGGCGGCAGTGGATCTCGACGAAGCCCTCGGTCTTCCAGCCGAGGGCCGCCGGGTCGACGCGCACGGTGAAGCCGGTGATGGCCCCGGTGGCGCGCAGCCGGTCCACCCGCCGCTTCACGGCGGGCGCGGAGAGGCCGACGATCTGCCCGATGTCCGCGTAGGAGCGGCGGGCGTCCTCGGCGAGGGCGTGCACGATGCGTTCGTCGAGCGGGTTCAGCACGGCGGGTCGTTCACTTCACTTCGGTGGTGCGGGGCGGGTACGGCGGCGGCCGCTCCCTGAAGTAGAACACGCGCCCGGCGCCCGTGCCGGACCCCCACCGCGCGGGGCCCGCGCACCACCGCGTAACGGCGGTGCGCGGGCCCCGCGTGCGGGAAAGTCCCGGTCAGCTCCAGCTGGCGTGCAGCGGCTTGCCCTCGGCGTATCCGGCGGCGCTCTGCACGCCGACGACGGCCTTCTCGGCGAACTCCTCCAGCGAGGCGGCACCGGCGTAGGTGCAGGAGGAGCGGACGCCCGCGATGACCGAGTCGATCAGGTCCTCCACGCCCGGCCGGGCCGGGTCGAGGAACATGCGGGAGGTGGAGATGCCCTCCTCGAAGAGCGCCTTGCGGGCCCGGTCGTACGCCGACTCCTCGGCGGTGCGGTTGCGGACCGCGCGCGCCGACGCCATGCCGAACGACTCCTTGTAGAGACGGCCCCCCGCGTCCTGCTGGAGGTCGCCGGGCGACTCGTAGGTCCCGGCGAGCCAGGAGCCGACCATCACGTTGGAGGCGCCGGCGGCGAGCGCCATCGCGACGTCACGGGGGTGGCGGACCCCGCCGTCGGCCCAGACGTGCTTGCCGTGCCTGCGGGCCTCGGCCGCGCACTCCAGGACGGCGGAGAACTGCGGGCGGCCGACGCCGGTCATCATGCGGGTGGTGCACATGGCGCCGGGGCCGACGCCGACCTTGATGATGTCGGCGCCCGCCTCGATCAGGTCGCGGACGCCTTCGGCGGAGACGATGTTCCCGGCGACGATCGGGACCTCGGGGGCGAGGTCGCGGACCAGGCGGATCGCGTGGAGCATCGACTCCTGGTGGCCGTGGGCGGTGTCGATGACGAGGGTGTCGACGCCCGCGTCGAGCAGCAGCTTGGCCTTGTCGGCGAAGTCGCCGTTGATGCCGACGGCGGCGGCGATCCGCAGCCGCCCCTGGCTGTCGGTGGCCGGGGTGTAGAGCGTGGCACGCAGGGCGCCCTTGCGGGTGAGGATGCCCGCGAGGCGGCCGTCGGTGTCCACGGCGGGGGCGTAGCGGCGGTTCGCCGCGTCGAGGGTGTTGAAGGCCTCGCGGGGGTCGATGTCCGCGTCGAGCAGCAGCACGTCGCGGGACATGACCTCGGCGAGCTGGGTGAAGCGGTCGACGCCGTTGAGGTCGGTGTCGGTGACGACGCCGACGGGCCGCCGCTCCTCGTCGACGACGACGCCCGCGTTGTGCGCGCGCTTGGGCAGCAGGGCCAGCGCGTCGGCGACGGTCTGGTGCGGGGCCAGCACGATCGGGGTGTCCAGGACGAGGTGGCGGCTCTTCACCCAGGAGATGACGTCGGTGACGACGTCGATCGGGATGTCCTGGGGAATGACCACGAGGCCGCCGCGCCGCGCCACGGTCTCGGCCATCCGCCGCCCGGCGACGGCGGTCATGTTGGCGACGACCAGCGGGATCGTGGTGCCCGTGCCGTCGGGCGAGCCGAGGTCCACGGCCTGCCGCGACCCGACCGAGCTGCGGCTCGGCACCATGAAGACGTCGTCGTACGTCAGGTCGTAGGCGGGCTGGATGTCGTTGAGGAAACGCACGTGCCGCACATCCCAGTCGTTCAGAGGTGACCCCCGGACCGGCCGGCCAGGGGGAAGAGCACGTACTTCATTGTCCCATGGAGGCCGCTGTGCCCGATCCGGGAGGATCGTCCAGGCAGCGGTGCCGGGCCTTCGGAGGAACGTCCGAACGACCGGCACCGCAGCGGCGCGGCCGGGACACGGGAACGGGCCGCGGTCGCCCCGCGGCCCGTTCCGTCGCTCTGTCGTTGCGTCGTCCTGCGCTGTGCCTGCTCCGCCTGTACCTGTGTCTGTACCGGTTCTCTGCGAGGTGCCTCGGTGGGCGGTCAGTTGCCGTCCGGGTCGGCCCGGTTGAGGGCGGGCCGGGGGGCCGGGCCCGCCGCCATGAGGGCGTCGGCGGCGGAGGTGTCGGTCACCAGGCTGGTGACCAGCCCGGAGCGCAGCACCGCGTCGATCGCGGCGGCCTTGCGGGAACCGCCCGCGATGGCGACGACCTCGGGGACGCGGCGCAACTGGTCGGCCTTGACGGTGATGCAGCGCTCTCCGAGGTCGCGGCCGACCCGGCGGCCGTCGGCGTCGAAGAGGTGCGCCGACATCTCGGCGGCGACACCGAGCGAGGCGTAGTGCGCGCGCTCCTCGTCGCTGAGCATGTCGTGCACCGTCGAGATGCCCGGCTCCCAGGAGCCGATGGAGACGCAGGCGACCGTGACCTTGTCGAAGTACTCGAAGGCGCGGGCGATCCCGGTCTGGTGCCGCAGCGCGGTCGCGGTGGCCGCGTCCGGCAGCAGCATCGGCGCGTAGATGGGGTGGGCGTCGCCGCCGGAGACCTGCGCGGCCCGGCGGACGGCCTCGACGGAGCCGCGCTCGGCGGTCCCGGCGTCGTACACGCCCGTCAGCTGCACCACCGTGCACGGGGGCAGCCGGTCGAGGGCCGCCGCCATGTGGATGGTGGAGCGGCCCCAGGCGAGGCCCAGGACGTCGCCCTCGTTGAGGAGTTCGCCCAGCAGGTCGGCGGCCACCTCCCCCAGGTTCTCGGGGTCGGGCGACTCCTCGACGTCGGCCGGGGACTCGACGACGACGGCGTGCCGCAGGCCGTAGCGGGCGCGCAGCGCGTCGGAGCGCTCGGCGTCCAGCTCGGCGGGGACGCGGATCTCGATGCGGACGAGATCCCGTTCGAGAGCGGTCTCCAGGACCCGGGCCACCTTGAAGCGGCTGACGCCGAACTCCTCCGCGATCTGGATCTTGGACTTCCCCTCCAGGTAGAAGCGGCGGGCCATGGCCGCCGCCTGCACCAGCTCAGCGGGTCCCATCCGCATGGCTGACCGGCCCGCCGACATACCCGACACGGCGCTCTCCTCACTGCTGTTCACACTCTGGGCTGTTCGCACTCTGGACTCGCCGTTCATCCTCGCAGATCCGGCGTACTTGATCAGCCCTGATGGGCGGCGTTCATGGAGACGTGGCCTAGGGCCTGTCGTTTGGATCACGCCTGGGCCGCGGGGTGTGGCACGCCCTCCCCCAGAGGGGGCACCCCCAGCGGCGTTGTCGTCGGTTGCCGACGCTCCGCGTCGACGCCCTCCTCCGCCTTGCAGCTGCACGCACCACACCCCGCTCACCGGCACTCACCAGGCACTGAGGCCCGAAGCCGGCATGATCCAAACGACAGACCCTAGTGGTCGCACGCCCAGGAGGCCTGGGCGGTGGCCGCGTCCGCCTGGGAGCGCAGGGCCCGGACCGCTCCGGCCGGGTCGTCGGCGCCGTAGACCGCCGATCCGGCCACGAAGACGTCGGCGCCCGCCTCGGCGCAGCGCTCGATGGTGGACGCCGAGACACCGCCGTCGACCTGGAGCCAGAGCTGGAGGCCGTGCTTGCTGATCAACTCGCGGGTGCGGCGGATCTTCGGGAGCATGATGTCGAGAAAGGCCTGGCCGCCGAAGCCGGGTTCGACGGTCATGATCAGCAGCATGTCCAGCTCGGGCAGCAGGTCCTCGTACGGTTCGATCGGCGTCGCGGGCCTGAGCGCCATGGAGGCACGGGCGCCCTTCGCGCGGATCTCCCGGGCGAGCCGGACCGGCGCGGCGGCGGCCTCGACGTGGAAGGTGACGGACGAGGCACCCGCCTCGACGTACTGCGGGGCCCAGCGGTCGGGGGCCTCGATCATCAGATGGCAGTCCAGCGGGGTGTCCGTCGCGCGGGCCAGCGACTCCACGACCGGCACACCGAGCGTGAGGTTCGGGACGAAATGGTTGTCCATCACGTCTACGTGGAGCCAGTCGGCTCCGGCGACCGCCCGCGCCTCGTCCGCGAGGCGGGCGAAGTCGGCGGACAGGATGCTGGGGTTGATCTGCGCGGCCATGACCCAAGCCTGCCATGCCCTCGGGGGGTTGGCGGCATCGGTCGGCGACGGACACCGTCGGCGGCACGGCGCACACCGTACGACTCCGGCCGCGCCGCTCACCGGTTGCGTCCGGACGCTCACACAGGGTCCGATCGACGGCTTCGGGGGTGCTCATGAGCGGACAGGGCGACGGACCGGACGAGCCGGGCGGACCGGGCGGACCGGGCGGGCGAAGTGACTCGGGCGCGCCGAGCGGCCGGGGCGGTCCGGGCGGCCCCGGTGAGCCGACCGGCGGGGCGGACCGGGGCGCTCCGGTTCCGGCGGGCCAGGGTGCTCCGGTTGCGGCGGGCCGGGGTATCGGGCACCTGGTGTGCGGGCGGCGGGCGAAGTGGGTGGTGCTGGCGCTGTGGCTGGTGCTGCTGTTCCTGACGGCGCCGTTCGCGTCGAAGCTGACGGACGCGCAGGACAACGACGCGGCGTCCTGGCTGCCGGGTTCCGCCGAGTCCACCCAGGTCCTGGAGCTGTCCGAGGACTTCCGGCCCGAGCAGATCCCGGCCGTGATCGTCTACGCCCGCGACGACGGCCTCACGGCCGCGGACCGGGCGCGGATCACCGAGGACGCCGCCGCACTGCGCACCCTCACCGACCACGGCATCCGCGGCGCCGAGACGCGCGGCCCGGTCTACGACCGCCCGGCCGACCCGCGGGCCGCGCAGATCTACGTCCCGATCACCATGGACGAGAAGGGCTGGGAGCGGATCGGCCCGGCCGTCGACTCGATCCGGGACGTGGTCGGGAAGGGCGGCGCGGGGCTGGCCGTCCATGTGACCGGGCCCGGCGGCACCTCGGCCGACTTCGCCGAGGCCTTCGAGGGCATCGACTCGACGCTGCTGCTGTCGGCGATGGCGGTCGTCATCGTCATGCTGCTGATCACCTACCGCAGCCCGACCCTCCTGATCGTGCCGCTCCTCGGGGTGATCGCCGCCCTGTTCACCGCGCAGGCGGTCATCTACTTCCTGGCCGAGCACGCGGGCCTCACGGTGAACGGGCAGAGCGCGGGCATCCTGACGGTGCTGGTGTTCGGCGCGGGGACCGACTACGCCCTCCTGCTGGTCGCCCGTTACCGGGAGGAGCTGCGCCGGCACGAGGACCGCCACGAGGCGATGGCGCTCGCCCTGCACCGGGCGGGCCCGGCCGTGCTGGCCTCCGGCGCCACGGTCGTGCTGAGCATGCTGGTCCTGCTGGCGGCCGAGATGAACTCCACCAGCGGTCTCGGCCCGGTCGCCGCGATCGGCGTGGCGGTGGCGCTGCTGGCGATGATGACGCTGTTCCCGGCCCTGCTGGTGATCTTCGGCCGGTGGATCTTCTGGCCGGTGATCCCGCACGTCGGCTCGGCGGACCCGACCGGCAGCGGCGTCTGGGCCCGCACGGGCCGCCGGATCGCGCGGCGGCCGAGGACGACGTGGGTGGCGACGGCGCTCGTCCTCGCGGTGTGCTCGCTCGGGCTGATCCAGCTGCGCGCCGAGGGCATCAGCAACGCGGACGCCTTCACCGGCACCCCCGACTCGGTCAAGGGCCAGGAGGTGTCCGAGCGGTACTTCCCGGCGGGCAGCGGCGATCCCCTCGTCATCGTCTCCGACCGGGAGCGGGCGGCGGAGGTGCGCCGTACGGTCGCCGGCACCGAGGGCGTCGTGCCCGACTCGCTGACCGTGCCGCCGGGCAGCAGACCGTTCCACGACGGGAAGGCGCTGTTCGAGGCGACGCTGACCGACCCCTCCGACAGCGCGGCGGCCAAGGACACCGTCGAGCGGGTGCGGGACGCCGTGCACGCGGTGCCGGACGCGGACGCGAAGGTGGGCGGCGGCACGGCGGCCCTGCTGGACGCCGACACGGCGACGACCCGCGACAACCTGGTGATCATCCCGCTGGTGCTGGTGGTGGTCCTGCTGATCCTCTGCGGCCTGCTGCGCGCGCTGATCGCGCCGCTGCTGCTGGTGGGCACGGTGATCCTGTCGTTCGCGGCGGCCCTCGGCATCAGCGCGCTCGCGTTCCGGTACGTCTTCGACTACGCGGGCGAGGCGACGGACTTCCCGCTGTTCGTCTTCGTCTTCCTGGTCGCCCTGGGCATCGACTACAACATCTTCCTGACCACCCGTATCCGGGAGGAGGCGGGGAGACAGGGCACCCGCGCGGGCGTGGTGACGGGTCTGTCGGCCACCGGCGCGGTCATCACCTCGGCCGGTCTGGTGCTGGCGGGCACCTTCGCGGCGCTCGGCACGCTCCCCATGGTGGCCTTCGCGGAGATCGGCTTCGCGGTCGCGCTGGGCGTCCTGATCGACACGTTCATCGTGCGGTCGGTGCTGGTCACGTCGCTGTTCCTGGACGTCGGCCCCAAGGTGTGGTGGCCGCACCGCCTCTCCCGCGCACCGGACCGCCCCGCCGCACCGGAACCGGCGACGACGGGCGGCGACGGGCCCGGGTGAGGCGAGCCCGCCCCGGACGGGCCTCGGCGGGCCTCGTACGGCCGGGCAGGCCTCCGGGGGCGGCCTCGGGTCAGCCCGTCCGGCGGATGAGCGCCAGGTACATGGCGTCCGTCCCGTGCAGATGCGGCCAGAGCTGGACGTCGGGACCCTCGCCCAGGGCGGGGACCCCCGGCAGCAGCGGGCGCGCGTCGACCAGTTCGGTCTCCGGGTGCTGCTTGAGGAGGTCGGCGACGACGGCGCGGGTCTCGGCGAGGTGCGGTGAGCAGGTGGCGTAGCCGACGATCCCGCCGACGCGCACCGACTCCAGGGCGGTCCGCAGCAGGCCGCGCTGGAGCGGCGCGAAGGCGTCGAGGTCCTTCGGCTTCCGCCGCCAGCGCGCCTCGGGCCGCCGCCGCAGGGCACCGAGCCCGGTGCACGGCACGTCCATCAGCACCCGGTCGAAGGTCCCGGGCCGCCACGGCGGGCGCGTCCCGTCGGCGGCGACGACCTGGTACGGCCCCGGATTGCCGTCGAGCGCCTTCGCCACCAGGCCCGCCCGGTGCGGCTGCTTCTCCGAGGCGAGCAGCACGGCACCGCGGTCGGCGGCGAGGGCGGCCAGCAGCGCGGCCTTGCCGCCCGGCCCGGCGCACCCGTCGAGCCAGTGCCGGTCGGGCCCGTCGAGGGGCGCGTTCGCGAGGGCCAGCGCCACGAGCTGGCTGCCCTCGTCCTGCACCCCGGCCCGCCCCTCCCGTACGGCGTCCACGGCCCCCGGCTCACCGCCCTCGGTGAGCCGGACCGCGTACGGCGACCAGCGGCCGGGGACGGCGGCCTCCTCGCGCAGCAGCTCGTCGGGGGTGGCGCGGCCGGGCCGGGCGACGAGGGTGACCTCGGGCCGCTCGTTGTCGGCCGCCAGCAGGTCCTCGATGCCCTCGCGTCCGCCGCCGAGGGAGTCCCACAGCGCGGAGACGACCCAGCGCGGGTGGGAGTGCACGACCGCGAGGTGGTCCTCGGGGTCCTCGTCGTACGGCGGGGCGACCTCCGCGACCCAGGCGTCCAGGTCCTGGCGGGAGATCTTGCGCAGCACGGCGTTGACGAACTTGGCGCGTCCGTCGCCGAGGACCACCCGGGCCAGGTCGACGGAGGCCGACACGGCGGCGTGCGTGGGGATGCGCGTCCCGAGCAACTGGTGGGCGCCGAGGGCCAGTACGTCGAGGACCGGCGGGTCGACCTCGCGCAGCGGCCGGTCCACGCAGGCGGCGATGATCGCGTCGTACGTGCCCTGCCGCCGCAGCGTGCCGTAGACCAGCTCGGTGGCGAGGGCGGCGTCCCGCGTGTCGAAGGTCCCGCCCTCGCGCGCCTTGCGCAGCAGCGGCGGCAGCACGAGGTTGGCGTAGGCGTCCCGCTCGTCGACGGCCCGCAGCGCCTCGAAGGCGAGGAGGCGGACGGGGTCCTTCTGCGGCCGTCGGTAGGGCTTGCCTGCGGGACGGGAACGACGGGGCTGGTCACTCACGAAAAGGTGCTCCGGATTACAGGAGAAGAGAAGGAAGAGAAGAGAGGGAGGCGAGAAAGGGGAGACGAGAGAAGGGCGGCGGGCGGCAGGGTGACGGGGCCTCCAGCGTACGGCGGGAGGCGGTGCCGCCGGACAGACGGGCGGGGCCCGGGAACGGCGGGGGCGGGCGGAGAGGCGGGTGCGGGCGGGTCAGGTCCCGACGCGGTCCCCGTCGGCGATGCGCGCCCCGCGCGCCCAGTCGGCGGCGCGCATCGGCTTCTTGCCCTGCGCCTGCACCCAGAGCAGCTCCACGGCGTACGACCCGGTGCCGACGTGCACGCTGTTCTTGCCGACGGCGAGGGCGCCCGGCGCGAGGTCGTCACGGCCGGGGGCGGGCTGCACCTGGATGAGCTTGAGCCGCTCGTCGCGGAAGACGGTCCAGGCGCCGGGGGCGGGCGTGCAGCCGCGTACCACCCGGTCGACGCGGAGCGCGGGCGCGGACCAGTCGACGTGGGCGTCCTCGACGGTGATCTTCGGGGCGAGGGTGACGCCGTCGACGGGCTGCGGTACGGCCTTGAGGGTGCCGTCCTCGATGCCGTCCATGGTGGCGGCGAGCAGCCCGGAGCCCGCGAAGGCGAGCCGGGTCAGCAGGTCGCCGCTGGTGTCGGTGGGCCGGACGACCTCGGTGACGGTGCCGTAGACCGGCCCGGAGTCGAGGCCCTCCTCGATGAGGAAGGTGGAGGCGCCGGTGATCTCGTCCCCGGCCATCACGGCGTGCTGCACGGGCGCGGCGCCGCGCCAGGCGGGCAGCAGCGAGAAGTGCAGGTTGACCCAGCCGTGGGCGGGGATGTCGAGGGCGACCTTGGGCAGCAGGGCCCCGTAGGCGACGACGGGGCAGCAGTCCGGCGCGATCGCGCGCAGCCGCTCCAGGAACTCCGGGTCGCGGGGGCGGGCGGGCCGCAGCACCTCGATGCCGGCCTCCTCGGCGCGCTGGGCGACCGGAGAGGCGACCAGCCGTCGTCCCCGGCCCGCCGGCGCGTCGGGGCGCGTGACGACGGCGGCCACCTCGTGCCGCCCGGAGGCGAGCAGGGCGTCCAGGGCGGGAACAGCGACCTCGGGGGTACCGGCGAAGACGAGCTTCATGGGTGGGGCGGGCCTCTCGGAGCGGCGGACGACGGGCGACGCACCAGTTTATTGGCGGCGGGCGACGACCGCCGCCGGGACGGCCCCTCCCCGGCCGGGGGGCGTACGCATATGCCCATACGCCCCCACACCGTGACCAGCGGCGCGAACCCGCGTTGGTCAAGAAAGAGTTGACCACACCGGACCGCGCCGACCGCGGTCCGCCCCGTTCCGCTGACCATCTCCCCGACGCCGGTCCGAGAGGCTTGTTCATGGCCGACCACGCAACCCACGACGCCCAGGCCCGCGCCAGCCTGCACTTGCTGGTGCGGGACATCGAGCGGGTCCGCCGGCAGGTGGACGCACTGCGCACCCTCACCGCTCAGCTGGGCAACGTCTACCGCCCGCGCCGCTCCGGCCCGTCCACGGGCTTCGTCGTCTACGGCCGCGCCCCCGCGCCGACGGTCCGCCTCGCCCAGGAGCTGCGGGACAGCGTGGAGACCCTGGTCACGGCGGCCGTCGACTTCGACCGCTCGCTCGGTTTCTCGTGGGACGCGGTCGGTTCCGCGCTCGGCGTCACCAAGCAGGCGGTCCACCGCCGCTACGGCGCCCGCCGCACCACGGCCCCCGCCGCCCCGGAGGCCGACCACGCGACCGAGGCACCGGCCGCCGCCCGTACGGTCGCCGTGGGCACCGTCCCCACGGTCCCCGCCGCCCGCTCGATGCCGACCCAGCCCACGGCGGGCAGCCCGTCGCTCCGCGAGGAGACCAGACCGACCGCGTTCCCCGGCCCCCGCAACGGCTGACCTCCCGCACCCCCCACGTCCGGGTCGGCCCCGACTACCGAGGCCGACCCGACGGGAGCGAGCCGCGCCGGGAACAAGCCGACAGGAATGAGCGGCCAGGAGTGAGCCGCCGGGGGCGAGCCGACTCCGCCCGCGCACGGCCTCCAGCCCCCCACACCCACCCGGTACGGGACCGCGCCCCCTCCCCCGGCAGCGCGAGGACGGCCCACGGCAGCACCCTCCACTCCGCACCCCAGGCCGCAGGCCGCAGGCCGCAGGCCGCAAAGCATCACCGCCGTCCCAGCGGCACCCTCTCCCCCGCCCCACCCCCAGCGGGCCCCTCAGCCGATGTCCGGTGGATCGATCCGCACCCACACCGGCCCCGCCGCCCCGCCCCCGGCCGAGCCGCCACCGCTGCCGCCGCTCCCGCCCCGGCCCGCAGCGGAGCCGCCCCCGCCGCCCCGCGCCGCCATCCGGGCCGCCTGTGCGGCCTTCAGGGCCGTCGCCAGCGCGGCGCCCTTCCCCGGGGGCACCCGGATCAGGGCCCGCTCCCAGTGCTCGCCGGGCGGGGGCGCTCCCGGGCGGCGGGCGCGGCCCGGTGGGGTGACGGGCAGGGGGACGGGGCCCAGCAGCTCCGCCTCGGGGGGCAGCGCGACGGCGCCGAGGAACGCGGCGACCGCCTCCCCGGTCCCCGCCACCGCCGCCATCCGCGACACCGGGGGGAAGCCCAGCTCGGCCCGCTCCGACAGTTCCCGCACGGCGTGGCCTGCGGGGTCCCACCGGACGAGGGCCTGCACGGGCCGCAGGGTCGGTTCGGCGACGACGACCACCGTCCCGCCGTCACCCTGCGGCCGGACCAGCGCGGCGGCGGCGATCCAGCGGCGCAGCGCGTCCTCACCGGCCCGCAGGTCCGGCCGCCCCAGCATCGCCCAGCCGTCGAGGAGGAGCGCCGCCGCGTACCCGCCCTCGGCGACCGGTTCGGCGCCCGGGGTGCTCACCACGAGGGCGGGGGTGCCCGGCACGGTGTCGAGGACGTGCTCGCGGCCCGAGGTCCGCACCGGGACCGCGGGGAAGGCCCGCCCCAGCTCCTCGGCGGTGCGCCGCGCGCCGACCACCTGGGCGCGCAGCCGGACGCCCCCGCACTCGGGGCAGCTCCACGCGGTCTCGTCGCGCCCGCACCAGCCGCAGGACAGCGCCCCGCCGTCCCGCGCCTCCAGCGGGCCCGCGCAGTGGCGGCAGCGGGCGGGGGCACGGCAGGCCGCGCAGGCCGTACGGGGGACGTAGCCGCGCCGGGGGACCTGGACGAGGACCGGGCCCTGGCGCAGGCCCTCGCGGACGGCCTGCCAGGCGAGGGTGGGCAGGCGGGCGGCGCGGGCGGCCTCGTCGCGGGCCAGGTCCTGGTCGCCGACGGTCCGCACCAGCGGCACGGCCCGCCGGACCTGCTCGCGGGCGGCGGCCAGAGGCCGGGCCCAGCCGTTGGCGACGAGCTGGGCGCCCTCCACGGTGCAGCTCCAGCCGCCCATGAGGAAGCCGCAGCCGTCCTGCGCGGCCCGCAGCAGCAGGACGTCGCGGGCGTGCGGCTGGGGGGCGTGGAGTTCGCTGAGGCTGTCGTCGCCGTCGTCCCAGACGGCGACCAGTCCGAGGTCCCGTACGGGCGCGAACATCGCCGCGCGCGTGCCGACCACCGCGTGGACGCTCCCCCGGCGCACGGCCAGCCACTCCCGGTACCGCTTCTCGGGTCCGGCGTCGGCGGTGAGCAGCGCGTGCCGCCCCTCGCCCAGGACCTCGGTGAGGGCGGCGTCGACGCGCGCGGCGGCCCGGCCGTCCGGGACGACGACGAGGGCCCCGCGCCCGGAGGCGAGGGTGGCGGCGACGGCGCGCGCGATCTCGGCGCTCCAGTGCGGTCCGGGCAGGGCGTTCCACACGGCGCGCGGGGAACCGCCGGAGGCCAGCGCGGACAGGAACGCGGCCCCGTGCTCGTACCGCTCCCAGGAGCCGGGGGCGGGCGCGGGAGGCGGGGGCAGGGGGGCGGGCGAGGGGCGCTGCTCGGCGCGGGCGCTGCGCGGGGGCACGGCGAGCTGGAGGACGTCGGCGAGGCTGCCCGCGTACCGGTCGGCGACCGAGCGGGCGAGCGCGAGCAGTTCCGGGCCGAGCACCGGTTCGGGCGAGACGACCTGCGCGAGAGCGGCGAGCGGGCCGGAGTAGTCGGACTCGGGGAGCCGCTCGACGAGGAACCCGTCGATGAGTCCGCCGCCCTCGCGCCGCCCGTCGCGCACCCGCCCGCGCCCGGCGCCGAACCGGACCCGGACCCGCACGCCGGGCCGGGCTTCGGCGTCGAGTTCGGCGGGGACGGCGTAGTCGAAGTAGCGGTCGAGGTGGAGGACGCCCTTGTCGACGAGGACACGGGCGACGGGGTTCTCGGCGGCCAGCTCGGCACCGCGCCAGGTGCGCGGCTTCGCGCGGGGCGCCTTGGCACGGCGGACGCTCTCCCGGATCAGCGCGAGCTGCTCCGGCGGCGCGCCCTCACCGGTCGCGCCGCTCCCGCCCTCCTGCCCGTTCTCGCTGCTCACGCTTGCATTGATACCAAACGCGACTGACAGACGGTCACCGCTCACCCGCCGGGGGACGCCGAAGGCCCGGCCTCCGTGAGGAGACCGGGCCCGGTGTGACGGGGTGCGGGGGCCTTACAGGCCCGCCGCCTCGCGCAGGGCGTCCACCCGGTCGGTGCGCTCCCAGGTGAAGTCGGCCAGCTCACGGCCGAAGTGACCGTACGCGGCGGTCTGGGCGTAGATCGGGCGGAGCAGGTCGAGGTCGCGGATGATCGCGGCCGGACGGAGGTCGAAGACCTCGTCGATGGCCTTCTCGATCTTCTCCGGGTCGACCTTGTGGGTGCCGAAGGTCTCCACGAAGAGACCGACCGGCTCGGCCTTGCCGATCGCGTAGGCGACCTGGACCTCGCAGCGGGCGGCGAGCCCGGCGGCCACGACGTTCTTCGCGACCCAGCGCATGGCGTACGCGGCGGAGCGGTCGACCTTGGACGGGTCCTTGCCGGAGAAGGCGCCGCCGCCGTGGCGGGCGAAGCCGCCGTAGGTGTCGATGATGATCTTGCGGCCGGTGAGGCCGGCGTCGCCCATCGGGCCGCCGATCTCGAAGCGGCCGGTCGGGTTGACCAGCAGGCGGTAGTTCTCGGTGTCGAGCTTGATGCCCTCGTCGAGGAGCGCCTTCAGCTCGGGCTCGACGACGAACTCGCGGATGTCGGGCGCGAGCAGCGATTCGAGGTCGATGTCCGAGGCGTGCTGCGAGGAGACGACGACGGTGTCCAGGCGGACCGCCTTGTCGCCGTCGTACTCGATGGTGACCTGGGTCTTGCCGTCGGGGCGCAGGTAGGGGATGGTGCCGTTCTTGCGGACGTCCGAGAGGCGCTTGGACAGCCGGTGCGCGAGGAAGATCGGCAGCGGCATCAGGGTGGGCGTCTCGTCGGAGGCGTAGCCGAACATCAGGCCCTGGTCACCGGCGCCCTGGCGGTCCAGCTCGTCCTCGTCGCCCTCGACGCGGTTCTCGTAGGCGGTGTCGACGCCCTGCGCGATGTCCGGGGACTGCGCGCCGATGGAGACCGAGACACCGCAGGAGGCGCCGTCGAAGCCCTTCTTCGAGGAGTCGTAGCCGATCTCCAGGATCTTCTCGCGCACGAGCTGCGGGATCGGCGCGTAGGCCTTGGTGGTGACCTCTCCGGCCACGTGCACCAGGCCGGTGGTGATCAGGGTCTCGACGGCGACCCGGGAGGTCGGGTCCTGGCGCAGAAGCGCGTCGAGGATGGTGTCACTGATCTGGTCTGCGATCTTGTCCGGGTGACCCTCGGTCACGGACTCCGAGGTGAACAGGCGACGGGACACAACGCTCCCTGGGGTTGCAGCGGCTGCTGGCTGATCATGGGCGGACGCGACGGGAGCTGCGCCCGGCGTCGTCCGAGAACAGTTTATCGGTCGCGCTTCACCACCGGCCCACCTGTCTCGCCTCTCGGGAGCGCTGTGACCTGCGGCACGGGCATTCTGCCGAATGCCCGGTGCGGTTGGCCAGGGGCGCCACGCCCGAATCGGGAAGGTTCAGGGAGCCGTGGGACGCATGAAACATTCACCCCAGGCGCTGCGCCACCAGGTCCCACACGGTTTCGGCCAGGGCTTCCTTGGGGCCGTGCGGGACGGGTGTCTCGCTGCCGTCGGCGCCGAGGACGACCGCCTCGTTCTCCTCGGAACCGAAGGTTCTGTTCTCCCCGACCTCGTTCACCACAAGGAGATCGCAGCCCTTGCGGGCCAGCTTGGTACGGCCGTTGGCGAGTACGTCGTCGGTCTCGGCGGCGAAGCCGACGACCACCTGGCCGGGGCGGGCGCGGTCGGCGGAGACCTCGGCGAGGATGTCCGGATTTCGCAGCAGGACGATGGGCTCGGGGTCCTGGCCGTCCTTCTTCTTGATCTTCCCCGCGGCGTAGTGGGCGGGGCGGAAGTCGGCGACGGCGGCGGCCATGACGACCGCGTCGGCGTCGGCGGCGGCCTTCAGGACGGCCTCCCTGAGCTGCACGGCGGTGCCCACGTGGACCACGTCGACGCCCGCCGGATCGGAAAGTCCGGTGTTGGCGGCCAGAAGGGTGACGCGGGCCCCCCGGGCGGCCGCGGTGCGGGCGAGCGCGTACCCCTGCTTGCCGGAGGAGCGGTTGCCGAGGAAGCGGACCGGGTCGAGGGGTTCGCGGGTGCCGCCCGCGCTGACGACGACGTGCCGGCCGGTGAGGTCGGGCTCGCGGACGCCGCGGGCGAGGACGCGGCGGCAGACCTCGAAGATCTCGGCCGGGTCGGGCAGCCGGCCCTTGCCGGTGTCGACGCCGGTGAGGCGGCCGACGGCGGGTTCGACGACGACGGCGCCCCGGCGGCGCAGAGTCGCCACGTTCTCCCGGGTGGCCGGGTGCTCCCACATCTCGGTGTGCATGGCGGGGGCGAAGACCACGGGACAGCGGGCGGTGAGGAGGGTGTTGGTCAGCAGGTCGTCGGCGAGGCCGTGGGCGGCCTTGGCGAGGAGGTCGGCCGTGGCGGGGGCGATGACGACGAGATCGGCGTGCTGGCCGATGCGGACGTGCGGCACCTCGTGGACGTCGTCCCAGACCTCGGTGGAGACGGGGTGGCCGGAGAGCGCGGACCAGGTGGCGGCGCCGACGAAGTGCAGGGCGGAGGCCGTGGGCACGACCCGCACGTCATGGCCCGACTCGGTCAGTCTGCGCAGCAGCTCGCAGGCCTTGTAGGCGGCGATGCCACCGCTGACCCCGAGCACGACCCTGGGCTTGTCCACCGTCTCTCCCCGCACCTCGGACCCGGCGCCCGGCAGGGCACGCGGGTCGTTCCGTCGTCCGCCGCGGCTCCCGGCGTACGACTCCATCACACACCACAGGCCCGGCAGGGTGACTGCCGGGCCTGTGGAAAGAACTGCTGCGGTCTGACCGTACGACCGAGCTGCGGTACTACCGCCGAGCGGTACGACCGGTCCGCGGGAGGACTACTGGACCGGGCCCTCGATGGCCTCGGAGGTCAGCAGACCCGCGTTGATCTCGCGGAGGGCGATCGAGAGCGGCTTCTCGTGGACGTGGGTGTCGACGAGCGGACCGACGTACTCGAGGAGGCCCTCGCCGAGCTGCGAGTAGTACGCGTTGATCTGGCGGGCCCGCTTGGCCGCGTAGATCACGAGGCTGTACTTCGAGTCGGTGGCCTCGAGGAGCTCGTCGATCGGCGGGTTGATGATGCCCTCGGGCGCGGAGATGGAAGAGGACACGCTCTACCTTCCGATGGATGGGAAAAGACGGGTCATGATCACGATGTCCGGATGTGCCCCGTCAGGGGCGGTTCGGACGGGAGTGATCACACAACATCCATCAAGGCTAGCAGCTCGCGCGCCACGTCCTCGACGGAGGTGTTGACCAGGGTCTCGTGGAATTCCGGCTCGGCCGCCAGCTCGACCTTCGCGGCGTCGAGACGGCGCTCGATCACCTCGGCCGACTCGGTGCCGCGTCCGGTGAGCCTGCGCACCAGCTCCTCCCAGGAGGGGGGAGCGAGGAACACCAGCTGGGCCTCGGGCATGGAGTCGCGGACCTGGCGCGCGCCCTGGAGGTCGATCTCCAGCAGCACGGGCTCGCCCGACTCCAGGCGTTCCAGCACGGCGGCGCGGGGTGTGCCGTAGCGGTTGCCCGCGAACTCGGCCCACTCCAGCAGCTCGCCGTTGGCGATCAGCTTGTCCATCTCGTCGTCGGAGACGAAGAAGTAGTGGACCCCGTGCTTCTCACCGGGGCGGGGCCTGCGGGTCGTGGCCGACACCGAGAGCCAGACCTCGGGGTGTTCCTTGCGCATATGGGCGACGACCGTGCTCTTGCCGACCCCGGAGGGGCCGGAGAGCACGGTCAGCCGCGGACGTTCACTCATGCAGCGATTATTCCAGTTGTCCCGCGGTGCCCGGCACGGTCGGTCCGGAGCACCTGGGACTCACTTGGCGGTGTCGCCGAACTCACGCTCCAGGGAGGCGATCTGGTTGGAGCCGAGGCCCCGCACCCGACGGCTCTCGGAGATGCCGAGCCGCTCCATGATCTGCTTGGCGCGGACCTTGCCCACGCCCGGGAGGGACTCCAGCAGGGCGGAGACCTTCATCTTGCCGATGACGTCGTTTTCCTGACCCTGCTTGATGACCTCGTGGAGGGAGGCGCCGGAGTGCTTGAGTCGATTCTTGACCTCGGCCCGCTCCCGGCGAGCCGCGGCGGCCTTTTCGAGCGCGGCTGCGCGCTGTTCGGGGGTAAGGGGCGGAAGAGCCACGCCTACGTCACCTCGGATGTCGAACTGTCGGATACGGACCGGTGAGGAACCTAGTCGCCCCACACCTGGAGCAACGAGCAACACGCTCGCCCGTTCACTCTCCGTCGGAGACTAGCGGCCAACTCCGCCGGAGTCAGCGAGAACAGCGGAAAAGTCCTGGTCAGCCTCTGTGGGACCGGACATTTAGGACGTAACACCCCGGATTTGAGGATGTATCCAGGCTCAAGCGGGCCCCCGGCCGTCCGACCGAACCCCCGGTCGGACGGCCGGAGAGGTTTAAACGGCGTCGACGGCGGTTCGTACCTGGTCCGCGAACCGGGACGCGGCGTCACGCAGCGCGACCACGTCGGGACCGTGGCGCAACACCGCGCGGCTGACGTTCGGCACGACGTTGCGCACCGCGGCGCCGAAGACGCGCGGCAGATCCGCGGGCGTCGCCCCCTGCGCGCCGATCCCGGGCGCGAGGAGCGGCCCGTTGATGGCGAGGTCGTACACCGACAGGTCGCCCAGGGTGGCGCCGACGACCGCGCCGAACGAGCCGAGCGGTTCCTCGCCGGTGTTCTCGGCGGCCAGGTGCGCCAGCATCGTCGCGCCGACGCTCCGCCCGTCCGCGCGGACCGCGTGCTGCACCTCGCCGCCCTCCGGGTTGGAGGTGAGCGCCAGCACGAAGAGCCCGGCGCCGCTCTCGCGCGCGAGGGCCACCGCCGGGGCGAGCGACCCGTAGCCGAGGTACGGCGAGACGGTGAGCGCGTCCGAGAAGAGGGGCGCGTCCTTGCGCAGGAACGCCTCGGCGTAGGCGGCCATGGTGGAGCCGATGTCGCCGCGCTTGGCGTCCGTCACGACCAGGGCGCCCGCCGCGCGCGCCTCCTCGACGGTGCGCTCCAGGACCGCGACGCCGCGCGAGCCGAACCGCTCGAAGAAGGCGCTCTGCGGCTTGAGCACCGCGACCCGGTCGGCGGTGGCCTCGACGACGGTGCGGCTGAAGCGCTCCAGGCCCGCGACGGTGTCGTCGAGGCCCCACTCGGCGAGCAGGGAGGCGTGCGGGTCGATGCCGACGCAGAGCGGGCCGCGCTCGTCCATGGCGCGGCGCAGCCGGGCGCCGAAGGGTTCGAGGGTCATACGGGCTTCCTCACGTCGGCGCCGACCGCGTCGGCGAGGGTGGCGTACGGGCTGGTGCGCAGGCGGGCGGCGAGCCCCTTGTGGATCGAGCGCGCCCAGAAGGGGCCCTCGTAGACGAACGCGCTGTAGCCCTGGACCAGGGTGGCGCCCGCCAGGATGCGCTGCCAGGCGTCCTCGGCGTTCTCGACGCCGCCGACGCCGACGAGGGTGACGCGGTCGCCCACGCGCGCGTAGAGGCGCCGCAGCACCTCCAGCGAGCGGGCCTTCAGGGGGGCGCCGGAGAGTCCGCCGGTCTCGCCGGTGAGCCGGTCCGGGGAGCGGAGGCCGAGGCCGTCGCGGGCGATGGTGGTGTTGGTGGCGATGATGCCGTCCAGGCCGAGGTCGACGGCGAGGTCGGCGACCGCGTCGACGTCCTCGTCGGCGAGGTCCGGGGCGATCTTCACCAGGAGCGGCACCCGGCGGTGGGCGCAGGCGCGGTCGGCGGCCTCACGGACCGCGCCGAGCAGCGGGCGCAGCGCCTCGGTGGCCTGGAGGTTGCGCAGGCCGGGGGTGTTGGGCGAGGAGACGTTGACGACGAGGTAGTCGGCGTAGGGGGCGAGGCGTTCGGCGGACTTGACGTAGTCGGCGACCGCGTCGGCCTCGGGGACGGTCTTGGTCTTGCCGATGTTGACGCCGACGACGGTCCGGAAGACCGGTTCGCGGGAGGCGAGGCGGGCGGCGACGGTGAGCGAGCCGTCGTTGTTGAAGCCCATGCGGTTGATCAGGGCGCGGTCGGCGACCAGGCGGAAGAGCCGCTGCCTGGGGCTGCCGGGCTGGGCCTCGCCGGTGACGGTGCCGATCTCGACGTGGTCGAAGCCGAGCATGGTCATGCCGTCGATGGCGACGGCGTTCTTGTCGAAGCCCGCGGCGAGGCCGAACGGGCCGTGCATGCGCAGGCCGAGGGCCTCGGTGCGCAGTTCCTCGTGGCGGGGGGCCAGGACGGCGGCGAGGAAGGTGCGCAGGACGGGCACGCGGGCCGCGAGGCGGATCCAGCCGAAGGCGAGGTGGTGGGCGCGTTCGGGGTCCATCCGGGTGAAGGCCAGCCGGAAGAAGAGCTTGTACATGTCTCCGTGTCCTCAGGTGTCCGCGGAGGTCCGCCGGTGTGCGCGTGGGACGCCGGCGGGGCCGCGGGGAGCGTCAGGGGGCCTCATGAAGAGGGGGACACCGTTTCCGGTGTCCCCCTCGTGGGCCGCTAGTCGCGGGCCGCGGTCAGATGGCGGGCGTGTTCCTGGAGCGATCGGACGCCGACACCGCCGTGGTTGAGGGCGTCGATGCCCTGGACGGCGGCGGCGAGCGCCTGGACCGTCGTCAGGCAGGGCACCGAGCGGGCCACGGCCGCCGTACGGATGTCATAGCCGTCGAGGCGGCCGCCCGTGCCGTACGGGGTGTTGACGATGAGGTCGACCTCGCCGTCGTGGATGAGCTGGACGATGGTCTTCTCGCCGTCGGGGCCGGGGCCCTCGGACTGCTTGCGGACGATGGTGGCGTTGATGCCGTTGCGCTTGAGGACCTCGGCGGTGCCGGAGGTGGCGAACAGCTCGAAGCCGTGGGCGACCAGCTCGCGCGCCGGGAAGATCATCGAGCGCTTGTCCCGGTTGGCGACCGAGATGAAGGCGCGGCCCTTGGTGGGCAGCGGGCCGTAGGCGCCCGCCTGCGACTTGGCGTACGCGGTGCCGAAGACGGAGTCGATGCCCATGACCTCGCCGGTGGAGCGCATCTCCGGGCCGAGGATGGTGTCGACGCCGCGGCCGGAGGTGTCGCGGAAGCGGGTCCACGGCATCACGGCCTCCTTGACGGAGATCGGCGCGTCGAAGGGCAGTTCGCCGCCGTCGCCGGTGGCCGGGAGAAGGCCCTCGGCGCGGAGTTCGGCGACGGTGGCGCCGAGGGAGATCCGGGCCGCCGCCTTGGCCAGCGGCACCGCGGTCGCCTTCGAGGTGAAGGGGACGGTGCGCGAGGCGCGCGGGTTGGCCTCCAGGACGTAGAGGATGTCGCCCGCCATGGCGAACTGGATGTTGATCAGGCCGCGGACGCCGACGCCCTTGGCGATGGCCTCGGTGGAGGTGCGCAGCCGCTTGATGTCGAAGCCGCCGAGGGTGATCGGGGGCAGCGCGCACGCCGAGTCGCCGGAGTGGATGCCGGCCTCCTCGATGTGCTCCATGACGCCGCCGAGGTACAGCTCGTGGCCGTCGTAGAGGGCGTCTACGTCGATCTCGATGGCGTCGTCGAGGAAGCGGTCGACGAGGACCGGCCGGGTGGGGCTGATCTCGGTCGACTCGGCGATGTAGGAGGCGAGGCGGGTCTCGTCGTAGACGATCTCCATGCCGCGGCCGCCCAGGACGTACGACGGGCGGACCAGGACCGGGTAGCCGATCTCGTCGGCGATGGCCTTGGCCTCGGCGAAGGTGGTCGCGGTGCCGTGCTTGGGGGCGGGCAGGCCCGCCTCGGCGAGGACCTGTCCGAAGGCGCCCCGGTCCTCGGCCGCGTGGATGGCCTCGGGGGAGGTGCCGACGATGGGCACGCCGTTGTCCTTGAGGGCCTGGGCGAGGCCGAGCGGGGTCTGGCCGCCGAGCTGGACGACGACACCGGCGATCGGTCCGGCCTGGCTCTCGGCGTGGACGATCTCCAGGACGTCCTCCAGGGTGAGCGGCTCGAAGTAGAGCCGGTCGGAGGTGTCGTAGTCGGTGGAGACGGTCTCCGGGTTGCAGTTGACCATGACGGTCTCGAACCCGGCGTCGGAGAGCGCGAAGGAGGCGTGGACGCAGGAGTAGTCGAACTCGATGCCCTGGCCGATGCGGTTGGGGCCGGAGCCCAGGATGATCACCGCGGGCTTCTCGCGGGGCGCGACCTCGCTCTCCTCGTCGTAGGAGGAGTAGAAGTACGGCGTCCTCGCGGCGAACTCGGCGGCGCAGGTGTCGACCGTCTTGTAGACCGGGCGGACGCCGAGCGCGTGCCGCACCTCGCGGACGACGTCCTCGCGCAGGCCGCGGATCTCGGCGATCTGCACGTCGGAGAAGCCGTGCCGCTTGGCCTCGGCGAGCAGGTCGGGGGTCAGCTCGGGGGCGGCGGCGAGGTCGTCGGCCAGCTCCTTGATGAGGAAGAGCTGGTCGACGAACCAGGGGTCGATCTTGGTGTACTCGAAGATCTCCTCGGGGGTGGCGCCCGCGCGGATGGCCCCCATGACGGTGTTGATGCGGCCGTCGGTGGGGCGGACGGACGCGGCCAGCAGCTCGTCCTTGTCGCCGGGGTCGCCGGTGAAGGTGAACTGGCTGCCCTTCTTCTCCAGGGAGCGCAGCGCCTTCTGGAAGGCCTCGGTGAAGTTGCGGCCGATGGCCATGGCCTCACCGACCGACTTCATGGTGGTGGTCAGGGTCGAGTCCGCCGACGGGAACTTCTCGAAGGCGAAGCGGGGGGCCTTGACGACCACGTAGTCGAGGGTGGGCTCGAAGGAGGCCGGGGTCTCCCGCGTGATGTCGTTGGGGATCTCGTCCAGCGTGTAGCCGACGGCGAGCTTGGCGGCGATCTTGGCGATCGGGAAGCCGGTGGCCTTGGAGGCGAGCGCCGAGGAACGCGAGACGCGCGGGTTCATCTCGATGACGATGACCCGGCCGTCCTCGGGGTTGACCGCGAACTGGATGTTGCAGCCGCCGGTGTCGACGCCGACCTCGCGGATCACGGCGATGCCGATGTCCCGCAGGATCTGGTACTCGCGGTCGGTGAGCGTCATGGACGGCGCGACGGTGATCGAGTCGCCGGTGTGCACGCCCATGGGGTCGAAGTTCTCGATGGAGCAGACGACCACGACGTTGTCGTGCTTGTCGCGCATCAGCTCCAGCTCGTACTCCTTCCAGCCGAGGATGGACTCCTCCAGGAGGACCTCGGTGGTCGGGGAGAGCGTGAGGCCCTGGCCCGCGATGCGGCGCAGCTCCTCCTCGTCGTGGGCGAAGCCGGAACCGGCGCCGCCCATGGTGAAGGAGGGGCGGACGACGACCGGGTAGCCGCCCAGTTCGTCGACGCCCGCGACGACCTCGTCCATGGTGTGGCAGATGACCGAGCGGGCGGACTCGCCGTGGCCGATCTTGCGGTGGACCTCGGCGACGACGTCCTTGAACTGGTCGCGGTCCTCGCCCTTGTGGATGGCGGCGACGTTGGCGCCGATGAGTTCGACGCCGTACTTCTCCAGGACGCCGTTCTCGTCGAGCGCGATGGCGGTGTTGAGCGCGGTCTGGCCGCCCAGGGTGGGCAGCAGGGCGTCCGGGCGCTCCTTGGCGATGATCTTCTCGACGAACTCGGGGGTGATCGGCTCGACGTAGGTGGCGTCGGCGATCTCCGGGTCGGTCATGATCGTGGCCGGGTTGGAGTTGACCAGGATGACCCGCAGGCCCTCGGCGCGCAGGACGCGGCAGGCCTGGGTGCCGGAGTAGTCGAACTCGGCGGCCTGACCGATGACGATCGGGCCGGAGCCGATGACCAGGACGGACTGGATATCGGTGCGCTTAGGCACGCTGGCCCTCCAACAGGGAGACGAAGCGGTCGAACAGGTAGGCGGCGTCGTGCGGTCCGGCGGCCGCTTCGGGGTGGTACTGCACGGAGAAGGCGGGCTGGTCGAGCAGCCGCAGGCCTTCCACCACGTCGTCGTTGAGGCAGACGTGGGAGACCTCGGCGCGGCCGAAGGGGGTGTCGCTGACCCGGTCCAGGGGGGCGTCCACGGCGAACCCGTGGTTGTGCGCGGTGACCTCGACCTTGCCGGTGGTCCGGTCCTGGACGGGCTGGTTGATGCCGCGGTGGCCGTACTTCAGCTTGTAGGTGCCGAAGCCGAGGGCGCGGCCGAGGATCTGGTTGCCGAAGCAGATGCCGAAGAGGGGGGTCTGGCGGCGCAGCACCTCGGTCATGAGGGCGACGGGTCCGTCGGCGGTGGCGGGGTCGCCGGGGCCGTTGGAGAAGAAGACGCCGTCGGGGGCGAGGGCGTAGACCTCGTCGGCGGTGGCGGTGGCGGGCAGGACGTGCACCTCGATGCCGCGTTCGGCCATGCGGTGCGGGGTCATGCCCTTGATGCCGAGGTCGATCGCGGCGACGGTGAAGCGCTTCTCGCCGACCGCGGGGACGACGTACGCCTCCTGGGTGGCGACCTCCTCGTAGAGGCTCGCGCCCTTCATCTGCGGCTGGGCCTGCACCCGCGCGACGAGGTCGGGCTCGGCGGCGACGGACGCGCCGGAGAAGATGCCCGCGCGCATGGAGCCGCGTTCGCGGAGGTGGCGGGTGAGGGCGCGGGTGTCGATCCCGGCGATGCCGACGACCGACTGGGCGACCAGTTCGTCGTCCAGGGAGCGCTTGGCGCGCCAGTTGGACGGCACGCGCGCGGGGTCGCGGACCACGTAGCCGGAGACCCAGATGCGGGCGGACTCGTCGTCCTCGTCGTTCCAGCCGGTGTTGCCGATCTGGGGGGCGGTCGCCACGACGATCTGGCGGTCGTAGGAGGGGTCGGTCAGGGTCTCCTGGTAGCCGGTCATGCCGGTGGAGAACACCGCTTCGCCGAAGGTCTCCCCCACGGCCCCGAAGGCCCGGCCGCGGAAGATCCGGCCGTCCTCCAGGACGAGTACGGCGGGAACCCTGGCGGTTCCCTTGGTGGAGGTCGTCATCGTGCGCCTTCCGTTTCCCTCGTGTTGATCATGGTGGTGACGGCGTCGACCCAGGTGGTGTGCTCGGCCGCGTGGTCCGAGCGGAAGCCGGAGTCGATCAGCTTGCCGCCGTGCTCCCAGGTGACCAGGAGCAGTCCGCCCTCGGTGAGGACCTTGCCCGCGATGCCCTTGCCGAGCACCGCCTCGCGCAGCGCGGCGGCCGGGACGAAGAAGTCGTTCGCGCCGGGCCGTACGACGACGAGGCCCGCGTCGGTCAGGGTCAGCTCGACCCGGCTGCGGGTGCCCAGACCGTGCGCGACGATCCGGTCCAGCCACTGCCCGGCGGTGGTGGAGCCGTGGTAGCGGCCGCTCAGGGTCAGTCTCGCCGGACCGGGCTCGGACGGCGCGGCGGGCAGCTCGGGCAGGTCGCCCTGGAGCGTGCCGCGCCACTTCCAGCCCTCGCGCATCAGCCAGTAGACGAGCGCGACGAACAGGCCGAGTCCGACGACCCAGCCGATCCGGGCCGCCCAGTCGGTCACTTCGGCCGATTCCTTCTCGGCCGCCAGCAGGAGGAGAGATGTCACGTGAGCTTCCCGTCGACGAGCGTGGCCTTGCCCCGCAGCCAGGTGTGCGTCACACGGCCCGGCAGCTCACGCCCCTCGTACGGGGTGTTCCGGCTGCGCGAGGCGAAGCCCGCGGGGTCCACCGACCCACGGTATGCCGTGTCGACGAGCGTGAGGTTGGCGGGCTCACCTGCCGAGACGGGGCGTCCGTGGCCCGTGGCCCGCCCGATGCGCGCGGGTGCGTGGGCCATGCGGTCGGCGACCCCGGCCCAGTCCAGCAGGCCCGTCTCGACCATGGTCTCCTGCACCACCGACAGCGCGGTCTCCAGGCCGACCATGCCCATGGCGGCGGCGGCCCACTCGCAGTCCTTGTCCTCGTGCGGGTGGGGGGCGTGGTCGGTGGCGACGATGTCGATGGTGCCGTCGGCGAGCGCCTCGCGCAGCGCGCGCACGTCGCGTTCGGTGCGCAGCGGCGGGTTGACCTTGTAGACCGGGTTGTAGCTGCGCACCAGTTCGTCGGTGAGGAGGAGGTGGTGCGGGGTGACCTCGGCGGTGACGTCGATGCCGCGGGACTTGGCCCAGCGGACGATCTCGACGGACCCGGCGGTGGAGAGGTGGCAGATGTGGACGCGGGAGCCGACGTGCTCGGCGAGCAGGACGTCGCGGGCGATGATCGACTCCTCGGCGACCGCGGGCCAGCCGCCGAGGCCGAGCTGCGCGGAGACGACGCCCTCGTTCATCTGGGCGCCCTCGGTGAGGCGGGGCTCCTGGGCGTGCTGGGCGACGACGCCGCCGAAGGCCTTCACGTACTCCAGGGCGCGGCGCATGATCACCGCGTCGTCGACGCACTTGCCGTCGTCGGAGAAGACGGTGACCCCGGCGGCGGACTCGTGCATGGCGCCGAGTTCGGCGAGCTTGCGTCCTTCCAGGCCGACGGTGACGGCGCCGATGGGTTGCACGTCGCAGTAGCCGTGTTCCCGGCCGAGCCGGTAGACCTGCTCGACCACCCCGGCGGTGTCGGCGACGGGGAAGGTGTTGGCCATGGCGAAGACGGCGGTGTAGCCGCCGCTCGCGGCGGCGCGGGTGCCGGTGAGGACGGTCTCGGAGTCCTCGCGGCCGGGCTCGCGCAGATGGGTGTGCAGGTCGACCAGGCCCGGCAGGAGCACCTTGCCGTCGGCCTCGACGATCTCGGCGCCCTCGGCGGTGAGGCCGGTGCCGACGGCGGCGATCGTCTCGCCGTCGACGAGGACGTCCTGCGGCTCGCCGCCGAGCACCCGCGCACCACGGATCAGGATCTTGCTCATGGTCTTACTTCTCCTCGGTACGGGGGTGGCTGACGGCGGGCTCGTTGCCGCCGAGAAGCAGGTAGAGGACGGCCATCCGGATCGACACGCCGTTGGCGACCTGCTCGACGACGGTGCAGCGGTCGGAGTCGGCGACCTCGGCGGTGATCTCCATGCCGCGGACCATCGGGCCGGGGTGCATCACGATGGCGTGCTCGGGCATCCGCGCCATCCGCTCCCCGTCGAGGCCGTAGCGGCGCGAGTACTCGCGCTCGGTCGGGAAGAACGCGGCGTTCATCCGCTCGCGCTGCACCCGCAGCATCATCACCGCGTCGGTCTTGGGCAGCGTGCTGTCGAGGTCGTACGACACCTCGCAGGGCCAGTGCTCCACGCCGACCGGGACCAGGGTGGGCGGGGCGACGAGGGTGACTTCGGCGCCGAGGGTGTGCAGCAGGTCGACGTTGGAGCGGGCGACCCGGCTGTGCAGGACGTCGCCGACCAGGGTGATCCGCTTGCCGGACAGGTCCTGTCCGAGCCCGGCGTCCCGGCCGACGAGCCGCCGCCGCATGGTGAACGCGTCCAGCAGGGCCTGGGTGGGGTGCTGGTGGGTGCCGTCCCCGGCGTTGATGACGGCGGCGTCGATCCACCCGGAGGTGGCGAGCCGGTACGGGGCACCGGAGGCGCCGTGCCGGATGACGACGGCGTCGACGCCCATGGCCTCCAGGGTCTGCGCGGTGTCCTTGAGGGACTCGCCCTTGGAGACGCTGGAGCCCTTGGCGGAGAAGTTGATGACGTCGGCGGAGAGCCGCTTCTCGGCGGCCTCGAAGGAGATCCGGGTCCGGGTGGAGTCCTCGAAGAAGAGGTTGACGACGGTGCGGCCGCGCAGGGTCGGCAGCTTCTTGATGGGGCGGTCGGCCACCCGGGCCATCTCCTCGGCGGTGTCGAGGATGAGGACCGCGTCGTCGCGGGTGAGGTCGGCGGCCGAGATGAGATGACGCTGCATCTGTCAGGCTCCGTAAGGCATTCGGGAGTTTTCGGGCATGCGGGCGCGTGGCATCACGCACGCGGGGGGGCGTACGCGGGGCGGCTAGCGCTGCGCGCCCGGGGCGGGCCGCTTGGCGCCGAGCAGCACGGTGTCGCGACCGTCCTCCTCGGCGAGCTGGACCTTGACCGTCTCCCGCAACGACGTGGGGAGGTTCTTGCCGACGTAGTCGGCGCGGATGGGGAGTTCGCGGTGGCCGCGGTCGACGAGGACCGCGAGCTGCACGGCGCGCGGGCGCCCGATGTCGTTCAGGGCGTCGAGGGCGGCGCGGATGGTGCGGCCGGAGAAGAGCACGTCGTCGACGAGGACGACGAGCCGGCCGTCGATGCCGTCGCCGGGGATCTCGGTGCGGGCGAGCGCGCGCGGGGGGTGCATCCGCAGGTCGTCGCGGTACATCGTGATGTCGAGGGAGCCGACCGGGATGGTGCGGCCGGTGATCTCGGCGAGCTTGTCGGCGAGCCGCCGCCCGAGGAAGACACCGCGGGTAGGGATGCCGAGGAGGACCACGTCGTCGGCGCCCTTGGCGCGTTCGACGATCTCGTGGGCGATGCGGGTCAGGACCCGCGCGATGTCGGGCGCCTCCAGGACGGGGCGCGCCTCGCCGGGATCACCCGCGGCGGTGTCGGCGTCGCCGTCGAGCCGGACGGGCTGCGCGGTCTGGTCTTGCTGGCCGGTCTGGTCCTGCTGGTCTTGCTTGTCCATACGAAACGGACCCCCTTCTCCGCCTCACGGGACGGACCTTAAAGGACGTCGGATTTGCGCCGTCCACGGTAGCAGGCCGGAAGGGCGGCCCGGATCACCCCCCTGGCCCAACGGGCGCCGACGAGCACGGAAGAGTCGGTGTGGACCATTCGGCTTGACGCAGGAGAATCACGCTGCGTAACCTCACAGTGAGTTACCAGCCGCGCGGCGGATCACCCACGTCAGCCGCGTCGACCCAGTGCCGGGGAGCTATATGTCCAGCGAATACGCCAAACAGCTCGGGGCCAAGCTCCGGGCCATCCGCACCCAGCAGGGCCTTTCCCTCCACGGAGTCGAGGAGAAGTCCCAGGGACGCTGGAAGGCGGTCGTGGTCGGTTCGTACGAGCGCGGCGACCGTGCCGTGACCGTCCAGCGCCTCGCGGAGCTGGCCGACTTCTACGGCGTTCCCGTGCAGGAACTCCTGCCGGGCACGACTCCGGGCGGCGCCGCCGAACCGCCGCCGAAGCTGGTGCTGGACCTGGAGCGGCTGGCCCACGTGCCGGTCGAGAAGGCCGGCCCCCTCCAGCGGTACGCGGCGACGATCCAGTCCCAGCGCGGCGACTACAACGGCAAGGTGCTGTCGATCCGCCAGGACGACCTGCGCACCCTCGCCGTGATCTACGACCAGTCCCCCTCGGTCCTCACCGAGCAGCTGATCAGCTGGGGCGTGCTGGACGCGGACGCGCGCCGCGCGGTCACCCACGAGGACAACTGAGGCGCTGCGGCGACTGAGGAGAAACGTGCCGCCGGGGCGGCCGGGACCTGAGGGTCTCCGGCCGCCCCGGCGGTTTTCTGCGCCCTGGTGGGGTCTGTGGGGCTCGTGAGGCCCGTGAGGCTGCCGGGGCGGGCCAGGGGCGTCTGGACGGGCAGCGCGGGGCACTGGGGCGCCGGGAGAGGCGCACGGAGTCGCGGGGGCGTGCGGGACGTCTAGGGGGCGCGGGAGAGCGCGTAGGCCGGTCGGGGGGGTGCGGAGGCCCGTCGGAGGGCGCGGAGACGCGGGAGGGCGGGCGGACGAGCCGGGAACAAGCCGGGGACAGGCCGGCGGGGCAGGCCGGTGACACGTCGGAGGGCCCGCGGACGGGATGTCCGCGGGCCCTCCGGCTGCCGGTGCACGGGTGGTGCCGCTCACGCCTCGCGGCGCAGCGAGGGCTTCAGCTCCTTCAACCGGCCGAGCAGGCCGTTGACGAACGAGGGCGACTCGTCCGTGGAGAACTCCTTCGCCAGCTGCACCATCTCGTCGAGGACGACGGCGTCCGGGGTCTCGTCGACCCAGATCAGCTCGTAGGCGCCGAGCCGCAGCAGGTTGCGGTCGACGACCGGCATCCGGTCCAGCGTCCAGCCGACCGCGTACTGCGCGATCAGGTCGTCGATGCGCCGCGCGTGCTGCGCGTAGCCCTCGACGAGCTGCATCGTGTACTCGCTCACCGGGGGCTGCCGGGTGTCGGACCGGGAGAGCCTGATCCAGTCCGCGAGGACCGTGAGGACATCGGCGCCGCGCTGGTCGCCCTCGAAGAGGATCTGGAAGGCGCGCTTGCGGGCCGTGTTGCGGGCAGCCACGGTTAGCTGTTCACCCGGCCGAGGTAGTCGCTGGTGCGCGTGTCGACCTTGATCTTCTCACCGGTGGTGATGAAGAGGGGGACCTGGATCTGGTGGCCGGTCTCCAGGGTGGCGGGCTTGGTGCCACCGGTGGAGCGGTCGCCCTGGAGGCCCGGCTCGGTCTCCTGCACGACCAGTTCGACGGCGGCGGGCAGCTCGACGAAGAGCACCTCGCCCTCGTGCTGGGCGACGGTGGCGGTGAAGCCCTCGATCAGGAAGTTGGCGGAGTCGCCGACCGTCTTGCGGTCGATCATCAGCTGGTCGTACGTGTCCATGTCCATGAAGACGAAGTACTCGCCGTCCATGTACGAGAACTGCATGTCGCGCTTGTCGACAGTGGCCGTCTCGACCTTGACGCCGGCGTTGAACGTCTTGTCGACGACCTTGCCGGAGAGCACGTTCTTGAGCTTGGTGCGCACGAAGGCCGGGCCCTTGCCGGGCTTGACGTGCTGGAACTCGACGACGGACCAGAGCTGGCCGCCTTCGAGCTTGAGCACCAGGCCGTTCTTGAGGTCGTTCGTGGAAGCCACGGTTGCGGAATCTCCTGGACTGACGTGGACGACCCCGGCGCACGCACTCCTACAGCGCGAGCAGCTCCTTGGTCGTGATGGTGAGTAGCTCGGGTCCGCCGTCCGCCTCGGGGCGGACGACGAGCGTGTCATCGATCCGGACACCGCCCCGGCCCGGGAGGTGGACCCCCGGTTCGACGGTGACCGGCACGCAAGCGTCCAGTTTACCCATGGCCGCGGGGGCCAACTGCGGGTCCTCGTCGATTTCGAGTCCGACCCCGTGACCGGTGAGGTCCGGCAGCCCGTCCGCGTACCCCGCGGAGTCGATCACCTGGCGGACCGCGTGGTCCACGTCCCGGCAGGCCGCGCCGGGCACCAGGCTCTCCCGTCCGGCGCGCTGAGCGGCGAAGACGAGGTCGTACAGCTCGATCTGCCACTCCGCGGGCGAGGTGCCGATGACGAACGTACGGCCGATCTCGCAGCGGTAGCCGCGGTACGTCGCGCCCAGGCAGACGGTGAGGAAGTCGCCCTCCTCCACGCGGCGGTCGGTGGGCCGGTGACCGCGGCGGCCGGAGTGCGGGCCGGTGCCGACGGAGGTGGGGAACGCGGGTCCGTCGGCACCGTGGTCGACGAGGCGGCGCTCCAGTTCGAGGGCGAGGTGGCGTTCGGTACGGCCGACGAGGATCGACTCCAGCAGTTCGCCGAGGGCCTGGTCGGCGATCTCGGCGCCGGTGCGCAGGCAGGAGATCTCCTCCTCGTCCTTGATCACGCGCAACTGCTCGACCGCCGCGCCGAGATCGGCCAGGCGCAGCCGGGGGGCGACCGAGCGCAGGGCGCGGTGCCGGGCGACGGTGAGGTGGTGCTCCTCCACGGCGAGGGACTCGGCGCCGCCCTGGTCGAGCAGGATGTCGGCGGCGGCCACGGCGGGGTCGCCCCCGGCGTGCGGGAGGGTGCGTACGGTCAGCGCCTCGTCGGGTCGGCCCTCGTGCGGGCGTTCGTCGGGCGGCACCGTGCAGACGAGGACGTCCTCGCCGGGCCCGAGCAGCAGGACGGCGCCGCGGGGCGCGGCGCCCGCGAGATACCGCACGTTGGCGGGACGGGAGACCAGCGCGGTGGCGTCGCCGCCCGCCCCGCACCGTTCCCTCAGCCGCTGCCGCCGGGACGCGTAGACCTCTGCTGCCATGAGTCGAGCCTAGGAGCGCGGCCCTGATCCCGCCGGTCGGGAGGGCCGAGTGGGGGCGGGCGGAACGCGGACGGGCAGAACCAGGGGGGAACGGGCGGTGGAGGGGCGGTCGCCCCTACCACTTGGGCGGGCTGGCGATCGCGCGGGAGAGGACGTCGTCCAGGACGCGGGCCGTGGTGGGGACGTCCAGTTGGGAGTTGTCGATGATGGGGAGGCCCGAGCCGTACCACCCCGCCATGCGGCCGTGGATGCGGGCGACCTCCTCGTCGGGGAGGCGGCGGTTGCCGGAGCGTTCGGCGTTGCGTTCCAGGACGACCTCCAGGCCGGGGAGGAGGACGACCGGGAGCAGGCCGGGGCCGACGTGCCGCTTCCAGCCGCCGAGGCCGACGGCCGGGCGGTCGGGGAAGATCGCGTCGTCGAGGACGCACGAGATGCCGTTGGCGAGGAAGTTGCGGGCGGCGAAGCCGCAGGTGCGGCGGGCGAGGCGGTACTGCGCCTCGGAGTGGTCGTTCCAGCCGGACTGGGGGTCGGCGAAGCCGGAGCGGACCCACTCGCGGACGTCGTCGAGGCTGATGTGGGCGGTGGGCACCCGGCGGTGGTCGGCCCAGAACTTGGCGACGCTCGTCTTGCCCGCGCCCGCCGGTCCGATGAGCAGCACGGCGAGGAGGGTGCCCGACGGGTCCGGCCCGGTCGGGCTGGGCGGCGCCGTGGGCATGCCGACGGGTCCGCCGGGCGGCAGCGGGACGTGTCCGGTGACGTCGCCGGGCCGGGGCGCGGAGGCGTGCGGGCCGGGGGCGGGCGGCGGGGGTGCCTGGGGCGGGGCCGGCGGATGCGGTACCGGCGGGGCCGTGGGCCGGGGCGCGGGGGGCACCGGGCCGGAGGGAGGCGGTGCGGTGTAACCGGGCGGCGGAGGGCCGCCGGGCCGCTGCTGCCCCCGCGGGGGCGGGCCCGGGTGGTGCGCGGCCGGGGACCAGCCCGCGCCCTGCCCCTGCCCGCGCTGGTGGGGCGGCGGCAGCGGCGAACCCCCTGCGTGCTGCATCCGGTGCCACTCCGTCTCGTACGGGCCGTCTCGGGCCTGCTCGGGCCGTGTCGTCAGAGGCGATCGACACCGGCGGCGGCGAGGGACACCGGCCCCCGCTCGGTCACCTACCGAACGGTACCGCCCCCTGCCGCCGTTCGGTGAACGGCCGGGGGCGGCCCGGAGTGCCCGACGGCCGGAGCCGACCGGACGTATGCGGATCTCCCGGACCCGAACCGGCGAAAGCGCCGGTGGCTACTCCCCCACCTCGCCGTACGCGGCGAGCAGAACGGCCGGATCGGGGCCCTCCAGGACGGTCGGCTTGGCCAGGCCGTCCAGGACGATGAAGCGGAGCAGGTCGCCGCGGGACTTCTTGTCGACCTTCATGTTCTCCAGCAGCCGGGGCCACTGGTCGTGCCGGTAGGTCAGCGGCAGGCCGACGGAGGCGAGGACCGTGCGGTGGCGGTCGGCGGTGGCGTCGTCCAGGCGTCCGGCCAGGCGGCCCAGTTCGGCGGCGAAGACCAGGCCGACGGAGACGGCGGCGCCGTGCCGCCACTTGTAGCGCTCGTTCTTCTCGATGGCGTGGGCGAGCGTGTGACCGTAGTTGAGGATCTCGCGCAGGCCCGACTCCTTGAGGTCGGAGGAGACGACGTCCGCCTTGACCCGGATGGAGCGCTCGATCAGCTCGGCGGTGTGCGGCCCGGCCGGGGTGCGGGCGGCCTCGGGGTCGGCCTCGACGAGGTCGAGGATGACCGGGTCGGCGATGAAACCGGCCTTGATGACCTCGGCGAGCCCGGAGACGTAGTCGTTGGGCGGGAGCGAGTCCAGCGCGGCCAGGTCGCACAGGACACCGGCGGGCGGGTGGAAGGAGCCGACGAGGTTCTTGCCCTCGGCGGTGTTGATGCCGGTCTTGCCGCCGACGGCCGCGTCGACCATGGCGAGCACGGTGGTGGGGACGGCGATCCAGCGCACCCCGCGCAGCCAGGTCGCGGCGACGAACCCGGCGAGGTCGGTGGTCGCGCCGCCGCCGACCCCGACGACGACGTCGGTGCGGGTGAACCCGGACTGGCCGAGCGCCTTCCAGCAGTAGGCGGCGACCTCGGCGGTCTTGGCCTCCTCGGCGTTGGGCACCTGGATGGCGACGGCCTCGTAGCCCTGTCCGGCCAGGTCGGCGCGGAGCGCGTCGCCGGTCTCGGCCAGCGCCTCGGGGTGGATGACCGCGACCCGCTTGGCGCGGTCACCGATCAGCGAACCGAGTTCGCCGAGCAGTTGCCGCCCCACCAGCACCTCGTACGGTGCCGATCCGGCGCTGCCGCCGACCGCGATCCGGGTGACTGCCTCGCTGCTCATGCTTCCTTCAACTCCAACGCGTCCAGGGCGACTTCGGTGACCTCGTCGGGTGTGCGGCCGTCGGTCGGCACGACGGCCGCGGCGACCTCCTCGTAGAGGGGGCGGCGGGCCTCCATCAGCTCGCGCCACTGCTTGCGCGGGTTGACGGCGAGCAGCGGACGGGCGACGCCGAGCCCGGTGCGCTGGACCGCCTCCTCCACGTCCATCGAGAGGTAGACCACGGGCCGCCCGGCCAGCAGGGCGCGGGTGTCCGGGTCGAGGACGGCGCCGCCGCCGAGGGCGAGGACACCGTCGTGCTCGGCGAGGGCGCGGGCCACGGCGGCCTTCTCCAGGGCGCGGAAGGCGGCCTCGCCCTCCTCGACGAAGAGGTCGGCGATGGACCGTCCGGCCTCGGCGACGATGTCCTCGTCGGTGTCCCGGAAGCCGGTGCCGAGCCGTGCGGCGAGCAGCCCGCCGACGGTGGACTTGCCGACGCCCATGGGCCCGACCAGGACGACCAGCGGGCCGCCGGTCGCCTGAGCGCTCATCGGACCGGCAGGTTGTCGAGGTACGAGCGGACGTTGCGGCGGGTCTCCGGCACGCTGTCGCCGCCGAACTTCTCCGCGACGGCGTCCGCGAGGACCAGGGCGACCATGGCCTCGGCGACGATGCCCGCGGCGGGCACCGCGCACACGTCGGAACGCTGGTGGTGGGCCTGGGTGGCCTCGCCGGTGGCGACGTCGACGGTCCGCAGGGCGCGCGGCACGGTGGCGATCGGCTTCATGGCGGCGCGCACCCGCAGCAGTTCGCCGGTGCTCAGGCCGCCCTCGGTGCCGCCCGCGCGGCCGGTGGCGCGGCGGATGCCCTCGGGGGTGCCGACGATCTCGTCGTGGGCCCGGGAGCCGGGGACGCGGGCGAGGTCGAAGCCGTCGCCGATCTCGACGCCCTTGATGGCCTGGATGCCCATGAGGGCACCGGCGAGGCGGGCGTCCAGCTTGCGGTCCCAGTGGACGTGCGAGCCGAGGCCGACGGGGACGCCGTGGGCGAGGACCTCGACGACGCCGCCGAGGGTGTCGCCGTCCTTGTGGGCCTGGTCGATCTCGGCGACCATCGCCTTCGACGCGTCGGCGTCCAGGCAGCGCACCGGGTCGGCGTCGAGCTTCTCGACGTCGGCCGGGGTCGGGTAGCGGCCGTAGGGCGCCTTGGCGGCGGCGAGTTCGACGACGTGCGAGACGATCTCGATCCCGGCGGTCTCCTTGAGGTACGACCGGGCGACGGCGCCGAGGGCGACGCGGGCGGCGGTCTCACGCGCGGAGGCGCGCTCCAGGATCGGGCGGGCCTCGTCGAAGCCGTACTTCTGCATGCCGGCGAGGTCGGCGTGGCCGGGGCGCGGGCGGGTCAGGGGCGCGTTGCGGGCGAGTCCGCCGAGGATCTCGGGGTCGACCGGGTCGGCCGCCATGACCTGATCCCACTTGGGCCACTCGGTGTTGCCCACCATGATCGCGACCGGGGAGCCGAGGGTGAGTCCGTGGCGGACGCCGCCGAGGAAGGTGACCTCGTCGCGCTCGAACTTCATGCGCGCGCCGCGCCCGTAACCGAGGCGGCGCCGCGCCAGATGGTCGGCGACCATCTCCGTGGTGATCGGGACGCCGGCGGGAAGGCCCTCCAGCGTCGCCACGAGTGCGGGACCGTGGGACTCCCCCGCGGTCAGCCAGCGCAACCTGCTCAACGGTGCTCCTCAATGCTCGCGCCTGGTACTGCCCCGCGTACGCGCGTCCTCGCGTACGGCAACGGCGTGACCGGGTGCGCGACCCAGGCCCGCCGCCTACGATCCTCCCACGTCCGCGGGCCCGGTCCGGCCGCCGGTCCATCTGGCGGACGGGTGCCGGGCCCGGCGGCGGGGTCAGTGGGACGCGTCGGGCGCGCGGGGCGGGGCGTAGGCGCCGAGGAAGTCGGCGCCGCGCGGTCCGCCGGACGCCGGGGCCCGGGGCGGGGTCTGCGGCTGCTGCGCGTGCGGCTGCTGGTTCTGCGGGGCCCACGCGCCGAGGTGGTCGGCGCCGGAGCCCTGGCCGCCCGGCGTGACCGGGGCGGGCGCGACGACGCCGGTGCGGACCGCCCGGCGGTGGTCGATCTTCCGCTTCAGCTTGAGCACCCACGACGCGACGACGGCGAGCACGATCAGCGCGAGCACGGCGATCTGCACCCACTCGGGCAGGAACCGCAGGACGATCTCGAAGATCTCGCTCTTGCCGGACGCCAGCGGCACCCCGGCCCCGGACTCGACGGTCCCGGACCCGACGACGGACCCCGCGACGGACACAGTGGACATGAACCTGACACCCCCTGGAACGGGCACCGCCCCCTGCGGAGCCCAGCGGATCTTAGCGCGCCGCGAGCGCGTGCTCTCCCGCTTTTCGCATCGCGCCGAGGGGGGCGGCGGAGCAGCCGGTCATCCGCTCGACCTGGAGCACCGCCTGGTGCACCAGCAGGTCCAGCCCGCTGACCACCGCGCCGCCGGACATCGACCAGCGGGCGGCGAGCGCGGTGGGCCAGGGGTCGTAGAGCACGTCGAACAGGGTGGCGGGCCGCTCCGGTACGGCGGCGGCGAGCGCGTCGGTGGTGCCCGCGGGCGTGGTGGCGACGACCAGCGGGAAGCGCAGCGCCTCGGCGGCGTCCGCCCAGTCCTCGACCCGGACGTCGACGTCGAGGCGGCGGCCCCACTCGCGCATCTCGTCGGCGCGGGCAGAGCTGCGCACGTACACGGCGACCTCGCCCTCGCAGACCCGCGCGAGGGCGGCGAGCGCCGAGGAGGCGGTGGCGCCCGCCCCGAGGACCGCGGCCGTCGCGACCCGCTCGACGCCGTGCTCGCGCAGCGCGGCGACCATGCCGGGGATGTCGGTGTTGTCGCCGGTGCGGCGGCCGTCCTCGGTGAGGACGAGGGTGTTGACCGCCTCGACGGAGGCGGCCGTGTCGCTGATCTCGTCGAGCAGCGGGATGACCGCCCGCTTGAGCGGCATCGTCAGGGAGAGCCCGGCCCACTCGGGGCCCATCCCCGCGACGAAGTCCGGCAGCGCCGCCTCGTCCACCTCGAAACGGTCGTACGTCCACCCGGTGAGGCCGAGGGACTGGTAAGCGGCGCGGTGCAGCACCGGGGAGAGGGAGTGCCCGACGGGGCTGCCGAGCACGGCGGCGCGGCGGGGGCGGGCCTCTGCGGCCCGGGATGCGTCGCTCATGACCTCAGTTACCGGCGTTCTGGTTGAACTTTTCCTTGAGCTTCTGGAACTGCGCGTAGGTCTTCGCGAATTCCGTCTTGTTCTGTCCGTCGGTGGCGACGAAGTAGATCCAGCCGTCGCTCGTCGGTTTCAGCGCGGCGGCCAGCGCCTCGGCCCCGGGATTCCCGATCGGCCCCGGCGGAAGGCCCTTCTGCGTGTACGTGTTGTACGGGTCCGGATTGCTGTTGATCTCGGACTCGCTGATGTGGATCTTACTCTCGCCCTTCAGGTAGTTGAAGGTCGAGTCGAACTGGAGGAGCTGGTTGGTCTCGGTGTTCGTCGGCTTGAGCCGGTTGTAGACCACCTCCGCCATCTTGCGGAAGTCGTCGTGCGTCTTGCCCTCGGCCTGGACCAGGCTGGCGACGGTGATCAGCTGGAGCGGGTTCTCCAGCGACAGCGACCGCGCCTTGGCGTCGAGGTCGTACTTGGCGTAGGCCTCGTCGGCCCGCTCCACCATCGACTTGAGGACCGCCGTCGGCTTCATGCCCTTGGCCGCCGCGTAGGTGCCCGGGTAGAGGAAGCCCTCCAGCGGGTCCTTGATCTCGGTGTCGCTGTTCGCCCAGGCGGGCAGGCCGAGCGTCTTGAACTCCTTCTCGGCGATGCTCCGGGTGGTCCCGGCGGCGAGGCCGAGCTTGTCGTCGATGTTCTTGTAGACGACGACGTTGCGCTGACCGGGCGTCACCATCACGTTCGCCTGGCTCTTCGGGTCGAGCATCATGTCCACGGCGCTCGCGGCGGACATCTCCTTCTTGAGGATGTACGCGCCCGCCTGGATCTTGTCGCCGTCGTTGTTGGTGAACGCGGAGATGAAGGCGTCGACGCTCTTGACGACCCCGGCCTCTTTCAGTTTCCGGCCGATGTCGGCGCCGCCCGCGCCTTTGGGGATCTCCACGCTGACGGTCTGGGAATTCCCGTCCCCGGCGTAGTCCGGCGCCGTGCCGTAACGATTCTGGTAGTACTGGTAGCCGAAATAGGTGATGCCGCCGAGACCGCCGCCGAACACCAGCACGACGACCAGGCAGGCACAGCCGTTGCGGCTCTTGCGGTTCTTGGCGCCCTTCGTCCCTTTGCCGCCCCGGCTGCGCCGCTCCCCGCGGCTCTCGCGTTCCGCCTCGTCCTCGTCGCCCTCGTCGGCGCCGCCCGCGAAGAAACCGTCCTGGTCCTGCTCGGGGCCGGGGTCCCAGTCGGGGTGCGGCTGCTCGGCCCCGGGTCCGGGCTCCGGCTCGGGTTCCGCGCGCCGCCGGGCGGGCGGTTCGGGCGGCGGGTACGCGTCCGGGGTGCCGTAGAGGTCGGGCTGCTCGGCGCCGTACGCCACGGCCTGCTGGCCATAGGGGTCACCGGGGTCGGCGGCGTGCGGGACGTGGGCGTGCGAGCCGGTGCCGTCCCAGCCGCCCTCCTGGTAGGCGGGCTGGCCCTGGTGGGCGTACTGGGGGTGCTGCTGGGAGGCGTACTGCTGGCCCTGGTCGCCGTAGTGCTGGGGGTCGTACGGCTGCGGCTGGCCGTAGGACTGCTGCTGGTGGGCGTAGGGCTGCTGGTGCTGCTGGTCGTAGGGCTGGGGCTGGCCCTGGTGCTGCCAGTCGCCGTAGCCCTGCTGGTGCTGCGGCTGCTGCGGGTAGTGCTGCTGCTGGCCGCCGTAGGCAGGCTGATGGCCCGCGTGGGGCTGCTGCCCTTCCCATCCGCCGTCCCCGAACAACGGGTCCTCGGGATGCCACGGTTCGGAGCCTGGGCCCCGGCCATACTCAGTCATCGATCCCCTAGAGCCGCGAGGCGCGGCGGTCGCGCGGCCGCTCGGTCCGACTACCGTCCCGCCTCTGCTGTGCGGCAGCTGTTCGAACACCACCGCATCGCGCGGAACGTTACCGTATCGCGATCAGATGACCACTTCGACGCCCTCGCCCGGTGCGGTGCCTGACACCCGTTCGGATTCCAGTGCCTGCTGAAGGATGATCACAGCGGCGACCTGGTCGACGACGGAACGTCCCTTCTTCGCCTTCACCCCCGCCGCGCGCAGTCCCTGACTGGCCGTCACGGTCGTCATCCGCTCGTCGAGCAGCCGGACCGGGACCGGGGCGATGCCCCGGGCCAGCTCCTGGGCGAAGCCGCGGACCTTGACCGCCGCCGGTCCTTCGCCCCCCTTGAGGGAGCGCGGGAGACCGACGACGACCTCGATCGGTTCGTACTCCTCGACCAGTTGGCGCAGCCGGCGGTGGGCGGCCGGGACGTCGCGGCCGGGCACGGTCTCCACCGGGGTGGCGAGGATGCCGTCGGGGTCGCAGGAGGCGACCCCGATCCGGGCGTCCCCGACGTCGACCGCGAGGCGACGGCCGCGGCGCAGACCGCCGCCGTCGCCCCGGGTCGTGGCCGTGTCGTCGCTCACCGGGCGGTGTCCGCCACGAGGCGCTCGACGGCGTCGATGGCCTCGCCCACGGCGGCCGGGTTCTGGCCGCCGCCCTGGGCGACGTCGGGCTTGCCGCCGCCTCCGCCGCCGAGGGTCTTGGCGGCGGCGCGGACCAGGTCACCGGCCTTGAGGCCGCGCTCGCGGGCGGCCTCGTTGGTGGCGATGACCGTGAGCGGCTTGCCGTTGACGGTGGTGAACAGGGCGACCACGGCGGCCCGTCCGCCCTGGATGCGGCCGCGCACGTCGAGGACCAGCTTGCGCAGGTCGTCGGCGGTGGTGCCGTCCGGGACCTGGCCGGTGACCAGGGCGACGCCGTGGACGTCCTTGGCGGTGTCGGCGAGACCGCCGGCCGCCTGGAGGACCTTCTCGGCGCGGAACTTCTCGATCTCCTTCTCGGCGTCCTTCAGCTTGCCGAGCATCGCGGAGACCTTCTCCGGCAGCTCCTCCGGACGGCCCTTGACCAGCTCCTGGAGCTGGGCGACGACCGTGTGCTCGCGGGCCAGGAAGTTGTAGGCGTCGACGCCGACGAGGGCCTCGATACGGCGCACGCCCGAGCCGATCGACGACTCGCCGAGCAGCTTCACCAGGCCCAGCTGGGCGGTGTTGTGGACGTGGGTGCCGCCGCACAGCTCCTTGGAGAAGTCGCCGATGGTGACGACGCGGACCCGCTCGCCGTACTTCTCGCCGAACTCGGCGATGGCGCCCTGCTTCTTGGCCTCGTCGATGCCCATGACCTCGGCCTGGACGTCCAGGTCGCGGGAGAGGACCTCGTTGATCCGCTGCTCGACGTCGGTCATGACGGCCGTCGGGACGGCGGACGGCGAACCGAAGTCGAAGCGGAAGCGGCCCGGCTGGTTCTCGGAACCGGCCTGGGCGGCCGTCGGGCCGAGCGCGTCGCGCAGGGCCTGGTGGGTGAGGTGGGTGGCCGAGTGGGCGCGGGCGATGGCCTTGCGGCGGCGGCCGTCGATCGAGGCGTGGGCGGTGGCGCCGACGGTGACCTCGCCGAACTGGACGACGCCCTTGTGGACGTACACCCCGGGCACCGGCTTCTGGGTGTCGCGGATCTCGATGACGGCGCCGGTGTCGACCCGGATGCGGCCGGTGTCGCCGATCTGGCCGCCGCCCTCGGCGTAGAAGGGGGTGCGGTCCAGGACGACCTCGACCTCGTCGCCCTCGGAGGCGGCCGGGGAGGAGACTCCGTCGACGAGGAGGCCGAGGATGGTGGACTCGGTCTCGGTGTCGGTGTAGCCGACGAAGTCGGTGGCACCGGCGCGGTCGGCGATCTCGCGGTAGGCGCCCGCACCGGCGTGGCCGGTCTTCTTGGCCTGGGCGTCGGCCTTGGCGCGCTCGCGCTGCTCCTTCATCAGACGGCGGAAGCCGTCCTCGTCCACGGAGAGGCCCTGTTCGGCGGCCATCTCCAGGGTGAGGTCGATGGGGAAGCCCCAGGTGTCGTGGAGCAGGAACGCCTTGTCCCCGGCGAGGACGGTGCCGCCGGACTGCTTGGTCTCGGTGACGGCGGTGTCGAGGATGTTGGTGCCGGCCTTGAGGGTCTTGAGGAAGGCGTTCTCCTCGGCCAGGGCGACCTTCTCGATGCGCTCGCGGTCGGTGACCAGTTCGGGGTACTGCTGGCCCATCATCGCGATGACGGTGTCGACGAGGTCCTTGACGACGGGGCCGGTGGCGCCGAGGAGGCGCATGTTGCGGATGGCGCGGCGCATGATGCGGCGCAGCACGTAGCCGCGGCCCTCGTTGCCGGGGGTGACGCCGTCGCCGATGAGCATCACCGAGGTGCGCATGTGGTCGGTGACGACGCGCAGCGAGACGTCCGAGGCGTGGGCCTCGCCGTAGGCCACGCCGGTCAGCTCGGTGGCCCTGCGGATGACGGCCATGGAGGTGTCGATCTCGTACATGTTCTGCACGCCCTGCAGAATCATGGCGAGGCGTTCGAGGCCGAGGCCGGTGTCGATGTTCTTGCTGGGGAGTTCGCCGAGGATCTCGAAGTTGTCCTTGCCGATGCCCTCGCCGCGCTCGTACTGCATGAAGACGAGGTTCCAGATCTCCACGTACCGCTCGTCGTTGACGGCGGGGCCGCCCTCGACGCCGAACTCGGGGCCGCGGTCGTAGTTGATCTCGGAACAGGGGCCGCAGGGTCCGGGGACGCCCATGGACCAGTAGTTGTCCTTCATGCCGAGGCGCTGGATGCGCTCCTTCGGCACGCCGACGACGTCGTGCCAGATGCGCTCGGCCTCGTCGTCGTCCTGGTAGACGGTGATCCAGAGCTTCTCCGGCTCCAGGCCGTAACCGCCCTTGTCCTGGGGGCCGGTGAGCAGCTCCCAGGCGTGCTTGATGGCGCCTTCCTTGAAGTAGTCGCCGAAGGAGAAGTTGCCGCACATCTGGAAGAACGTGCCGTGGCGGGTGGTCTTGCCGACCTCTTCGATGTCGGGGGTGCGCACGCACTTCTGCACGCTGGTGGCGCGCGCGAAGGGCGGCTTGACCTCGCCGAGGAAGTAGGGCTTGAAGGGGACCATGCCGGCCGGGACGAGGAGCAGAGTCGGGTCGTCCGCGATGAGCGACGCCGAAGGGACGACGGTGTGCCCGCGCTCCTCGAAGAAGCTCAGCCAGCGGCGGCGGATCTCGGCCGACTCCATCAGTGGTCCTCATTCCGGTTGTACGTGCGGGGGGGTTCGCTGTCGGGGTGCGTGCGGTGGTTCTCGATGGCGGCGAACCGCCGGGGCGCGGGGAGTGCGGGGTCGTGGTGGAGGCCGAGCGCGTCGCCCAGTTCCGCCTCGCGCCGCGCCATGTTGTGGCGGACGTCAAGCGCGAAGCCCACCGCGCGGTCCTTGAGGGCCGCGCCCGTCTCCAGTGCCTTGTTGGCCGCGGTCGCGGCAAGGCTCTCGGGGGTGAGCTGCCGGAGCTTGCGGTTGACCTTGGTGGTGGCCCACACACCGGCGGCGACGCCCGTGCCGAACCAGAACGTACGACGGAACATCGCTGGTCTCAGTCCTTCTTCCGCTTGCCCCACCGGGGGGCGGGGACGGTCCGGCCCACGATCACCGTGCGCCGGGGGGCCCGGTCCGGGGTTCGGTCGCCGCGGCCGCCGAGGGCGCGGCGGACGCCGTAGCCGAAGGCGGCGACCTTCACCAGGGGGCCGCCGAAGGTGGAGGCGACGGTGGTGGAGAGGGCGGAGGCGTTGGAGGTGACTTCCTGGACGTCGGAGGCGATCGCGTCGACCCGGTCGAGCTGGGTCTGCGCGGAGCGCACCGTCGCGGAGGCGTCCGCGAGGAGCGGGACGGCCTGTTCGGTGACGTCCGCGACGAGCCGGGTGGTCGCCTTGAGCGTCTGGGCCAGTCTCACCAGCGCCACGGCGAGGAAGGAGACCAGGATCGCCCAGAACACGGCCACCAGGAGGCCTGCCACCTCTCCACCGGACACTGCGCACCCGCTCCCTGAGACGTGCCTCTGCTTCGGAAAAGTCGTTCCCCGAGCCTATCGCGCCGGGGCTGCCGCTCTGTACCGGAATACCCGGCGGGCGGGCGGGCAGGCGGGCGGCGGGCCGGGGCCGCAGACGCGGGAACCCGCCGTCCCGCCCGCCGGAGGGGCGGGAGGGACGGCGGGTTCGGGCGCGAGGTCGCTGCGGCCGCCGGTGGATCAGCGGGCGTAGTACTCGACGACCAGCTGCTCGTCGCAGATGATCGGGATCTCCTTGCGGTTCGGCTCGCGGTCCAGGCGGAACGCCAGGGCCTTGAGGTTCACCTGGAGGTAGCGCGGGGTCTCGCCCTCGGGGGCGAAGCCGCCCTCACGGGCGATGGAGAAGAGGGTCTTCTCGCGGCTGCGCTCGCGGACCATCACGACGTCGTCGGGACGGACGCGGAAGGAGGGCTTGTCGACCTTCTGGCCGTTGACCTCGATGTGGCCGTGGACGACCATCTGGCGGGCCTGGTAGATCGTGCGGGCGATGCCCGAACGCAGGACCAGGGCGTCGAGGCGACGCTCCAGCTCGATGATCAGGGCCTCACCGGTCTTGCCCTGGACCTTGGAGGCACGCTCGTAGGCGCGGACGAGCTGGCGCTCGGACACGTCGTACTGCGCGCGCAGACGCTGCTTCTCCAGCAGACGGACCTTGTAGTCCGAGTTCTGCTTGCGGCCGCGGCCGTGCTCACCCGGGGGGTAGGGGCGGGCCTCGAAGTACTTGACGGCCTTCGGGGTCAGCGCGATGCCGAGGGCACGCGACTTCTTGACCTTGGGGCGGGACTGGTTCGCCATGGAACCGAACACCTCTGTCTCTGATGCGAATACGGCTTCACCAGGGTTAGGGAGGTCGCATCCGCAGCCGGGGAAACCCTCCTCGTCCCTGCGGACGGGGCGGGCAGCCGCTCCCTGGTCTGGGCACATACGTGCAGCACGCGAGTGGCCCACCGACCTGTTCCGGAATCCCGGACGGTGGTGGGCTGCCCGCGACACCTGTTCGACGGGTGCGCGACGCTCCTGGAGATCCCGGCGGACCGGGGCTCCGGCTGGATGTCCCGTTCTGGTGGTGCCGGCTCTGTGAGGGGCCGGACACGGGACTCAGCACTTCGCAGGAGTCTACAGGGTGCTCAGGAGGGCTTACGACCGAGGTGTTTCCTGGTCCACTCGACGGCGTCCGCGTACCGCGCCTCGGCGCCGTGCCGGGTGGGGGTGTAGTACGTGCGGTCCTTGAGGGCGTCCGGGGCGTACTGCTGGGCGGCGATGCCCTCGGGGAGGTCGTGGGGGTACACGTACCCCTGGGCGTGGCCGAGCTTGGCGGCGCCCTTGTAGTGGCCGTCGCGCAGGTGCGGGGGGACGGACCCGGCGAGGCCCTTGCGGACGTCCTCCAGGGCGGCGCCGATCGCCGTGGTGGCGGAGTTCGACTTGGGGGCCAGGGCGAGGGCGATGACGGTGTGGCCGAGGGTGAGGGAGGCCTCGGGGAAGCCGATCATGGCGACGGCCTGGGCGGCGGCGACCGCGGTGGTCAGCGCGGTGGGGTCGGCGAGGCCGATGTCCTCGCTGGCGCAGATCATGAGGCGGCGGGCGATGAAGCGGGGGTCCTCCCCGGCCTCGATCATGCGGGCCAGGTAGTGCAGGGCGGCGTCGACGTCGGAGCCGCGGATCGACTTGATGAGGGCGCTGGCGACGTCGTAGTGCTGGTCGCCGTCGCGGTCGTACTTCACGGCGGCGCGGTCGACCGTCTCCTCCAGGGTGGCGAGGGTGATCTCCGTCTCGTCCTTGTCGAGGGCGGCCCCGGCGGCGGCCTCCAGCGCGGTGAGGGCGCGGCGGGCGTCGCCGCCCGCGATGCGCAGGAGGTGGTCCTCGGTGTCCCCGGCGAGGGTGACGGCGCCCTTGAGGCCGCGCTCGTCGGTGAGGGCGCGGCGCAGCAGGCCGCGCAGGTCGTCGTCGGTGAGCGGTTCGAGGGTGAGCAGGAGGGAGCGGGAGAGGAGGGGGGAGATGACGGAGAAGAACGGGTTCTCCGTGGTGGCCGCGATGAGGGTGACCCAGCGGTTCTCGACGGCGGGCAGCAGGGAGTCCTGCTGGGCCTTGCTGAAGCGGTGGATCTCGTCGAGGAAGAGGACGGTCTCCTTGCCGTACCCGCCGGAGGCGCGGCGGGCGCCGTCGATGACCGCGCGGACCTCCTTGACGCCCGCGGTGATCGCGGAGAGTTCCACGAAGCGGGCGTCGGTGGCCTTGGAGACGACGTAGGCGAGGGTGGTCTTGCCGGTGCCGGGCGGGCCCCAGAGGATGACCGAGGAGACTCCGGCAGGGCCCTTGGCGCTCTCGCCGACCAGGCGGCGCAGCGGGGAGCCGGGCTTCAGCAGGTGCTGCTGGCCGACGACCTCGTCGAGGGTGCGCGGGCGCATGCGGACGGCCAGGGGGCTCCCGGCGGGGTCCTTCTCCTGGCGTTCTTCGGCTGCGGCGGTGAACAGATCGGGCTCCACCCTGAAACCCTAGAACAGCCCACTGACAACCGTGACGGCGCGGGCGGACCGGCCCGGACGCGGGAGCCGGTCGGTCCGGCCGGTGGGGGCGGTCCGGCGGCCCGAGGGGGCCGGGGCGGTGCCGCCGGGTGCGGGCGGCACCGGCGCGCGGCCGGGGGTCAGCTGGTCCAGAACTCCCACCAGCGGGTCAGGATCAGCATGCCGATGATGCCGATGTGCAGCACGGGCAGGACCCAGGTGAACTCGCCGAAGAAGCCCTTGAGCCAGTTCGGGGCGGGCAGGAAGCCGTTGCGCACGTTGAACGAGGTCAGGTACCAGAACATGACGATGGTGGCGACCCAGACGAGGCAGCACCACAGGCACAGGGCGTTGATGCGGTACAGCGACTGGATCATCAGCCAGGTGCAGAAGCCGACCCCGAAGAGGGTGCCCGCGTTGAAGGTGAGCCAGTACCAGCGCGGGAAGCGGGCCCGGGTCAGCAGGCTGATGCCGACGAAGACGACGACGCCGTAGGCGACGAGGCCGAGCATCGGGTTGGGGAAGCCGAAGGCGGACGCCTGGTCGCTCTCCATGACGCTGCCGCAGGAGACGACCGGGTTGAGGCTGCACCCGGGGGTGAAGGTCTTGCCCTCGACCTTCGCCTCCAGCAGCTTGAACTTGTCGATCGTGATGACCCAGGCGGCGAGCAGACCGGCCGCGCCGGTGATCACCAGCAGCAGGGCGAAGGCGCGGCTCGCGCCGACCGTCCGTGCCGGGCCCGCCGTCGCGGCGGCGGACGCGGACCCGGACCTGGGGTCGGGTTCCGTGGAGACGTCCTTGACTGTCGTCTTGCTCATCACGCCGATCCGTTGCTTGAGACTTGGATTGTCCTCGGGCACGGGCCATTGTGCCGCACCGACCTGTGACGGCACCGTTCGCTCCACATAAGGATGAAGGTGAGCGGAAGGTCAAGTGTTCGGTTCCGGCCAGGGGCCGGGGCGGGACGGGGGCGTACGGCGAACGGGCGGGCGCCGGACCCCCTGGAGGTGTCCGGCGCCCGCCCGCACATGTGGTAGCGGCGGGCGGTCAGCCGAGCCGCGACTCCAGCTCCGCGACGATCTCGTTGACGCCGACCGCGGTCTGCTCACCGGACTCCATGTCCTTGAGCTGGACGACGCCCTCGGCGAGGTCGCGCTCCCCGGCGACGACGGTGTAGCGGGCGCCGCTGCGATTGGCGTTCTTCATGGCGCCCTTGAGGCCCTTGGCGCCGAACGAGAAGTCGGCGGCGACGCCCAGCTTGCGCAGTTCGGTGACCTTGGCGAACAGGACGCGACGGGCCTCCTCGCCGAGCGGGACGGCGTAGACGCTGGTGGCGGCGGGCAGGGAGAGGCGCACGCCCTCCGCCTCCAGGGCGAGGACGGTCCGGTCGACGCCGAGGGCCCAGCCGACCGAGGGCAGCGCGGGGCCGCCGATCATCTCGGAGAGGCCGTCGTAGCGGCCGCCGCCGCCGACGGCGGACTGCGAGCCGAGGCCGTCGTGGACGAACTCGAAGGTGGTGCGGGTGTAGTAGTCGAGGCCGCGGACGAGCCGGGCGTCGTCCTCGAAGGCGACCCCGGCCGCCGTGATCAGCTCGCGGACCTCCTCGTGGTACGCCTTGCAGGCGTCGCACAGGTAGTCGCGCAGCAGCGGGGCGTCGGTGAGCTGCTTCTGCACGTCGGGGCGCTTGTCGTCGAGGACGCGCAGCGGGTTGATGTCGGCCCGGCGCAGCGTCTCCTCGTCGAGGTCGAGGGTGCGCAGGAAGTCCTGGAGGGCGGCCCGGTAGACGGGACGGCACTCGGCGTCGCCGAGCGAGTTCAGCAGGATGCGGAAGTTCCTGAGCCCCAGCGAGCGGTACGCCTGGTCGGCCAGGATGATCAGCTCGGCGTCCAGGGCCGGGTCCTCGGCGCCGATCGCCTCGGCGCCGACCTGCGAGAAGTGGCGGTAGCGGCCCTTCTGGGGGCGCTCGTAGCGGTAGTACGAGCCGGAGTACCAGAGCTTGACCGGGAGGTTGCCCGCCTTGTGCAGGTTGGCCTCCAGGGCGGCGCGCAGCACGGAGGCGGTGCCTTCGGGGCGCAGGGCGAGGCGGTCGCCGCCCTTGGTCTCGAAGGCGTACATCTCCTTGGTGACGATGTCGGTGGACTCGCCGACGCCGCGCGCGAAGAGTTCGACGTTCTCGAAGCCGGGGGTCTCGACGTAGCCGTAGCCGGAGGTGCGCAGGGGGGCGGCGATCGCCTCGCGGACGGCCAGGTAGGCGGCGCTGTCCGGCGGGATCAGGTCGTAGGTGCCCTTGGGGGCCTTGAAGGTGCTCACGGAAGGTCTCTCGTCACATTCCTCGTCGGGGAGCGTCGAGGCGCGCTCCCGGGCCGGCGGCCGCCACCTGCCGCAGATACGGGTTGGTGGCGCGCTCCTGGCCGATGGTGGTCTGGGGGCCGTGGCCGGACAGCACCACGGTCGAGTCGTCGAGCGGCAGGCAGACCCGGGCCAGCGAGTCGAGCAGGTCGGCCGGGTCGCCGCCGGGCAGGTCGGTGCGTCCCACGGAGCCGGCGAACAGCAGGTCGCCCGCGAACAGGACGGACGGGATGTCCGCCGCCTCGGGCAGCCGGAAGGTCACCGACCCCTGGGTATGACCTGGCGCGTGCGCGACGGAGAGTTCCAGGCCGGCGAGTTCCAGCGCGGCGCCGTCGGTCAGCTCGCGCAGGTCGTCCGGTTCGCCCACGGTCAGCTCGCCCATCAGCGGCATGCCGATGGCGCGGCCGAGGCCCTTCTCGGGGTCGCTGAGCATGTACCGGTCGCGGGAGTGGATCCACGCGGGGACGCCGTGCGCGCCGCAGACGGGGACGACCGAGGCGACGTGGTCGACGTGGCCGTGGGTGAGGATCACGGCGACGGGCTTCAGCCGATGCTTCCTGATCACGTCCTCAACTCCGGGGGCCGCCTGGTGGCCCGGGTCGATGATCACGCACTCCTCTCCGGGGGCGGGGGCGACGAGATAGCAGTTCGTCCCCCAGGCCCCGGCGGGGAACCCGGCAATGAGCACGGTCGTCCTCGGTGTGTCTCGGTACGGCGGATACGGCGGATACGGCGGATACGGCCGATACAGCTGTTACGGCTGATAGGAGCGGTTCGGGCGGCAGGGGCGGATTCGTCCGGGCGGACCGCGGAGGTCCGGGGGCACGGATCGGGCCCCGTCCGCCCGTCAGAGCCTACCGGCGCTGCCGAATCCTCAGGTAACCCATATACGGTACGGGGCACACGCAGGCGCTCGGCTCACAGGACGCACGCGTAACGGTGGACATACGAGACGCATGAGGAGAGAACCCGGTGGTCACCCAGGAACAGCGCAAGCGTCAGCTCGCCCGGGAGAAGTTCTTGCGGCAGCAGCAGCGCCGCACGGAGGCGCGGCGCAAGGCGCGCGTGCGCAACTCGGTGATCGCGTCGGTCCTGGGCGTGATCCTGGTGGGCAGCGTGGCGCTCTACACGACGGGCGTGCTGAAGGACGACGGCAAGGATTCGAGCGCGAGCGCCGAGTCGAGCCCGACGCCCAAGCCGAGCCCGGTGAAGGACCCCTGCGCGAAGCCCGCCGCGGGCGAGGTGAAGACGCAGACCTTCAAGAAGGAGCCCGCGGTCACGATCGACAAGAAGGCGAAGTACACGCTGAACCTGGCGACGACGTGCGGTGACATAGACATCGCGCTGAAGGCGTCGGCCGCCCCGCACACCGTGAACTCGTTCGACTTCCTCGCGGGCAAGGGCTACTTCGATCACACCAAGTGCCACCGGCTCACCACCAACGGCATCTACGTCCTCCAGTGCGGCGACCCGACGGGCAGCGGCAGCGGCGGTCCGGGCTACACGATCCCGGACGAGAACCTGAAGGACGCGACCCTGAAGAACAACGTCTACCCGGCGGGCACCGTCGCGATGGCCAACACCGGCCAGCCGGGCAGCGGCGGCAGCCAGTTCTTCCTGGTCTACCAGGACAGCCAGCTCCCGCCGAGCTACACCCCGTTCGGCACGATCTCGGCGGACGGTCTGGCCGTCCTGAAGAAGATCGCGGGCGCGGGCGAGAACACGGGCGCCGGTGACGGGGCCCCGAACGCGACCGTCGTGATCGACAAGGCGACGGTCACCAAGGCGTAGGGCGCGTCGGCGGGCGCGCCTGCCGCGACCAGCGCGGTCATCTGCCGATTTGCCTCGCGCTGGATGCGGACAGGCGGCCCGCCGGTCGCCTATGTTGGCCGTGACGAAACTGTGGACGATGCCCGGGGGCGCCGAAGCCCCTCGGCGGCATCATGTGGAGGAGGCGCTGTGAGCAGCGACCCGTGGGGCCGCGTCGACGAGACGGGGACCGTGTACGTGCGTACGGCCGACGGCGAGCAGGTCGTCGGTTCCTGGCAGGCGGGCTCCCCCGAGGAGGCGCTGGCCTACTTCGAACGCAAGTACGAGGGCCTGGTTGTGGAGATCGGCCTCCTCGAGAAGCGAGTCAAGACCACCGACCTGTCGACCAAGGACGCCCAGGTGGCCATCGGTCATCTGCGCGAGCAGGTCGACGCGCATCACGCCGTCGGTGACCTGGCGGCGCTGAAGACCCGGCTGGACAAGCTGGTGGAGACGGTGGACGCCCGCCGCGAGGAGCGCAAGCAGCAGCGCGCCAAGCAGTCCGACGAGGCCCGCAAGGCCAAGGAGGACCTGGTCACGGAGGCGGAGCAGCTGGCCCAGTCCGACCAGTGGCGGGTGGCCGGTGAGCGGCTGCGGGCCCTGGTGGACACCTGGAAGGGCCTGCCGCGGCTGGACCGCAAGTCGGACGACGAGCTGTGGCACCGGTTCTCGCACGCGCGGTCGGCGTTCTCCAAGCGGCGCAAGGGGCACTTCGCGCAGCTGGACGCGCAGCGCGAGGACGCCCGCCGGGCCAAGGAGCGGCTGGTCGCCGAGGCCGAGTCCCTGTCGGGCTCGACGGACTGGGGTCCGACGGCCGCGCGCTACCGCGAGCTGATGTCGGACTGGAAGGCGGCGGGCCGCGCGCAGCGCGAGCACGAGGACGACCTGTGGAACCGCTTCCGCGGCGCCCAGGACGTGTTCTTCGCCGCCCGCAGCTCGGTCTTCGCGGAGCGGGACGCCGAGCAGACGGAGAACCTGAAGCTGAAGGAGGAGCTGGCCGAGGAGGCCGAGAAGATCCTCCCGGTGACGGATCTGCGGACGGCGCGTGCCGCGTTCCGGGCGGTGAACGAGCGCTGGGAGGCCATCGGTCACGTCCCGCGCGACGCCCGGCCGAAGGTGGAGGGCCGGATGCACGCGGTGGAGCGGGCGATCCAGGAGGCCGAGGAGGCCGAGTGGCGCCGCACCAACCCGGAGGCCCGCGCCCGCGCGGAGGGTCTGACGGGTCAGCTCCAGGCGGCCGTGGACAAGCTGCGCTCGCAGATCGAGACGGCCCGCGCGCAGGGCAACACCGCGCGCGCGGACAAGCTGGAGCGCGAGCTGGAGGGCCGTCAGGCGCTGCTGGACCAAGCGCTCAAGGGGCTCCAGGAGTTCGGCGGCTGATCACCCGGCGGCAGCGGGGGGCGCGCCGCGGCGCGCCGCCCCGATGACCCGATGTGACGTCCCGATGTACGGATACGGCCCGGCCGTGGGTGACCACGTGCCGGGCCGTTCCGCGTCCGGAGGCGTCCCGCGTCCGGGGGGCGCGTCCTGGGGCGGGCTCGGGGCGGGCGGGCCCCGGTCAGCCGCGCCCCGGCGCCCCGTGTTCGCTGAGGTCGAGCGCGTGCTTGAGCACCTCGCAGGCCTGGAGGTGGTTGCCGGACTCCTGGAGCAGGTCGGCCAGGCGGCGGCAGACCAGCACCGCCTCGGGGCCGTACACCTTGTGGACCTGCTGGAAGGCGAGTTCCAGCACCTCGATGGCCTCCCTGACCTGGCCGGTCTCGGCGAGGAGTGCGGAGAGTTCGAGCTGGACGGTGAGCAGGTCGCCCTCGGTGCCCGCGTTCTGCTGCTCCTGGAGGGCGAGCCGCAGCACGGGCAGCGCGTCACGGGTGTTGCCCTCGGCGCGCAGCAGGCGGGCCACGGCGAGGCCGGTGGCGACCATCGCGGCGCGCACGTCGGCGGCGAGGACCGGTCCGGCCGGGGAGCGGCGTCCGGCGCGCGCCTTGTTGCGGGCCAGCGGGAGCCGTCCGACGCCGTTCTCCTGGGAGTGCTGCGGCAGCGGGCGGTTCTTGGCGCGCAGCCGCTCCAGCAGCACCCGGTAGAGCGTGTCGAGGTCGATCAGCTCGGGCGCGTCGGGGACGCCCTGGCGCAGGACGGTGAGGAGTTCGCCGGTGAAGGCGGTGTAGCGCTCGCCGTCGGGGGCGAGCGCGATCCGGTCGCGGGGCGAGGCGGTGAGCACGTACGCGCCGTCGACGGCGGCCTCGGCGGCCAGGACGTCGCCGCCGGAGAGGGCGCGGGCGGCCCGGCCGCTGAAGCAGCAGTCGAGGACGACGACCTTGCGGCGGGCCCGCGAGGCGCGCAGGGCGGAGCGCAGGTGCTGGTAGGCGACGGCGGTGTAGCCGAGGTGTTCGCGGGAGTCGCCGAGGGCGAGGTAGAGGTCGGCGGACTCGGCGTCGCGCATGCCGTGCCCGGCGAAATACACCAGCAGGGTGTCGGTGGCCTCGTCGCCCGCCTGGTGCACGGGGTCGAGGATGGTCTGCGGGCTGAGCGGGTCGGTGATCACCGTGCAGTGCTGGACGGGCAGCCCCCAGACGGTCGCGTCGCACAGTTCGGCGGCGAGGTCCACGACACCGGCCTCGACGGCGGGCAGCTGCGGCAGGTGGCGGTAGGAGGCGGTGCCGATGAGCACGGCCCGCGACCTGGCCGGGTCAGGGAGTGCCGTCATCGCCTCCGCTTCCCTCGGTGCGCGGGGCGGGCAGGGCGACGGGGGCCGCGGGGGCGGGCGCGGCGGTCTCGTCGAGGAGGGCGACGAGGCGCCGTACCGACTCCTCGTCGCGGGCCGCGTCCGCGGTGAGGAGGATCTCGATGCCGCCGCGGCGCAGGGTGACGGCGGGGGCTCGGCGGCGGGAGGTCTGCCACTGGAGGACGGAGACCAGCAGCGCCCCGGCGGCCAGCCCGCCGGAGACGGCGAACTGGAGCACGTCGAAGCCGGTGCCCATGGAGCCGGGCGGGGGCGGGGCGCCGCCGACGTGGGCGCGCGCGGGGACGGTGGTGTCCTCGCGGAGCCAGCGCAGCAGGGACCGCAGGTCGTCCTCGGTGCCGTCGGCGTCCAGGGCCACGGTGAGGGCCGCGCCGGGGTCAGTCATCGGGTCCGTCCGATCGTCGGGCCACGCGCCGGTTGACGCGGGAGAAGAGGTCGAGCGCGTCGCGGCCGGCGTCGAGCCGGGCCAGGCAGACGGCCTGCCAGTACTGGCTGGTCAGGGTGGTCGGATGGTCGGGGCCGAGGGCGGAGAGGCAGACCGGGACGACGACCGACAGCATCTGCGCCGCCTCCTGGAGGCGGCCGCGCAGGACCAGGGTGACGGCCTCGCGCTGCCGGGACAGCGCGCTCTGCGGGGTCATGCTGCCCAGTACGATCCGGCGGGTGGTGTCGCTGAGGGTGGCGGGCCGGAACGGGTCCTGGCCGAGTTCCCCGGTCACGGGGGCCGCCACGCCCTCGGCCCAGAGGTACTCGGGTGCCTCCTCGTCGGCCTCCTCCGGCTGCCCCTCACGCGCGGGCACCGGTGCCTCCGCGGCCTCGGGGAGCCCGTGGGGCCTGGCCAGTTCGGCCAGGTCCGCGGGCCCGGTCAGCCCGGTCAGTCCCGTCAGCCGGATCAGCCTGCTGCCCGCCGCCTCCATGCCCCGTACGGCGGCCTCGCGCGCCCGTCCGGTCACCAGGGCCGCCAGCGCCTCCGTACCGCCGTAGGTGAGCGGCACGAGGGCTTCGCGGACGGTCTCGGCGTCGCGGGGGCGCAGGGCGGGGTTCTGGCGGCACAGGGCGTCCACCAGCCGGGTCAGCGACTCGGGGTGGTCCCAGCGGGCGCCCTCCAGCGGGGGCACCCCGTCGCCGAGGGCGCGTTCCATGATCGCGCCGAAGTCGACGGTGCGGCCGAAGGGCAGGTCGCCGGTGATCATCAGGTACATGCAGACACCGAGGCCGTACCAGTCGGCGGCGCGTTCCGGCAGGGCGCCGCGCATCGCCTCGGGGGCCATGAACTGCGGGGTGCCGACGAGGGCGCCGGTCCGGGTGATGACGGCCTCGCCCGCCAGCCGGGCCAGCCCGAAGTCCTGGAGGACGACGCGTCCGCTGCGGGTGATGCCGACGTTGGTGGGCTTGACGTCCCGGTGCAGGACCCCGGCCGCGTGCGCGGCCTCCAGGGCCTCCGCGATGCCGAAGGCCACGGTGCTCACCACCTCGGTGGGCAGCGGACCGGCGGCGACCAGGTCGGCGAGGGTGATCCCGTCGAGGACCTGCATCACCAGGTACGGGACGCCGTCGTGGACCCCGCTGTCGTACAGGGTGACGACGCCGGGGTGCTCGATGCGGGCCAGGGCGCGCGCCTCGCGGCGGAAGCGGTCCCAGGCCTCGCTGTCGTCAGCGAGGCCCTCGACGGCGGTGAGCAGCTTCAGGGCGACCCGGCGGTCCAGGCGGGTGTCCTCCGCCTCGTGGACGACGCCCATGCCGCCCCGGCCGAGCAGCCGGACCGGGCGGTAGCGTCCGGCGACCAGCGCGGCGGCGTCGGCTAAGGCACCCTCCGGGCCGTCCCAGGGCCCGTCCCGCTCCCCGCCGCGCGCTCCGTGTCCCGCCGGGCCGCCGCCCATGCCGCTCCCCCGCTCCCCCGTCGGCTCCTGTGTGTCCCGGACGTCACGGCCTGCGGGCCGAGGTCACCCGGTAGACGTCGTACACGCCCTCCACGCCGCGGACGGCCTTCAGGACGTGGCCCAGGTGTTTCGGGTCGCCCATCTCGAAGGTGAACCGCGAGGTGGCGACCCGGTCGCGGGAGGTCTGCACGGCCGCCGAGAGGATGTTGACGTGCTGGTCGGACAGCACGCGTGTGACGTCCGACAGCAGCCGGGAGCGGTCCAGCGCCTCGACCTGGATGGCGACCAGGAAGACCGACGACTGGGTCGGCGCCCACTCGACCTCCAGGATGCGCTCCGGCTCGCGGGACAGGGAGTCCACGTTGACGCAGTCGCTGCGGTGCACCGAGACACCGCTGCCCCGGGTGACGAAGCCGATGATCGGGTCGCCGGGCACCGGGGTGCAGCAGCGGGCCAGCTTCACCCACACGTCGTCGACGCCCTTGACGACGACACCGGGGTCGTTGTTGGAGCGCCGCTTGCGGCCGCGGCCGTGCGACGGCGGGACCGCCTCGTCGATCTCCTCGGTCGCGGCCTCCTCGCCGCCGAGCGCCTGCACCAGCTTCTGCACGACGTTCTGCGCGGCGACATGGCCCTCGCCGATCGCCGCGTACAGCGAGGAGATGTCCGGATAGCGCATCTCGTGCGCCAGCGTCACCAGGGAGTCGCCGGTCAGAATGCGCTGGATCGGCAGGTTCTGCTTGCGCATCGCGCGCGCGATGGCGTCCTTGCCGTGCTCGATCGCCTCGTCGCGGCGCTCCTTGGAGAACCAGGCGCGGATCTTGTTGCGGGCGCGCGGCGACTTGACGAACCCGAGCCAGTCACGGGAGGGACCCGCGCCGGCCGCCTTGGAGGTGAAGACCTCCACCAGGTCGCCGTTGTCCAGGGTCGACTCCAGCGGCACGAGCCTGCCGTTGACGCGGGCTCCTATGGTCCGGTGGCCGACCTCGGTGTGGACGGCGTACGCGAAGTCCACCGGGGTCGCCCCGGCGGGCAGCGCGATGACGTCGCCCTTGGGGGTGAAGACGAAGACCTCGTTGCGGGACAGGTCGAAGCGGAGGGACTCCAGGAACTCGCCCGGGTCCTCGGTCTCCTTCTGCCAGTCCAGCAGCTGGCGCAGCCACGCCATGTCGTTGAGGTGGTCGTCCTTGCCCTTGCCGGTGGTCTTCGGGGCGTCGGTGCGGACCTTGGAGGCGCCCGCGACGGCCTCCTGCTTGTACTTCCAGTGCGCGGCGATGCCGTACTCGGCGCGGCGGTGCATGTCGAAGGTGCGGATCTGCAGCTCGACCGGCTTGCCGTTGGGGCCGATGACCGTCGTGTGCAGCGACTGGTACATGTTGAACTTCGGCATCGCGATGTAGTCCTTGAACCGGCCGGGGACCGGGTTCCATCGCGCGTGGACGGTGCCGAGCGCCGCGTAGCAGTCGCGGACGGTGTCCACGAGGACGCGGATGCCGACCAGGTCGTAGATCTCCGCGAAGTCCCGGCCGCGGACGATCATCTTCTGGTAGACGCTGTAGTAGTGCTTGGGGCGGCCGGTGACGGTGGCCTTGATGCGGGCGGACCGCAGGTCGGCCTGGACCTCGTCGGTCACTATGGCCAGGTACTCGTCACGCTTCGGTGCCCGCTCGGCCACCAGCCGGACGATCTCGTCGTACATCTTGGGGTAGAGGATCGCGAAGGCGAGGTCCTCCAGTTCCCACTTGATGGTGTTCATGCCCAGGCGGTGGGCGAGCGGCGCGTAGATCTCCAGGGTCTCGCGCGCCTTCTTCTCCTGCTTCTCGCGCTTGAGGTAGCGCATGGTGCGCATGTTGTGGAGGCGGTCGGCGAGCTTGATGACGAGGACGCGCGGGTCCTTCGCCATGGCGACGACCATCTTGCGCACGGTCTCCGCCTGCGCGGCCTCGCCGAACTTGACCTTGTCCAGCTTGGTGACACCGTCGACGAGGAGGGCGACCACGTCGCCGAAGTCGCGCCGCAGGTCGTCGAGGCCGTACTCGGTGTCCTCGACGGTGTCGTGCAGCAGGCCCGCCATCAGCGTCGCGGGGTCCATGCCCAGCTCGGCGAGGATCGTCGTCACGGCCAGCGGGTGCGTGATGTACGGGTCGCCGCTCTTGCGCTTCTGGCCGCGGTGCCAGCGCTCCGCGACCTGGTAGGCCTTCTCGATCTGGCGCAGAGTGGCCGTCTCGATCTTCGGGTCGTTGCTGCGCACTATCCGCAGCAGCGGCTCCAGGACCGGGTTGTACGGGTTGGCGCGCTGCACACCGAGACGGGCGAGCCGGGCCCGGACGCGGTTGGAGGAGCCCGAGCGGGACGGCTGCTGCGGCGCGGCGGAGGGCCGGGCGGCGGGCGTGGCCGCGGCGGGGCGCTCGGGCGGGGCCGGCTTGAGACGGGGTTCCTCGGCCTGGCGGTCGGCGGGCGCGGAGCGGTCGTGCTCGACCGGCCCGTGCGTGTCGTCCTGCGGGTGCGACGCGGGCGTGGCCGCGGGCGCCGAGGCGGACTCGGGCTTGGCGGCGGTCAGGTGCTGGGCCTCGTCTGGCAAGAGGGCTCCTCGTGCGCGATCCGGGTCCCCCGGTCAGGTTCCGGAGCACCCATCGTAGCGATCCCGCGCTGCGGGGTCCCCTTCGGACCGTGGGGAGCGCGGTGCCGGGTACAACGCCGGAGGCGGGCGCCGGATTCCTCCGGTGCCCGCCTCCGGGGCGTGCGCGTGCCGGTGACGGCGGTGTCAGACGGTGAGCAGGGCCTCCAGCGGGGCGCCGTCGAGGGCCGCCTCCAGACGGGGGCGGCCGTTCAGGAAGCCGAGTTCCATCAGGACGGCGACGCCCGCGACGCGGGCGCCCGCCCGCCGGATCAGCTGGACGGAGGCCTCGGCGGTGCCGCCGGTGGCGAGGACGTCGTCGACGACCAGGACGTGGTCGTCGGCGGTGAGGTCCTCGGCGTGGATCTCGATCTCGGCCGAGCCGTACTCCAGGTCGTAGGCCTGGGCGAGGGTCGCTCCGGGGAGCTTGCCCGCCTTCCGTACGGGGACGAAGCCGAGGCCCGCGCGGACGGCGACCGGGGCGCCCAGGATGAAGCCCCGGGCCTCCAGGCCGACGACCTTGGTGGCGCCGGTGCGCCGCGCCGTCTCCGCGAGGGCGTCGGTGAGCGCGCCGAACGCCGCCGGGTCCGCGAGCAGCGGCGTGATGTCCTTGAACGTCACGCCGGGCTCCGGATGGTCGGCCACGTCACGGATACGGCCGAGCAGCAGCTCCCTGAGGCCGGTGCGGTCCGTCATCGGCGCTTGCCCGACGGGCGGCCCCGGCCCCGGCTGCGGGACGCGGACCGGCTGCGCGGGCCGACGACCGCCGCGGCGGCGTCGTCCGGGTCGTCGTCACCGTCGTACCCGTCGGCGTCGCCCTGGCGGTCGTAGCCGCGGGCGGCCGCGTTCTCCTCCTCGGCGTCGGCCTGGGCGCGCTTGGCGAGGACCCGCTTGCGCAGGGCCTTCATCTGCGGCTCCAGCTCCTTGAGGTCGGCGACCAGCGGCGTGGCGATGAAGATCGAGGAGTACGCACCGGCCGCGAGACCGACGAACAGCGACAGCGAGATGTCGTTGAGCGTGCCCGCCCCGAGGAAGCCGCCGCCGATGAACAGCAGACCCGCGACCGGCAGCAGCGCCACGACGGTGGTGTTGATCGACCGCACCAGGGTGCTGTTGATCGACCGGTTGGCGACGTCGCTGTAGGTGAACCGGGACTGCTTGGTGAGGTCCTTCGTCTGTTCCTTGAGGGAGTCGAAGACGACGACCGTGTCGTACAGCGAGTAACCGAGAATGGTCAGCAGACCGATCACCGTGCCCGGTGTGACCTCGAAGCCGACCAGGGCGTAGATGCCGACGGTGATGGTGATGTCGTGGATCAGGGCGATCAGGGCGGCGATGGCCATGCGCCACTCGAAGGCGATCGCCAGATAGATCACCACCAGCACCATGAAGATCGCCAGGCCCTGCCAGGCCTTGTTGGCGATCTGCTCACCCCAGCTGGGGCCGACCAGGTCGGCGGCGATGGACTCCGGGTTGACCTTGAAGTCCTCGGCCAGGGTCTCCTTGACGGAGTCGGACTGCTTGGTGTCCATGCCGGCGATCTGGATGCGCAGCGAGCCGTCGCCGAGCTTCTGGACGAGCGCCTCGTGACCGGCCGCCTCCTCGGCGGTCTCCTGCGCCTGGGAGACCGAGACGCTCATGTGCTTGCCGGTCGTGAAGACGGCACCGCCCTGGAAGTCGATGCCCATGTTCAGGCCGCGCACCGCGAGGCCCACGATCGCCGTGATGGTGATCAGGATCGAGATGCCGTACCAGAGCTTGCGGTGACCGATGAAGTCGTAGCTGATCTCGCCACGGTGCAGCCGGGCGCCGATGTTGCCGAGTTTCGACATCGCTCACGCCTCCTTGGTCTCGACGGGGCCCGCGGGACCGGCGGGACGGCGGGTGCGGCGCAGCGGCGGCTGGGCGCCGAGGCTCTTCGGGTCGAGGCCGGACCACTTGTGGCCCTGGGCGAAGAACTTGCGGCGGGCGGCCAGCGTCATCAGCGGCTTGGTGAAGAAGAAGACCACGACCACGTCGAGGACGGTGGTGAGGCCGAGGGTGAACGCGAAGCCCTGGACCTTGCCGACGGTGACGATGAAGAGGACCGCGGCGGCGAGGAACGACACGAAGTCGGAGACCAGGATGGTGCGCCGGGCGCGCGGCCAGGCCCGCTCGACGGCGGGGCGCAGAGAGCGGCCCTCGCGGATCTCGTCCCGGATGCGTTCGAAGTACACGATGAACGAGTCCGCGGTGATGCCGATGGCGACGATGGCGCCGCAGACGGCCGGGAGGTTCAGCGCGAAGCCGATGGTCGGGCCGAGCAGCGACATCAGGACGTAGGTCAGTGCTGCGGAGACCAGCAGCGAGGCGATCGCGATGAGCGACAGACCGCGGTAGTACGCCACCAGGTAGATGATGACCAGCGCGAGGCCGATGGCACCGGCGAGCAGACCGGCGTGCAGCTGGTCGCCGCCGAGGGCGGCGGTGACGGTGGTGATGCTCTGCTCCTCGAAGCTGAGGGGCAGGGCGCCGTAGGAGAGCATGTTGGCGAGGCCCTGGGCCTCGTCCTGGGTGAAGCTGCCGGAGATCTGCGCCTGGCCGCCGGTGATGGCGGAGCTGACGTAGGGGCTGGAGACGACCTCGCCGTCGAGGACGATGCCGAACTCGTTCTGCGGCTGCTGGTTCTGGGCGAGCTGGCCGGTGATGTCGGCGAACTTCTTGGCGCCCTTGTTGTTGAACTTCATCGTGACCTGCCAGCCGGCGGCGGTCTGCGTGTCGTAGACGGCCTGGGCCTTGTCGACCTCGGTGCCGTCCACGGCCGCGGGGCCGAGCAGGTACTTGTACCAGACGCCCTGCATCTGGCCGCAGCCGATGGTGGACTTCTCCGGCTTGGCGCCGTCACCGGCGGCGAGCCGCGCCTCCTTGTCGGTGCAGTCCAAGGCGGCGTACTGCGCCTGGAGCGCGGCGTCGTCGGCGGAGGCGCTCGGGGTGGCCGAGGGGGTGGGGGCGTCGGATGCCTTCGCGGACGGCGAGGGCGAGGTGGTCGCCTTCAGGGCGTCGGTGACGGGACGGCCCTGGGAGGTGGCGGACGCCGACGGGGACGAGGAGGGGGCGGACGCCGACGGCGAAGACTTCTCGCTCGTGCTCGGGGACGGGCTCGGCGCGCCGGAGCCGCTGGCCGACGGGCTCGCGGAGGGGTCGGCCGCGGGGCCGCCGGTGGCCTCCTGGGCCAGGACCGGACGGAAGTACAGCTTGGCGGTGGTGCCGACCTGGTCCCGGGCTTCCTTGGAGTTGGTGCCCTTGGGGATGTTGACGATGATGTTGCTGTCGCCCTGGGTCTGCACCTCCGCCTCGGAGACACCGAGACCGTTGACACGGCGGTTCATGATCTCGACCGCGGTGTCCATGTTGGCCTTGTTGATCGCCGACCCCTGGTCGGCCTTCGCCTTGAGCGTGATGCTCGTACCGCCGGCAAGGTCGATGCCGAGACGCGGAGTCGTGTGACCGGAGAGGAACATGCCTCCGGTGAGCGCCACGATGGCGATCAGGATCAGGGCCAGCGCGCGCCCCGGCTTGCTCTGGGCGTTCGCGCTCCGGCCCTTTTTAGGTGCTGCCACCTTCTCGTACTCCCTCTCGGGCCGCCTCGCGCCGGGTCAGCGCGGCGACGGCCATGGCATGGTGTCGGGATCGCCTACGTGCGAGATCGCGCGCGCCCCCGTACGCGCGGTAGCGGGCCGCGCGCACCGGGGACGTGGCTACTTCTTCGCGTCGGAGTCGCCCTCGTCGGTCTTCTTCGGCGCGTCGCCGGTCGCGGCGGCCTGCTCCCCCTCGGCGGTCGCGTCGGCGGCCTGAGCGGCATCGGTCCCGGCGGCCTTCTCCCCGTCCACGCCGGTCGCGTCGGCCTGGTCGGCCTGGTCGGCCTGGTCCTTCTTGCCGAAGTCCACGGGCCGGTCGCCGGAGGCGGCGTCGGCGGCGGCACCGTCGGCCGCGGGGGCGTCGGTGAGCGAGGAGGCGTCGTCGGGGACGACGTCGGCGTCGGACTTCAGGTCGTGCTCGACGCCGTGGACGATGCGGTTGTACTCGTCGTCGGTGAGAACGGCACCGATCGAGTTCTTGGCGAAGAGCAGTTCCACCCCCGGGCCGGCGTCGAGGAGGACGGTGTCCTCACTGACCTCCTTGACCGTCGCGTACATGCCCCCGATGGTGCGGACACCGCTACCGGGCTGGACCTGGTTGCGCATGTCGACGGCCTGCTGCTGCTTCTTCTTCGCCGACCGGGTCATCAGGAACATGGCCCCGATGAGCACGATGAACGGGAGGAGGGTCACGAGACTCACGGGTCGGTACTTCCTTCACGCGACCGCGATGGGGAGCGGCCTGATGGTTGGGGGTAGGGATGCTGCCGACAGGGGCGGCATCGGCGGAGTCTAAGCGAGTCCGCGCGCATGGAACAACGCTCAGCATGGCACCAGGGTTCCTGGTCCGGCCATGGTCCGGTCCGAACCCGTGCGGCGTCCGTCCGGCCGGGGCGCCGCCCGCCGCCCGGAAAAGGCCCTGGTCACGCGCGGCCCGCCACCCCTGTCACTCCCCGCCCCGACGCGGACACGCCGGGTGACGCCCCGTCACGCCCCGAAGAGGTCCTGTTGTCCGTTTCCGGCGGTGGCCGGTCCGGGCGGGGTCAGGCCGAGATGGGTCCAGGCGGCGGGGGTGGCGACGCGGCCGCGCGGGGTGCGGGCGAGAAGGCCCTCACGGACCAGGAACGGTTCGGCGACCTCCTCGACGGTCTCGCGCTCCTCCCCCACGGCGACGGCGAGCGTGGACAGGCCGACAGGGCCGCCGCCGAACAGCTTGAGCAGCGCCTCCAGCACGGCGCGGTCGAGCCGGTCGAGTCCGCGTCCGTCGACCTCGTAGACGGCGAGGGCCGCGTGGGCGATCTCGCGGGTGATGGCGCCGTCGGCCTTGACCTGCGCGTAGTCCCGGACGCGGCGCAGCAGCCGGTTGGCGATGCGGGGGGTGCCGCGGGAGCGGCCCGCGATCTCGGCGGCGCCCGCGGTGTCGATCGCCACGTCGAGGAGGACGGCGGAGCGGTGGATGACCCGCTGGAGTTCGGCGGGCTCGTAGAACTCCATGTGGGCGGTGAAGCCGAAGCGGTCGCGCAGCGGGGGCGGGAGCAGGCCCGCGCGGGTGGTGGCGCCGACGAGGGTGAAGGGGGGCAGTTCGAGGGGGATGGCGGTGGCGCCGGGGCCCTTGCCGACGATGACGTCGACGCGGAAGTCCTCCATCGCCATGTACAGCATCTCCTCGGCGGGCCGCGACATGCGGTGGATCTCGTCGAGGAAGAGGACCTCGCCCTCCTGGAGGGAGGAGAGGATCGCGGCGAGGTCGCCCGCGTGCTGGATGGCGGGGCCGGAGGTGATGCGGATCGGGGCGCCCATCTCGGCGGCGATGATCATCGAGAGGGTGGTCTTGCCGAGGCCGGGGGCGCCGGAGAGCAGGACGTGGTCGGCGGTGGCGCCGCGCGCGCGGGCGGCGCGCAGGACGAGGTCGAGCTGTTCGCGGACCTTCTCCTGGCCGATGAACTCGTCCAGGTCCTTGGGGCGCAGGGCGGCCTCGACGGCCTGGTCCTCACGGTCGGCGACGGAGCCCACCAGCCGCTCGCCCGCGGTCTCGTCGGTGGTGTCGTCCCAGTTCATGTGGTGTGCCTCGGGGATGTCGGGGGGCCGGGGGGTACGGGGCTTGCGCGGTGCGGGGCTTGCGCGTTGCGGGTCGGGGGCCTGGGCGTCTCGCGGGGCGGGCCGGTCGCGGGGCCGTCGCGGTACGGGTCGGGGCCGGGCGGCCGGGGGTGCTCCGCTCCGGCCGGACAGGTGCGGTGCGCGGGTCCGTCCGGCCGCTCGGGGTCAGCGGGCGCGGTTGAGGGTCTGGAGGGCGGCCTTGAGGAGCTGGCCGACCTGCGGGGCGCCCTCGGTGGCCTCGGCCTGCGGGGTGACGGCGGTGACGGCCTCGTCGGCCTCGCGGGTGGCGTACCCGAGGCCGATGAGGGCGGCGTGCAGCTGGTCGCGCCAGCCCTGGGAGACGGGGCTGCCGAGCGCGGCGGTGCCGACGGGCGCGCCGAGGCGGTCCTTCAGCTCCAGCAGCAGCTTCTGGGCGCCCTTCTTGCCGATGCCGGGGACGGCGGTGAGGGCCTTCTCGTCGGCGGTGGCGACGGCCCGGCGCAGCGCGTCCGGGCTGTGCACGGCGAGCATGGCCTGGGCGAGGCGGGGCCCGACGCCGCTGGCGGTCTGGAGCAGTTCGAAGGTCTGCCGCTCGTCATCGTCGGCGAAGCCGTACAGCGTCAGGGAGTCCTCGCGGACGACCAGCGAGGTGTGCAGCTTGGCGGCCTGTCCGACCCGGAGCGCGGACAGGGTGTCCGGGCTGCACTGGACGGCCATGCCGACGCCGCCCACCTCGACCACGGCGGCGTCGGGGGCGAGCGCGGCGACCGTGCCGCTGACGAAGGCGATCATGCCGTACGGCCTTTCGTTGCCGGGGAGGGTGTCCCGGAGGCGGTCCGGGCGGTGACCCGGGAGGTGTGCTGGGCCACGGCCCGCTGGAGGCGGTTCTGGGCGGGGGCGCGCCAGATGTGGCAGATGGCGAGGGCGAGGGCGTCGGCCGCGTCGGCGGGCTTCGGCGGGGCGGCGAGCCGCAGCAGGCGGGTCACCATCGCGCCGACCTGGGCCTTGTCGGCGCGTCCGGAGCCGGTGACGGCGGCCTTGACCTCACTGGGCGTGTGCAGGGCGACGGGGAGGCCGCGGCGGGCGGCGCAGAGCATGGCGACGGCGCTGGCCTGGGCGGTGCCCATGACGGTGCGGACGTTGTGCTGGCTGAAGACGCGCTCCACGGCGACACAGTCGGGCCGGTGCTCGTCGAGCCACGCCTCGATGCCCTGCTCCAGCGCGACCAGGCGCGCGCCCAGCTCCGCGTCGGCCGGGGTGCGCACCACCCCGACGCCGATCATGGTGAGGGGCCGTCCAGCGACGCCCTCGACCACCCCGACACCGCATCGCGTCAGACCGGGGTCCACCCCGAGTACCCGCACCCGCGCCTCTCCCCCTTCGCCTCCCGGCCTCCGGCCCGCCGGCCCTCTTCGGGTACGCGGTCCGTCGGCTCGTCGGCTCTTCGACAGCCAGTTCGTGCAGGCTATCCGGTCCCACCGACAAAGCGACGGGCCGACGGGGCGTGTGTCCCGTCGGCCCGTCGGCCCGCGTGTGTGCGCCGCGCGAGCGGGGTCTACGCGTCGACCTTCTCCATGACCTCGTCGCTGACGTCGAAGTTGGCGAAGACGTTCTGCACGTCGTCGCTGTCCTCCAGGGCGTCGATCAGCTTGAAGATCTTGCGCGCGCCGTCCTCGTCCAGCTCGACCTGCATGGTCGGGACGAAGTTGGCCTCGGCGGAGTCGTAGTCGATACCGGCCTCCTGGAGGGCGGTGCGGACCGCGACCAGGTCGGTGGCCTCGCTGAGCACCTCGAAGGACTCGCCGAGGTCGTTGACCTCCTCGGCGCCCGCGTCCAGGACGGCCCCGAGGACGTCGTCCTCGGCCAGCTCGCCCTTGGGCACGATGACGACGCCCTTGCGGTGGAAGAGGTACGACACCGAGCCGGGGTCGGCCATCGAACCGCCGTTGCGGGTCATGGCGACGCGGACGTCGGAGGCGGCGCGGTTGCGGTTGTCGGTGAGGCACTCGATGAGCACCGCGACACCGTTGGGGCCGTACCCCTCGTACATGATCGTCTCGTAGTCGGCGCCGCCGGCCTCCAGGCCGCCGCCGCGCTTGACCGCCGAGTCGATGTTCTTGTTCGGGACCGACTGCTTCTTGGCCTTCTGGACGGCGTCGAACAGTGTCGGGTTGCCGTCCAGGTCGATGCCGCCCATGCGCGCCGCGACCTCGATGTTCTTGATCAGCTTCGCGAAGAGCTTGCCGCGCTTGGCGTCGATCACGGCCTTCTTGTGCTTCGTCGTGGCCCATTTAGAGTGGCCGGACATCTGCCTGTCTCCTTCGCGTAACCCATCCGATACGAACGCCCCCGGGGTGACTGACTCGGGGGGACCACCGGAGATCCTACAAGGACCGGGCGGCCCGGTCGGCGTGCACCATGTCGACGAAGAGCGCGTGCACCCGGTGGTCGCCGGTCAGCTCCGGGTGGAACGACGTGGCCAGCGCGTTTCCCTGGCGTACGGCGACGATGTGGCCCTCGTGCTCGGCGAGCACCTCGACGCGCGCGCCGACGGACTCCACCCAGGGGGCGCGGATGAAGACGCCCTCTACGGGGCCGCCCTCGACGCCCGCGACGCCGACGGCCGCCTCGAAGGACTCGTTCTGCCGTCCGAAGGCGTTGCGGCGCACGATCATGTCGATGCCGCCGACGGTCTCCTGGCCCGAGCGCGGGTCGAGGATCTTGTCGGCGAGGAGGATCATGCCCGCGCAGGTGCCGTAGACGGGGAGGCCGTCGCGCACGCGCGCGCGCAGCGGCTCCAGGACGCCGAAGAGGACGGCGAGCTTGGAGATGGTGGTGGACTCGCCGCCGGGCAGGACCAGGCCGTCGACCTCGGCGAGTTCCTCTGGGCGCCGCACCGGCCTGGCCACGGCGTCCGCCGCGGCCAGGGCGATGAGGTGCTCCCGTACGTCGCCCTGGAGGGCCAGGACGCCTATGACAGGGGCTTCACGGGTCATGGGGCGCGTTACCAGCCGCGGTTGGCGTAGCGCTCGGACTCGGGGAGGGTGTCGCAGTTGATGCCGACCATGGCCTCGCCGAGGTTGCGGGACGCGTCCGCGATGATCTTCGGGTCGTCGTAGAAGGTGGTCGCCTTCACGATGGCGGCGGCGCGCTTGGCCGGGTCGCCGGACTTGAAGATGCCGGAGCCGACGAAGACGCCCTCGGCGCCGAGCTGGCGCATCAGGGCGGCGTCGGCGGGGGTGGCGACCCCGCCCGCGGAGAAGAGGACCACCGGGAGCTTGCCCAGCTCGGCGACCTCCTTGACCAGCTCGTACGGGGCGCGCAGGTCCTTGGCGGCGGCGTACAGCTCGTTGTTGTCGAAGCCGCGCAGGCGGGCGATCTCGTTCTTGATCTGGCGCAGGTGGCGGACCGCCTCGACGACGTTGCCGGTGCCGGCCTCGCCCTTGGAGCGGATCATCGCGGCGCCCTCGGCGATACGGCGCAGGGCCTCGCCCAGGTTGGTGGCGCCGCAGACGAACGGGGTGGTGAAGGCCCACTTGTCGGAGTGGTTGACCTCGTCGGCCGGGGTGAGGACCTCGGACTCGTCGATGTAGTCGACGCCCAGGGACTGGAGGACCTGGGCCTCGACGAAGTGGCCGATGCGGGACTTGGCCATGACGGGGATCGAGACGGCCTCGATGATGCCCTCGATCATGTCCGGGTCGGACATGCGGGCCACGCCGCCGTCCTTGCGGATGTCGGCCGGGACCCGCTCCAGGGCCATGACGGCGACGGCGCCCGCGTCCTCGGCGATCTTCGCCTGCTCCGGCGTGACGACATCCATGATGACGCCGCCCTTCAGCTGCTCGGCCATGCCGCGCTTCACACGGGCGGTGCCGGTCTCGGGAGCCTGGTTCTGGGTGCTGGACACGGGATGACCTCGCTGAGGGGAAGAGGGGGTGGTGCAGCCCCGAGGAAACGCGAGGGGACCAGTCCACAGCAAGGGCCAATGACAAGCCCGTGGATTCTTTTCGCGGGGCGGGTGCCCGTGCCGCTCAGGTGCGGGAGCGGTCCGTCAGGGGGGCCGGGGGCTCGTCGTCCATCTCGAAGGCCATGGGGAACGGCGCGTGCCCGGCGAGCCGGAACCAGCGGACCTTGCGGTGCTCGCGGAGCCTGCGCGCGGCGCCGACCGCGTCGTTGTGGAAGCGGCGGGCCATGGGGACCCGCAGCACGGCCTCGGTCAGCTCGCGGGCGGCCGCCTCACCGCCGGGGGCCTCGCGTACGGCGTCGACCTGGAGGGGGTCGGCGAAGACCGCGCGCAGCGCCTGGCTCAGCTCGCTCTCGGCGACCTCGCGCTGCTCCTCCTCGGCCTGCCGGGCGGCGTGCGCGGCCTCGTAGAGGACGATCGAGGCGGCCGGGTCCAGCACGCCGGAGGTGGCCAGTTCCTGGGCCACGGAGGCACGGCGCAGGAGTTGCGCGTCCAGGGCGGCGCGGGCCGCGTCGATCCGGGAGTGCAGCCGGTCCAGCCGCCCCGCCGTCCAGCTCAGATAGAGGCCGATCGCGGCGAGGACGACAAGAATCCAGATGAGGGTTGCGGTCACGGACGGCAAGGCTACCCGCGGCCCCCCACACCCCCGCCCTCAAGCCGCCCAGCCGCCCCCAGGGGCGCGAGGAACCGCGCACTCCGCCCCACCCAAGGTCCACACCCACAACCCCACCCCACCACACCCACCTCAGGGGCGCGGGGAACTGCGCGACCAGCCCCCCACAACCCGCACCCACCCACCACGCACCCCCACCCAGCCAGCGGCCGCAGCGCCGCAGGCTTGTGCTAGTCCCGGGCCAGCCCGAACCGAGCCCGCAGCCCAGGCGACCCCCGGTCGTCCGCGGCCACCGCCGCCGCCCCCGCGGTGACCGTCTCGTACACGGACAGGATGTCCGCGCCGACGGTCGACCAGTCGAAGCGGCGGACGTGCGCGCTGCCCCGCTCCCGCAGCCCGGCCCGCCGCTCCGGGTCCCCCAGCAGCCGTACGGCGGCCTCCGCGAGCGCGTCCGCGTCCTCGTTGGCGAACAGTTCGCCCGCCGCGCCCTGGTCGAGGACCTGGGCGAAGGCGTCGAGGTCGGAGGCGAGCACGGGCGCCCCCGCGGACATGGCCTCGACGAGGATGATGCCGAAGCTCTCGCCGCCGGTGTTGGGGGCGACGTAGAGGTCGACGCTGCGCAGGAAGCGGGCCTTGTCCTCGTCGCTGACCATGCCGAGGAACTCGACGCGCGGGCGCAGTTCCTTCGGAAGGTTCTCGACGGCCTCCTCGGCGTCGCCGCGCCCGGCGACCAGCAGCCGGGCCTCCGGGTGCGCGGCGAAGATCGTCGGCAGCGCGCGCATGAGGACGGGCAGCCCCTTGCGGGGTTCGTCGATGCGGCCGACGAAGCCGATCGTGCCGCCCTGCCAGTTCGGTTCGGGCTCGGCACGGGCGAAGAAGTCGACGTCGACGCCGTTGGGGATGACCACGGCGTCACCGCCGAGGTGCTCGACGAGGGTGCGCCGCGCGTACTCGCTGACGGCGATGCGCGCGCTGATCTTCTCCAGGGCGGCCTGGAGGATCGAGTACGCGGCGATCATCGCGCGCGAGCGCGGGTTGGACGTGTGGAAGGTCGCCACGATCGGGCCCTGCGCCGCCCAGCAGGTCAGCAGGCCGAGCGAGGGCGAGGTCGGCTCGTGGATGTGGACCACGTCGAAGGCGCCGTCGTGCAGCCAGCGGCGGACGCGCGCGGCGCTCAGGAAGCCGAAGTTGAGCCGGGCCACCGAGCCGTTGTACGGCACGGGGACGGCGCGTCCGGCGGAGACGACGTACGGCGGGAGGGGGGTGTCGTCGTCGGCGGGGGCGAGGACGGAGACGTCGTGGCCGAGGCGGATGAAGTACTCGGCGAGGTCGCGGATGTGGAACTGGACCCCGCCGGGGACGTCCCACGAGTAGGGGCAGACGATGCCGATTCTCACGCGGGCCCCTTCGCGGGGTCGAGGTCGTCGGTCCACAGCCGTTGCAGCATGTGCCAGTCCTCCGGGTGCTCGGCGATGCCCGAGGCGAAGGCGTCGGCCAGCGCCTGTGTCATGACGGACGCCTTCTCGGCGCGCGTGCCTGACTCCGGCACCTCGATCGGGGGGTGGACGCGGCCCCGCATGACGGGCGAGTCGTCGTACCAGAGGGTGACGGGCAGCAGGAGCGCGCCGGTCTGCTGGGCGAGGAGGGCCGGTCCGGCGGGCATGCGGGCGGCGGCGCCGAAGAAGTCGACGGGGACACCGGACGCGGACAGGTCGCGGTCGGCGACCAGGCAGACCAGGCCGCCGTCGCGCAGCCGCCGGGCCAGGGTGCCGAAGGCGGAGCCGCCGCTGTGCGGCAGGACCTCCATGCCGAGGCCCTCGCGGTAGGCGACGAAGCGGTCGTAGAGCGTCTCGGGCTTGAGGCGTTCGGCGACGGTGGTGAACGGAGTGTTCAGCCGGGTGGTGACCCAGGCGCCCGCGAGGTCCCAGTTGGCGAGGTGGGGCAGCGCCAGGATGACGCCTCTGCCCGCCGCGAGGCCGTCGGTGAGGTGGTGCAGGTCCTTGACCTCGAAGCCGTTCTCCACGCGCGCGCGGCTCCACGCCGGGAGGCGGAAGGACTCCATCCAGTAGCGCAGGTAGGAGCGCATGCCCGCGCGGGAGAGTTCGGCGAGCCGTTCGGGGCTCGCGCCCGGCACCACGCGCGCGTAGTTGCTCTCCAGGCGCAGGACGCCCTTGCCGCGCCTCTTCCAGGCCAGGTCGGCGATGGTCCGTCCGAGGCGGGCGGCGACCGGCTCGGGGAGCCGCTTGACGGTGCTCCAGCCGAGGCCGTAGAGCCCGTCGGTGAGGCGGTCGGCGGCGCTCACTTGGCGGCCCCGTGCTCCTCGGAGTCGGCGGTGCCGGACGCCTCGGCCGCGCCCGGGGCCGCGGGGGCGGCCGCCGCGGCGGCCTCGGCCTCCTCGGACTCCCGCCGTACGGTGACGACCCGCTGGATCAGCGTGACGAGGCTGCCGACGGCGACGAGCCACAGGGCAACCGGCAGCAGGTACTGGATGCCGGGGACGCCGAACGCGTGCAGTCCGGCGAATCCGGCCGCGACGAGCGACACCACGAGGCGTTCGGCGCGCTCCACTAGCCCGTTGACGGCGACCGGCAGACCGATCGACTCGCCGCGTGCCTTGGTGTACGACACGACCTGGCCGCTGGCCAGGCAGAAGATCGACACCGCGCACAGGACGTTGTCGTCGCCGCCGCCCGCGTACCAGAGGGCGAAGCCGCCGAAGATCGCGCCGTCGGCCACCCGGTCGAGGGTGGAGTCGAGGAAGGCGCCCCAGCGGCTGGAGCGGCCGAGCTGGCGGGCCATGTTGCCGTCGACCAGGTCGGAGAAGACGAAGAGCGTGATCACGACCGTGCCCCAGAAGAACTCGCCCCGGGGGTAGAAGACCAGCGCGCCCGCGACCACACCGGCGGTGCCGAGGAGCGTGACCGTGTCGGGGCTGACGCCCCGGCGGATGAGAAACGCGGCGAACGGTGTGAGGACACGCGTGAAGAATGCACGCGCGTACTTGTTCAGCATGGCCTTCCCGAAGGTCGTGTGGCCGGGCGGCCCTGCTGGCCACCGGCTGGCCCATCGTAGTCACGCGCGCGCGTGGGCGACCGCCGGGCACCCGGGGCCCGTGTCCCGGCCGTACGGCCCCCGGGGACCGTACGGGCCGCCACGCGCGCGTGGAGAGGTCCCCCTGCCCCGGTCACGCGCGCGTGAACAGGTCGCCACGCCCCCGCTCACCCGCTCCTCCCCCGCTTCCCACCCGTGCCTCCCGCCCCGCCCGTCCGCCCGCCGCGTCCGTCGTATGGACGCGCCGTGACGGGAGTGGAAAGCTCGAAGGACCGCGGGCGTCGCCGGAGCCGCCACCGCACGCCGCGCCGCCGCCTCCCGCGCCCCGATGACCTCACCGCGCACGGGAGGCAGAGACATGGGCGACAAGGCGAACACACACACCGGGGCCGCCGGCAGGGCGACGGCGGCCGACCACCCCACGTCCGTACGGAATGTGGTGCTGGTCGGCCACTGCGGTTCGGGCAAGACGACCCTGGTGGAGGCCCTCGCGCTGACCGCGGGGGCGGTGAACCGGGCCGGCCGCGTGGAGGACGGCGGCACGGTCTCCGACTACGACGACATCGAGCACCGGCAGCACCGCTCGGTACAGCTCTCCCTGGTGCCCGTCGCCTGGGACGGCATCAAGATCAACCTCCTCGACACCCCCGGGTACGCCGACTTCGTCGGGGAGCTGAGGGCCGGTCTGCGCGCCGCGGACGCGGCCCTCTTCGTCGTCTCGGCCTCGGACGGCGTGGACGGCTCGACGCGCATGGTGTGGGAGGAGTGCGCGGCCGTCGGCATGCCGCGCGCGATCGTCGTGACGCACCTGGAGGCCGCCCGCGCCGACTTCGAGGAGATGACCCGGATCTGCGCGGAGGCCTTCGGCGGCGACGACCCGGACGCCGTCCTGCCGCTCTACCTGCCGCTGCACGGCCCGCAGGCGCCGGACGGGCACGCCCAGGTCACCGGCCTGACCGGGCTGCTGTCGCGGACCCTGTTCGACTACGCGTCCGGCGCGCGCGTGGAACGCGCACCGGACGAGGCGCAACTGCCCGCCATCGAGGCGGCCCGCGACCGGCTGATCGAGGGGATCATCGCCGAGAGCGAGGACGAGACGCTCATGGACCGCTATCTCGGCGGCGAGCCGATCGACGTGAAGACCCTGATCGAGGACCTGGAACGGGCCGTCGCGCGCGGCACCTTCTTCCCCGTCCTGGCCGCCGCCCCCGCCGCCGACGGCGCCCGCCAGGGCATCGGCACCGTCGAACTGCTGGAGCTGGTCACACGGGGCTTCCCGACCCCGCTGGAGCGCGAGGCGCCCGGTGTCACCGGCGTGGACGGCGCCCCGCGCGCGCCGGCGTCCTGCGACCCGGACGGCCCGCTGGTCGCGGAGGTCGTGAAGACGTCCTCGGACCCGTACGTCGGCCGTGTCTCCATGGTGCGCGTGTTCTCCGGCACGCTGCGCCCCGACCAGACGGTGCACGTCTCCGGGCACGGGCTGGCCGACCGAGGCCACCAGGACCACGACGTGGACGAGCGGGTCGGCGCGCTGTCGGCGCCCTTCGGCAAGCAGCAGCGGGCCCTCACGCACTGCATCGCGGGCGACCTGGCGTGCGTGGCGAAGCTGACGCGCGCGGAGACCGGCGACACGCTGTCCGCCAAGGAGGACCCGCTGCTGATGGAGCCCTGGCAGATGCCGGACCCGCTGCTGCCGCTGGCCATCGAGGCGCACAGCAAGGCCGACGAGGACAAGCTCTCCCAGGGGCTGTCCCGGCTGGTCGCCGAGGACCCGACGATGCGGCTGGAGCAGAACCAGGACACCCACCAGGTCGTGCTGTGGTGCCTGGGCGAGGCGCACGCGGACGTGGCGCTGGAGCGGCTGCGCGGCCGGTACGGCGTCCAGGTCGACGTCGTACCGCACCAGGTGTCGCTGCGCGAGACGTTCGCCGACCGGTCGGCGGGGCGCGGGCGGCACGTCAAGCAGTCCGGCGGGCACGGGCAGTACGCGATCTGCGAGATCGAGGTGGAGCCGCTGCCGGGCGGTTCGGGCATCGAGTTCGTCGACAAGGTCGTCGGCGGCGCGGTGCCCCGGCAGTTCATCCCGTCCGTCGAGAAGGGCGTCCGCGCGCAGGCCGCGCGGGGCGTGGCCGCCGGGCACCCGCTGATCGACGTGCGAGTGACGCTGCGGGACGGCAAGGCGCACTCGGTGGACTCCTCGGACGCAGCGTTCCAGACGGCCGGGGCGCTCGCCCTGCGGGAGGCCGCGGCCGACGCGCGCATCCATCTGCTGGAGCCGGTCGCCGAGGTGACCGTCCTGGTCGGCGACGCGTACGTGGGCGCCGTGATGAGCGACCTGTCCGGGCGGCGCGGCCGGGTGCTGGGCACCGAGCAGACGAGCGGCGCGCGCACGCTCGTCCGGGCGGAGGTGCCGGAGGTCGAGATCGGGCGGTACGCGATCGATCTGCGGTCCCTGTCGCACGGCACGGCCCGCTTCCAGCGCGCGTACGTGCGGCACGAGCCGATGCCCGCGCAGGTGGCCGAGCGGATGCGTCAACAGGCGCGGGAGGGATAGCCCTCGGGGCGGACCGGCCCCTCGCGTGGGGCCGGATCACCCGCGAGTGGCGTCCGAGAGGCGCCCACCCGCGCTCCGGCGGGCGGCTTCGGCCGTCCGCCGACGGATGTCGGTGCCGGGAGATACGCTGATGACCTGATCAACAGGTGTGCGCGGTACGGAAGTCGGGAAGGCCGCAGGAGCGAGAGCGGCGGCACAGGTCGGGGGCGGGAATGACCTTGGGGGGCGGCAATGACCGTTGACAGCGGTTACGCGGACTTCTTCGGACCACAGGTGCCCCAGTCGGGCGACGGCGGGCAGAAGCCGACCTTGGCGCTCGCGTCGGCCGCCTACCGGGACAGCCCGGTCGAGGAGATCAAGAAGGCCGACAACGAGTGGCACCAGACCACGGTCAACGCGGGCCGCGGCTGGGCCCGGATCTTCCGGCCCAACCTGGGTGAGGCGTTCTCCCAGGCGGTGATCGACCGCATGCTGGGGGTGGGGCGCAAGCCGCTCGTCCAGTCCTTCGGCAGCGAGCCCCAGGTCGTCGTCGAGCACTGCCTCGCCGCGCAGCGCATCCGCCGGGAGCGGGACAAGAAGCTCACCGCCGTCATGCTGCTGTGCGGGGTGCTGTTCCTGCCCGGCCTGCTGGTCTGGCTGCTGGTGTTCCAACTGCGGGCCACCATGGCGAAGTCGGGCGGCCGGGCCGGCGGCCTGGCGACCGGCCTGCTGGTCGGCGTCGGCGCGCTCGCGGTGCTGTTCCTGCTCAAGATGCCGTTCTCCGGCCTCGCGGGGCTGTACGCGCGCGGTGCGGTGATCGCGCCCGTGGTCGGCTGGTTCCTCGCCAAGCGGATCTGCGAGAGCACGTCGAAGGACCTGCGGGGGCGCTGGGACAGCCTGCTGACCGGCGGCAGCATCGGCGCCAAGGTCCCCGAGGCGGTGCCGACCAGCCCCAACCAGACGGCGGCCGAGCAACTGCGCCAGTCCCTGGCCCGGTTGGCCGCCGAGCAGCAGTCCAACTCGATCTTCTACGCCGGACGCAAGGGCATACTCGGCATGGGCACCCGCTGGGGCGGCTGGCACATGGCCGAGGAGATCAGCCCCGTCGACCCGGTCAAGGGCGTGCACGAGTTCCGCAGTTGGACGGTGGTCCGCGCGATCCACGACCAGCTGAACCTGCTGCACCGCCAGAGCCTCAAGACGGGCGGCTTCCCGGCCCCCTCGGTCCGGCACTGGATCGCCACCCACGTCGACGCCGACGCCAAGGCGGTCGCCCGCCCCGAGGGCACCGACGTGGAGGCGTACCAGGTCAAGCCGCGCGCGGTCGAGGACATCTGCAACAACAAGCAGTTCGGCGGCGGCGACCGGCACTACCTGGGCGTGCAGTGGCCGCTGTGGGACGGCAAGCTGCTGATCACCATGATGATCAGCGTGACGGTGCTGCACGAGACGCTGCGCATCGAGGTCACCGGCCACGCGCTGGGCCCGGTCAACGGCCTGTTCGAGTCCCGGCCCGCCGCGCCCAGCAAGCAGGTCGCCAAGACGGTCCGCTTCTGGGAGACCCGGACGGTCAACCTGCCGCTGATCACCCCGGACGAGGTGGTACGGCTGGCCGCGCGCGCCACGATCAGCTGGTACCCGCCCCTGCTGAACCACCTCGGCGGCTCGATCAGCCTGCCCGAGCCGTTCGGCCTGCGGCACGCGTGGGCCGACCAGCCGTGGAAGCACCGCTTCATGGCGGACGACGCGCTGCGCGCCGCCGCGCCGGTGCTGCGCGTGGTGCACGCGGCGGCGATCAAGGTGCTCAAGGAGCACGACGTGGACACCGACAAGTTCACCTCGCGCTCGTCGGTCCTCAGCGGCGCCGTCCAGGACCTCTCCCCGCGCAAGGCGGACACGTACGACGCGTAGGCCTCCGGCGGTTCCCGGAACTGGCGGAACCGCCGCCCGCCGCCGGATCGGGTCGCCCGCCCGCCGCCGGACCGGCGGGCCGCCTCCGCCGGACGGGCCGCACAGGGCGCGGCGGCCCCGCGCCCGTGCCTGCCCGCGCTCCCGCCGCGCGTGGGCTCAGACGGTCGGCCAGGCCTCCGCGAGCATCTTGCGGGTGTCCGCCAGCAGCTGCGGCAGCACGCGCGTGTGGCCCACCACCGGCATGAAGTTGGTGTCGCCGCCCCAGCGGGGCACGATGTGCTGGTGGAGGTGGGCGGCGATGCCCGCGCCCGCAACCCCGCCCTGGTTCATGCCGATGTTGAAGCCCTGCGCGCCGGACGCGGTCCGCAGCGCCGTCATGGCCTGCTTGGTCAGCTCGGCCAGCTCCGCCGTCTCCGGGCCGGTCAGGTCGGTGTAGTCGGCCACGTGCCGATAGGGCACCGTCATCAGGTGGCCGCCGTTGTACGGGTACAGGTTCAGCACCGCGTAGACGTGCTCGCCGCGGCGGACGACCAGGCCGTCCTCGTCGGATTTCGCCGGGATCGAGCAGAAGGGACAGCCGTCGTCGGCCCCCGGGCCGGTCGGCTTGTTCTCGCCCTGGATGTAGGCCATCCGGTGGGGCGTCCACAGGCGCTGGAACGCGTCCTGCGTCCCCACTCCGATCTGCTGCTCGGGCTCACTCGTCATGCAGCGAAGCATATGGCTTCGCCCGTTCGCGGCGTGTCGCCGGGGTTGGGGGCGCGGCCCCCCGCGCCAAGCTGGGCCGATGGACGACAGGCCTATGGACGACGACCGCCGCCCCGCGCGCGACGGCACCCGCCCGCCCCGCGACGACAGCCGCGCGGCACGCTGGGAGGACCGCGCCGAGCTGCCCCTCGCGTGCGCCTCGATGCTCTACCTGGCGGCCTACGCCGTCCATGTGCTGGCCACCGGCATCGCCTCCGTCTGGCACGACGTCTGCCTCTCCGTGCTGTTCGCGATGTGGGCGGCGTTCGCCCTGGACTACGCGGTGCGCTGGCGGCTCAGCGGACGCGGCGTCGGCTTCGTGCGGACGCACTGGCTGGACACGGTCGTGCTGATCCTGCCGCTGCTGCGGCCGCTGCGGATCGTGAAGGTGTACCAGGCGGTGGCGCACCGGCAGGGGCGGCCCCGGCTCTCCCTCCAGGGCCGGGTGGCGACGTACGCCGGGCTGGCGACCGGTCTGCTCGGCTTCGCCGGGGCGCTCGCCGTCTACCAGGCGGAGCGGTACGCGCCCGGCGCCAGCATCCGCACCTTCGGTGACGCGCTGTGGTGGACCTGCTCGACGTTCGCGACCGTCGGCTACGGCGACGTCGTCCCGGTGACGGTCCGGGGCCGGATCATCGCGGCGGGGATGATGGCGTGCGGGCTCGGCCTGCTGGGCGCGGTGACGGGTTCGTTCTCGTCGTGGCTGTTCCAGGTGTTCGCCCGCGAGGGCGACGCGAAGCCCCCGGGAAGCTGAGCCTCCCGGGGGCTTCGACGCCACGGCGTGACGCGCGGGCGTCCGCGACGTGTCAGACCTGCGTCCGCTCCTCGACCACCTTGGCGATCTTGGCGATGGCCTCGTCGAACGGGATGCCGTTCTCCTGGGAGCCGTCGCGGTAGCGGAAGGAGACCGAGCCACCGGACATGTCCTCGTCGCCCGCGATGACCATGAAGGGCACCTTCTGCTTCTGGGCGTTGCGGATCTTCTTCTGCATCCGGTCGGAGGAGGAGTCGACCTCCACCCGCAGCCCCTGCCGCTTGGCGGCGGCGGCGAACTTCTCCAGGTACTCGACGTGCGCGTCGCCGATCGGGATGCCGATCGCCTGCACCGGCGCGAGCCACGCCGGGAAGGCGCCCGCGTAGTGCTCCAGCAGGACGGCGAAGAACCGCTCGATGGAGCCGAACAGGGCGCGGTGGATCATGACCGGGCGCTGCTTCGCGCCGTCCGCGCCGGTGTACTCCAGGTCGAAGCGCTCCGGCAGGTTGAAGTCGAGCTGGATGGTCGACATCTGCCAGGTGCGGCCGATGGCGTCCTTCGTCTGGACGGAGATCTTCGGGCCGTAGAAGGCGGCGCCGCCCGGGTCGGGCACCAGCGGCAGGCCCTGCTTCTCGGCGACCTGGCGGAGCGTCTCGGTCGCCTCCTCCCAGGCCTCGTCCGAGCCGACGAACTTCTCCGGGTCCTTGGTGGACAGCTCCAGGTAGAAGTCGGTGAGGCCGTAGTCGCGCAGGAGGTTGAGGACGAAGGTGAGGGTCTTGTCCAGTTCCTCCGACATCTGCTCACGGGTGCAGTAGATGTGGGCGTCGTCCTGGGTGAAGCCGCGGGCGCGGGTCAGGCCGTGCACGACGCCCGACTTCTCGTACCGGTACACGGTCCCGAACTCGAAGAGGCGCAGCGGCAGTTCGCGGTAGGAGCGGCCGCGCGCGTCGAAGATCAGGTTGTGCATCGGGCAGTTCATGGGCTTGAGGTAGTAGTCCACGCCCTCGTCGAGCTGCATGGGCGGGTACATGCCGTCGGCGTACCAGTCCAGGTGGCCCGAGGTCTCGAAGAGCTTCCCCTTCGTCGCGTGCGGGGTGTAGACGAACTCGTAGCCCTCCTCCTCGTGGCGGCGGCGCGAGTAGTCCTCCATGACCCGGCGGATGACGCCGCCCTTGGGGTGGAAGACGGCGAGGCCGGACCCGATCTGCTCCGGGATGGAGAACAGGTCGAGTTCGCTGCCCAGCTTGCGGTGGTCGCGCTTCTCCGCCTCGGCGAGGAAGTCGAGGTACGCCTTCAGCTCGTCCTTGGACGGCCAGGCGGTGCCGTAGATGCGCTGGAGCATGGGGTTCTTCTCGCTGCCGCGCCAGTAGGCGGCCGCGTTGCGCATCAGCTTGAACGCCGGGATGAGGCGGGTGGAGGGCAGGTGCGGACCCCGGCAGAGGTCCTTCCAGCACAGCTCGCCGGTCTTCGGGTCCAGGTTGTCGTAGATCGTCAGCTCGCCCGCGCCGACCTCGACGTCCGCGCCGTCGTCGTGCGAGGCGGAGCCCTTGAGTCCGACCAGCTCCAGCTTGTACGGCTCGTCGGCCAGCTCGGCGCGGGCCTCGTCGTCGGTGACGACGCGGCGCGAGAAGCGCTGGCCGCGCTTCTGGATCTCCTGCATCTTCTTCTCGACGGCCTTGAGGTCGTCGGGGTGGAAGGGCTTCTCCACGTCGAAGTCGTAGTAGAAGCCGTCCTTGACGGGCGGGCCGATGCCGAGCTTGGCCTCGGGGAACAGCTCCTGCACGGCCTGCGCCATGACGTGCGCGGTGGAGTGGCGCAGGATCGCGAGACCGTCCTCGGAGGTGATCTCGACGCCCTCGACGGTCTCGCCGTCGCGCACCTCGTACGCCAGGTCCTTCAGCTCGCCGCCCACGCGCGCGGCGACGATCGAGCGCCGGTCCGCGAAGAGGTCGGCGGCCGTGGTGCCCGTCGTCACCGTGCGCTCTTCCCGCTCGGAATCGCGTTGGATGATCACACGGACGTCTGACACCGGTCTCTCCTGACTGAAGGGGGAATGCGGCGCCATACCGGGGACGCGCGCATCCGCCGATCGTACCGACCCGGGCCCCCTGACCGCGAAACGGTATCTCCGGGTCGACGGCCGACACGGCACGTCTCCCGGAACCGCTCACTCCCCTCCGCAGGCCTCCTCGAAGAAGTCCACGTTCTCCTGGAGGGACTTCATCAGGCGGTCGCGTTCGGCCTCGTCGACCTGGACGGGGACGACGTCGCGCGCCCCGGTGACGCGGCGGAAGCCGCCGCGGCTCTCCAGGCGGCCCCGGAGCCGTACCGGGAGGCCGACGAGGTGGGCCTGCCCGGCGATGCGGTAGTCCTCCTCGTCGAGGGTGAGCCGCACGTGCGGGATCTCCGCCCCGGCGATCACCCGCAGCCGGACGCTGCCCTCGCCGCGCGGCCCGGAGCGCCGCATCCGCTCCACCGTGCCGGTGATCCGTACGGCGACGGAGGGCTCCTCGCGCAGATAGCGGGCGCCCGCCTCGCGCAGGGCGGGCAGGTCGCCGGGCGAGAACTCGACGGGCTCCCCGGAGGCGGCGCAGTCCTCGGGGACCCCGGCCGCGGGCGCCCACTGCACGGCGACGCGGGCGCCCTCGGTGCCGCGCGCGAGGGAGATCAGCGACTCGGTCAGCTCGCGGCTGACACCGGCCTCGACCGCCGCGTCGAAGGCGTCCATACCGCCGGTGGCGCGCTGGTAGTCGACGGCCTCGCGGACGGCGTGGAGCGCCTGGTGGAGGCGTACGGCGAGGGGGCGGGCGGCGGTGACGGGCGCGAACGCGGTGAGGCTGCGCCCGCCGCCCGCGCCGCCGACGAGGACGGCGTCCAGGACGGCGGCGGCGGGACGGCGGTGACGGGCCCCGTGGTACCCGGCCCGCGCGCGGGTGGCGAGCGCCCCGGCGAGCAGCATCTGCCGGGCCGCGCCGCGCAGGTGCTCCTCGACGGCCCAGGACGCGGCGCCCGCCGCCTCGGCGGGCCCGGCCGGGACGTCACGCCACCAGCGGATCTCGTCGCTGGGCACGGCGAGGGCGACCAGCACCTCGCGCGCGGCGGGCGTGGGGCTGCGCCGGAGCGCCTGGAGCGCCTCGGCGAGCAGGTCGTCGCTGTCGGGGAAGGCGCGGTTCTCGGGTACGAGGAGGCTGGTGGCGCCCGCGCCGGGGCCGGGCGGGGTCCAGCGGCCGTAGCGGCCGGGGGCGCCGCCGCGCCGCTGCCAGCCGTGGCGGCGCAGCAGCGCGCCGAGGACGGCGGGGTCGACGTCGGCGGGGTCGGGGGTCCGGTGCCAGGCGGGGTCGGCGGGGTGCGGCCGTACGGCCCGGAGGGGTCCGTCGAGCGGGCGGTGCGTCACGGTCTGCCTCCCGTCCCGACCCGCGTCATGATCTCGCACAGCGCGCGGTCGTCGAAGATGCGCGCGGTCGGTATCCGCACGGTGGTCCGGGTCCGGCCGGTGACCGGGTGTCCGGCGAGGTTGACCCAGTAGCAGCAGTGCCGCAGGTCGAGCCGGTCGTGTCCGGCCCGCAGCCACTGGTCCTGGGACCGGGGGACGATCATCACGACGAGGATCTTGTGCACGGAGACCGGGGTGCGGGCGAGCTTGCGCAGGTGGTCGTTGTCGAGCGTGAACGAGAAGGAGCGGCCCGGCGGGTGCGGTGCGAGCTGGTAGGTGGCCTTCAGCTGCACCTTGATGGTGACCTCGTCGTCCACGGTGTGGCCGGGCGCGCTGTGGCTGACGTGCCAGTCGATGCCGTTGTCGGGGAACGGCTGGGACAGGGAGCACCCGGCGGCCGCCGCGACCGCGTGGAGATAGGCCACCTGCAAGGTCTCCATGCAGGCGGTGGTGGCGAGGGTGCCGCGTTGGGGGCCCGTGCGTCCGGGCAGCAGCCCGCTCCGCTCGGGCTGCGCTGTCGCCATGACCGAACAGCCTTCCAGGCAAGGGGAGTCCCGCGTCGGGGGCGGGGGGAGGAGTCCGCGGTGAGATCCGCGTAGAGCCCTGAACTGCAAAGACCCGTACTCCTGTTGTGTCCGTCCGGCGTACGGCGCAAACAGCCCGGGTATCACCGAACTGGCAGAAGACGGAACGTCACCTGCCGTCGGTGAACGAGGAGTTGTGTGGGTATGACGTGCTGGTACGAGGGGCCGCTGGCGGCCTTCGACACGGAGACGACGGGCGTCGACGTCGAGACCGACCGCATCGTGTCGGCCGCACTCGTCGTCCAGGACGCGCCGGGCTTCCGGCCCCGGGTGAGCCGGTGGCTGGTGAATCCGGGCGTGCCGGTGCCCGAAGGGGCGACGGCGGTGCACGGACTGACGGACGACCATCTCCAGCGCAACGGCCGCTGGCCCGCGCCGGTGATGTACGAGATAGCCGAGCTGCTCGCCGAACAGGCGTCGGCCAGGCGGCCGTTGGTGGTGATGAACGCGCCGTTCGACCTGACCCTGCTCGACCGCGAGCTGCGCCGCCACCGCGCGTCGTCGCTGGGGCACTGGCTGGACCCGGCGCCGCTGCGGGTGCTGGACCCGAGGGTCCTGGACAAGCATCTGGACCGCTACCGCAAGGGCCGCCGCACCCTGACGGACCTGTGCGCGCACTACGAGGTGACCCTCGCCGACGCGCACGACGCCGCCGCCGACGCGCTGGCCGCGCTGGAGGTGGTCCGGGCCCTGGGCCGGCGGTTCGCGGCCCGCCTGGAGCGGCTGTCCCCGGAGGAGCTGCACACGCTCCAGACGACGTGGCACGCGGCCCAGGCGCGCGGCCTCCAGGCGTGGTTCGCCCGCGCGGGCACCCCGGAGACGGTCGACACGTCCTGGCCCCTGCGCCCGGCCCTGCCCGCCGCGGCCTGAACTCCGGCGCACGGCACGGGGACATGAAGAAAGCCGGCCCGCGTGGCGCGGACCGGCTTTTCCCGGTGGGCGATACTGGGTTCGAACCAGTGACCTCTTCGGTGTGAACGAAGCGCTCTCCCACTGAGCTAATCGCCCGGGAACGGACTGAACCATACAGGCCCCCGCGGGTTTCCTTCAAACCGTTCGCAGGTGCCGCAGCAGCCCTCGGTGTCCGGCGCGCATCATCAGGCGGTGGTTGGCGCGCAGGAGCGGCCGTGCCGCGGCGGGGAGCCTGCGCAGGAACGGCTCGGTGACGTCGACGTCCTGTTCGTAGCGGGCGAGGCTGCCGGTGCCGTCGGCGGTGATCGTCCAGCGCGCCCAGCCCTTGAGGTCGCCGCTGATCGCCGCCTCCAGCACCCCGGCGGCCGGGTCGCGGCGCGTCTCGCGGGCCGTGAGGGTGAGGGTGTAGGGCAGCAGGGAGCGGACGGTGAGGACGCCGGTGGCGTCGTCGAGGCGGGTGACCGAGCGGACCTGCGGCCACCAGCGGGGGTATTCGTCGACTCGTTCCAGCACGGCGTGGACGACGGCGGGCGGCGCGGGCAGGTGCCAGCGGCTGTCGAAGTGGTGGTGCGTGCGGTCCATGGGCCGAGTCTGCCCGCCGGGCGGGCACCAGTCCCGTGGCCGGGTGATCCCCGGATCTGAGTACGTGCCTGAGTAGCCGCGCGCATGTCACGGCGTGCGCCCCGGAGCCACACTCCGGAGCATGACGCACCTTCCGCCCCCGGCCGAGGAACTGCGGCTCGTCGACGCCGAGCTGTGGCAACTGAACGCGCGCCGGAACCAGTTGCTGGCCCGCCGGGCCTGGCTGGTCGCCGCCGTGCACGCGCAGCACCGGCCCCCGGCCGTCCCGCCGGGGCCCGGTCGCCCCGAGACGTCCCCGCCGAAGGTGCAGAACGTGCTCCTGCTGCTCGGCGGGGTCCTGCTGACCGTCGCGGCGATCGCGTTCACCCTGGTCAGCTGGGGCCATCTGGGCATCGCGGGGCGCTCGCTGGTGCTCGGCACGCTCACCGTGGGCGTGCTGGCCGCGCCGGTGGCGCTGCTGCGGCGCGGGCTGCGCTCGACGGCCGAGACGGTGGCGGGGCTGGGTCTGGCGCTGACGGTGCTGGACGCGTACGCCCTGCACGCCACGGCCCTGTCCGGCACGGACGGCACCTGGTACGCGGCGGGCGCGGCAACGCTGCTGGCCGCGCTGTGGACGGCGTACGGCCGTGGCCTCGGCGCGCTCCGGCTGCCGTGGCCCGCCGCGCTGGCCGCCGCCCAGCTCCCGCTCCCGCTGGGCGCGGTGGCGGCGGGCGCGGAGCCGTGGGCGATCACGGCGGCGCTGCTGGTGACGGCCGGGGCGGACGCGGCGGTCGCGCTGCGGGCGCCGGGCCGCGCGGTCCGGATCACCGCCGCGGTCGGCGCCTACGGGGTGGGCGGCTGGGGTGTCCTGGCCGCGACGTGGCTGGCCTGGTCGGCCGGGAGCGCCGCTCCTGCCGCGCGGGGTGCGGCGCTGCTGGCGCTGGCGGCGGCGATCGCGCTGGCCGCCGCAGTGCGGCAGCCGCGGGCGGCGACCGCGACGGGTACGGCGCTCGCCTCCGGTCTGCTGCTGGTGGCAGCGGCCGGGAGCGTGCCGCGCGTGCTGCTGCCCGCGGGCTGGGCGGTGCCCGTGTTCCTGGCCTTCGCCGTCGCGCTGACGGCGGCCGGGCGGACGGGCCTCGGGGAGCCGGTGCGGCAGGGGCTCGTGCGGGCCGGTGCCGCGGTGCAGGCGGGCGCGCTGCTGTGGGCGGTGCCGGTGGTGGTCGCCGCGCTGACGGGTCCGCTGGCCCTGGTCGCGGACCCGTGGTCGGGCGCCCCGTCCGACGTCCGGGGCCCGCTGGCCGAGGACGTGCCGTGGCCGCCGTACGGCGTGCAGGCGCTGGTGGTCCTGGTGGCCGTCGCCGCCGCGCTGGCCCTGACCGTCCGTGACGGGACCTGGCGCACGCGGGCCCGGACCGGCGCGCTCTGGCTGCTGTGGGCGGCGGCCGTGACCCTGCCCGGTGTCCTGGAACTCCCCTACGGGATCGCCCTGTCGGTGCTGGGCGCGGTGACGGTGGTCGCGGCGCTGCGTCCGACGCCGTACCCGGCGCTGGCGTCCTCGGTGCCGACGGCGGCGCTGGCGCTGGGCACCCGGTCCGCGACGCTGACCGTGCTGGCCGCGCTGACGGTGCTGTGGGCGGTGCTGTCCCGGCGCGCCGCGGTCCGCCCGGTCACCGCCCCGGCCGCCCTCGCCTACGCGACCGCGCTGACCTGCGCGGTGGGCCTGGCGGCGGGCTGGTCCCCGGCGCACACGGCGCCGCTGGTCCTCGTGGTCCCGCTGGCGGCGGCGCTGCTGGCCGCCCGGCTCGGCCGGTCCCCGGCGACGGTGCCGGTGGAGGTGGCGGGCGCGGTCGCCGGTCTGGTCGCGATCGGGCTGGCGGTGACCGATCCGGCGAAGCTCGCGCTGGTCCTCGGGCTGCTGGGGACGGTGGCGGCGGGCACGGCCGTACGGTCCGACCGGCGCTGGGCCGGCTGGGTGGCCGTCGTCCTGTTCGTCCTGGCGTCCTGGGTGCGGCTGGCCGCCTGGACCGTCACCCTCCCCGAGGCGTACACCGTCCCGGTGACCGTCCCCGCGCTGCTCGTCGGCCTCTGGCGCCGCCGCAGCGCCCCCCGCCTGTCGTCCTGGACGGCGTACGGGCCCGGCCTCGCCGCGACCCTGGTGCCGAGCCTGGTCATGGCCTGGGGCGGGGCGGGCTGGCGGCGCCCCCTGCTGCTGGGGCTGGCGGCGATGGCGATCACGCTGCTCGGCGCCGCGTACCGGCTGCGGGCGCCGCTGGTCCTCGGCGGCGGGGTCCTCGTGCTGGACGCCCTGCACGAACTGGCCCCGTACCTGGTCCAGCTGGCCGACGCGCTGCCGCGCTGGGTGCCGCCCGCCCTCGCCGGTCTGCTGCTGCTCGCCCTGGGCGCCACCTACGAACGGCGCCTGCGGGACGTGCGGCACGTGCGGGAGGCCCTGGGGAGACTGGACTAGCCGTCAGACTGGCCCCCGTGAAACGGAGTCCGGGAAAAGGGGACCGCGCCGCGGAATATCCGCGGCGCTTTTCCGTCCCCGCGGGGCCCGGAACTCCGGCCGTAATGCGAAGCGGTCCGGAAAGCTCCTCTTGATCTCGGCGCCCGGATACTTATTCCTAACAGATCGTCACCATCGGTCGGAGTCCGTCGGCGTCCGTCGGCGTCCGCTCCCCCGGCGTCCTCCCGTGGGCCCCGTCGGCGCCGCGCGGCGGTACGACGACGGCCCGCCTGCTGTGAGCAGGCGGGCCGTCGGTCTGGGTGGGCGATACTGGGTTCGAACCAGTGACCTCTTCGGTGTGAACGAAGCGCTCTTCCACTGAGCTAATCGCCCGGACGCAGGAAGAACATTACCCCATGTCAGCGGGTCCCCGTGACCACCTTCCGGCCCGGCCGGGGCCTCCGCCGCAGGTCACCGGCGCCCGGCCCCGCAGGTCACTGGTCCTTGATCTTCCAGGGCATGACGAGGCCGAACTTCCACAGGTAGAACCCGGCGATCGCCACGATGATCACCAGGCCGACCGAGGTCAGGATGATGTTGCGCCGCCGGACCGCGGGGTCCAGGGCGCGCTGGGCCGCTTCGGTGACCTTGCGCTTGGTCCAGCGCAGCACCAGCTGGGCCCAGACGAACTCGGTCGCCCAGATCGCCATGCCGCCGAAGATCACGACCCAGCCCGGTCCGGGCAGCGGCAGCATGATGATCCCGGCCACGACGACCGCGAGACCGACCACGAAGATCCCGACCTGCCAGCTCAGATGCAGCACGCGGCGGGCCTTGATGAACTCCGGCGCCCGCGACCCGAGAGGCTGCGCCTGGTCGGGGCCGCCCTCCTCGGACCGCGTGTCGCTCGCGGTCATGGCCGCCTCACGCGACTCGTCACTCCCCGTATTCATACGGCCAAACCCTACCCGAGAGATTCCGGTCACCGTAATGGTGGTACTTCGCGAACGGTCTCTCGGCCGGAAGAGTTACGTAAAGGCACGCAAAACACGCAGAGGGGTTTACAACGGCACCGTAGGTGGCATGTCGATTTCGCCGACGTGCGAATCCCCGAGCGCACACTGAGCGAAAGGCCCTGGCGCTTATGAACACCACGGTCAGCTGCGAGCTGCACCTGCGCCTCGTTGTGTCGAGCGAGTCCTCCCTGCCTGTCCCCGCAGGCCTGCGGTACGACACGGCCGACCCCTACGCCGTGCACGCCACCTTCCACACCGGAGCCGAGGAAACAGTCGAATGGGTGTTCGCCCGCGATCTGCTCGCGGAGGGCCTCCACCGACCCACGGGAACCGGCGACGTCCGCGTCTGGCCGTCGCGCAGTCACGGTCAGGGCGTCGTGTGCATCGCCCTCAGCTCCCCCGAGGGGGAGGCCCTGCTGGAGGCCCCGGCGCGGGCCCTGGAATCCTTCCTGAAGCGGACGGACGCGGCCGTGCCCCCGGGCACGGAGCACCGCCACTTCGACCTCGACCAAGAACTCTCGCACATCCTGGCGGAGAGCTAGGGCGAGGCGTTCACCGAGCCGCCCGGCGCCGTCCACTCGGGGAGACGGCTCGGGCCCGGACACAACCGCATAGGGCACACGCCGGCGCCGCGCCACGGGTCTCCGTGGCGCGGCGCCGGCGCGCGTACGGGGCCGCGCCCGCGGCGACCCCGGGAAATCCGGGCCCGGCGACCGGCCGCCGCGGCGCCCGGTACGACTACCATCGGCCAGCATCGGCGGGCGCCCGCCCGACCCACAGGCCAGGGAGCGAAACGTGCTGATCACCCACGACACCCGGTGTGCGCTCGATGCCGTGGTGGATCTGGTGAACACCGCACCGGAGGACGACGTCACCCCGGACGGACTGCCGGATGTCGCCACGCTCGCGGATTTCGTACGAAAGCATGAGATCAGTGACATCGGCGTGCTCTCCGAGTTCGACCTGTCCGCCGTACGCAAGGTCCGTGCGCGGTTCGCGAGGATCTTCGCGGCGTCCGAGGCCCGGGTGGCGGCGGGTCTGATCAACGAGCTGGTCGCCGCCGCGGGCACCACGCCCCGGCTCACCGACCACGACGGCTACGACTGGCACGTGCACTACTTCGCGCCGGGCGCCTCCGTCGCCGACCACCTCGCGGCGGACTGCGGGATGGCCCTGGCGTTCTTCGTGGTCGCCGGGGAGCAGGAGCGGCTGCGGCGCTGCGAGGCACCGGACTGCCGACGCGCCTTCGTCGACCTGTCGCGCAACCGGTCCCGCCGCTACTGCGACAGCCGGACCTGCGGCAACCGTCTGCACGTGGCCGCCTACCGGGCGCGCCGCAAGGAGGCGACCGGCTGACCGGCCGCGCCGGATCGGGTCGGGTCGGGTCGGGTCGATGCCGACGCGGCCCCGGCGGGTGGCGCCGGGGACCGCGGGTACGGCTCAGAGCAGCAGCAGGTCGTGCAGCGCAGCCATGAGCAGCAGACACCCGATCACCGCAAGGAAGATCATCAGCGGTGGCTGGGAAAGGGCGAAAAGGCACCCGCGCGGCTCGTCCTGAGGGGGCGCGGCGTCGCTCTGTGTCGTGTCCAGCATCTCGCCGCGATGATGACGCAGGCGGGACCGCCCCCGCGATCACCCCGCCCGAGTTGAGCGGTGGTGCGCCGAATTCCGTGAGGACCCTTCCCGGCCGTGATCGTTTTCGCGCGGGTGGGTGCCCGACTGTGTCGTTTCACCCCTGGAGGCTCCCGGCGGGCCCGGCCGAGGTCGGACGCCGTGCTTCCGGTCAGATGCCGTGCTTCTTGAGGATGGCCTCGATGTCGCTGAAGTCGTCCGAGGCGGCCGGGGCGCCGGTTCTGGGCGCGGCGGCGGGACGGGCGGCCGGAGCCGGGGCCTTGCGGCCCAGCGCGGGCGCCGAGGCGGCCGGAGCCACGGGGTCGGCGGAGGCGGAGGCCGCTCGTGCCGCGGCCCGGCGTTCCTTGCGGGTGGTGACGCCTCTGCGGCGCTCGACGGCGCGGGTCGTCGCGAACAGGGCCCAGGCGGCGCCGAGCACCCCGAAGCCCGCCCAGGCGACGGGGCTGAACGCGGTGTCGGCGGCCCACTCCACGACGCCGGTCATCACCAGGCCCAGCGGGATCAGGGCGTAGGCCGCGACGCGGGCGGCGGCGAGCCAGCGCTTGCGGTACGCGGTGACCGCCGCGATGCCCAGGCCGGCCGCGGCGACGGCGGAACAGACGGTCTCGGCAATCATCCGGTCCTCCAGGCACAGGGCATCGGCACACGGTACGGAAGCAGGGCCACGCCGGGACGCGGCGCCGCTTCGTCCCCTCCATCCTGCACCTCCCGGGCACCCTCGGGCCATGCCTCAGCCGGACATCAGGGACATCTCCGGGTCGGCTCCTCCCCAGGTGCCGGTCCCCGCGTACGACCCCGGTGGCCCCTACGGGACGGGGAGGCGGCGCGGGCTGGGAGACTGGGCGCATGAACGACTCCTCCCCCGCCTCCGCCGCGTCCTCCGGTTCGGTCCCGGCGCCCGTCCTGGACGTCTGGTGCGAGTTGCAGTGCACGGACTGCCGGACCGCCCTGACCGATCTGCACATCCTGCGTGAGCGTTTCGGGGACCGGCTGGAGCTGCGGCTGCGGCACTTCCCGCTGGAGAAGCACCGGCACTCCTTCGCCGCCGCGCAGGCCGCCGAGGAGGCCGCCGAACAGGGCAAGGGCTGGGAGTACGTCGAGGCCGTGCTGGGCCGGGCCGAGGAGCTGGACCGCCGGGGCGAGGCCCTTCTGGTCGAGGTGGCCGCCGGACTCGGCCTGGACGCCGAGGAGTTCGACACGGCGTTGATCGACGGCCGGCACATCCTGATCGTGGACGCCGACCAGGCCGAGGGCAAGGCCATCGGCGTCACCGGCACCCCGACCTACGTCATCGACGGCGAGCGGCTGGACGGCGGCAAGAGCCAGGAGGGGCTGCGGGCGCGGATCGAGGAGATCGCGGACCGGCTGCTCGCCGGACAGGGCTGAGGCACACCCCCTCCTCCCCGCCCCTTCGCCGCCCCCGGTTCCGGGTGCGGCTCACAGCAGCGACTTGTACATCGAGTACCCGACCGGGACGTAGCCGAGGGACGCGTACAGGCGCTCGGCGGGGGTGTTGTCGGCGAAGACGTTGAGGCCGAGGGTCTCCTGGCCCGCGGCCCGCGCCTCCCGTTCGGCGAGCAGCATCAGGGTGCGGCCGTGCCCGTGTCCCCGGAAGGCCTCGTCCACCTCGACGCCGTAGACGAACGCCTTGGTGTCGGTGAAGGCGCCCCACAGCGTGCCGACGGGGGTGTTCTCGTGCTCCAGGACGAGGAAGCGGAGGTGCGGTGTGGCCAGGCCCTCGGGGAGGTCGCTGTCCCGTTCGGCCTTGGCGCGCGCCTCCTCCACGGGCACCCCGCGCAGGGTCCACTGACGGGCGTAGTCGACGAGGTTCGCCGCCCACCAGGGCCCGAACTCCGCCTCCGTCATGGGCCGGGCCCGGCCGCCGTCCGGCAACGCGGTTGCGACGGGGCCGAGTTGCTTCTCCAGGCCCCGGTTGCGGTGGACGTAGCCGAGCGCGGTCGCCAGCCGCAGGGCGCCCTCCGCCTCGGCAGGGACGCGGATCTCGACGCGTCGGCAGCCCCAGCCGCGGGCTACCTCCTCGGCGGCGAGCGCGGCCACCGCGCCCCGCCCGCGGCCCCGGTCGGGTTCCTCGATGCGCAGGTCGTCGACGCGCGCGACGGCGGGGCCGAACTCCGGGTGGGTGGAGAGGTGGACGGTGCCCACCGGGCGACTGTTCACGCAGACCTGGAAGGCGCGGGACAGTGCCCCGCCGTCGGCGCGCTGGAGCGGCTCGGTCGGCCGCAGGGTCGTGGTCATCACGGGAGTCCTACCCCGTCGGCGCCCTCCGGCGCCTCTGGGGACGAGATCGTCGGCGTCTCAGGGATCGAGGTCGTCGGCGGCCCGCTCCGCGAAGATCCGCATCGCCTTCGCGGTCACCGGGCCCTCCGCGCCCGGGAGTTCACGGTCGTCGACCCGGTGCACGGCCTGCACGTCGCGCAGGGTGGAGGTCAGGAACACCTCGTCGGCGCGCTCCAGCACGTCGAGCGGCAGATCCGTCTCGCGGGCCCCGGTCCACTCCACCGCCAGCTCGCGGGTGATGCCCGCGAGGCAGCCGGAAGCGAGCGGCGGGGTGTGGATCTCGCCGTCGAGGACGACGAACACGTTGGAGCCGGTGCCCTCGCAGAGCCGGCCCACGGTGTTGCCGAACAGGGCCTCGGAGGCGCCGTGTTCGTGGGCGCGGGCCAGGGCGACGACGTTCTCGGCGTACGAGGTGGTCTTGAGGCCGGTGACGGCGCCGCGCTCGTTGCGGGTCCAGGGGACGGTGATCACGGCCGTGGAGTCGGGGCGGCGGGTCGTCCCGCCGAGGGCGACGACGAGGGTGGGGCCGTGCTCGCCACGGTCCGAGCCGAGCGGGCCGTGGCCGCCGGTGTAGGTGATGCGCAGCCGCCCGAGCGGCGCCGGGTTCGCGTCGAGGACGGCGGCGCAGGCGCGGCGGACCTCGTCGTGGTCGGGGTCGGGGAGCCCGAGGCCGCGCGCGGAGCGGGTGAGGCGGTCGAGGTGGCGGGTGAGGGCGAACGTGGTGCCGTCCACCGTCTTCACGGTCTCGAAGATGCCGTCGCCCACGGTCAGGCCGTGGTCGAGGACGGAGACGAGCGCGGACTCGATGTCCTTCAGCCCGCCGTCGAGCCAGATCTTCACGTCGGATTCCCTCCGTCGGCGTCGTACGTCCCCGACGCTATCGCGAGCAGCCGGGACGCCTTCAGCTCGGTCTCCCGCCACTCGGCCTCGGGGTCGGAGCCCCAGGTGATGCCCGCGCCGGTGCCGAAGCGGAGCAGGCCCGCGGAGCGGTCGATCCAGAAGGTGCGGATGCCGACGGCCAGCTCGCCGGTGCCGCGGTCGGCGTCCACCCAGCCGACACCGCCGCAGTACGGGCCGCGCGGCGCCGTCTCCAGCTCCTCGATGATCCGCAGCGCCCGCGACTTGGGCGCCCCGGTGACCGAACCCGGCGGGAAGGCGGCGGCCAGCAGCTCCGGCCAGCCCGCGCCGTCGCGCAGCTCGCCGCGGACCGTCGACACCAGGTGGACCAGGCCGGGGTGCTTCTCCACCGCGCACAGATCGGGCACCGAGACGGTGCCGGTGGCGCAGACCCGGCCCAGGTCGTTGCGGACCAGGTCGACGATCATGACGTTCTCGGCGTAGTCCTTCTCCAGGAGGTCCGCCTCGGTGCGCCCGGTGCCCTTGATCGGCCCGGACTCCACGGTCCGCCCGTCCCGGCGCAGGAACAGCTCGGGCGACGCGGTGGCGATCTCCACCCCGTACTCGGGCAGCCGGATCGTTCCGGCGTACGGGGCCGGGTTGCCGCGGGCGAGCAGCGCGGTGAGCGCGTCGACGTCGGCGCCGGGCGGGACGGGGGCCGACAGGACCCGGCACAGGTTGGCCTGGTAGACCTCGCCCGCGGCGACGTACTCCCGGATGCGGCGCACTCCGGCCGTGTACCCGGCGCGGTCCAGCGAGGAGGTCCAGGCGTCCGCGGCGGGCCCGCGCCACTCCCCCGGACGGGCCGCCGGGGCCGCTTCGTGGTGCACGTCGGCGAAACGGGCGCAGACCAGACGGCCCTCGAAGTCGGCGACGACGGCCCAGAAACCGGCGGAGTCCAGGGCGGCGGGATCGTCGGTGACGTCGAGGAGGCCGGTGGCGACGCGGCCGCCGAAGCGGGCGAGCGGAGGGAGGTCGAGCACGGTGTCGAGTCTAGGGCGGGTGTCCGGACCGTGACCCGGGGACGACCTGGTGGGGGCCCTGAGCGGGTACGCGCCGGGGCACAGCGCAGCACGCTGCACAAACGCGTTTTTGTACTGGCCCCGGAATCCGCTAGAGTTCAACACGTCGCCGGGACGCGGGAGCGCCCCGAAACGACAGGCGGACGTAGCTCAGTTGGTAGAGCGCAACCTTGCCAAGGTTGAGGTCGCGAGTTCGAGCCTCGTCGTCCGCTCGTAGGAACCAGGGGATCTTCCCGAAACCCTGCACTCCTGGTGGAGTGGCCGAGAGGCGAGGCAACGGCCTGCAAAGCCGTCTACACGGGTTCAAATCCCGTCTCCACCTCCAAGGACGATTAGCTCAGCGGGAGAGCGCTTCCCTGACACGGAAGAGGTCACTGGTTCAATCCCAGTATCGTCCACTGGATCTTCGGGTCCCGGGTCAGCCGATCCGGTCCTCGGGTCCCCCGCGCGATTAGCTCAGCGGGAGAGCGCTTCCCTGACACGGAAGAGGTCACTGGTTCAATCCCAGTATCGCGCACGCAGGACGCACGGCCCTCGGGCCGTGATCCCGAGGACGATTAGCTCAGCGGGAGAGCGCTTCCCTGACACGGAAGAGGTCACTGGTTCAATCCCAGTATCGTCCACAGCACGAGAAGCCCCCGGTCGCCTCTGGCGGTCGGGGGCTTCTCGCTGGGTCAGCTGGGTCAGCTGGAGAAGAGCATGTGCCCGAAGCTCTTGTGCCGCTTGTGGCCGTAGTGCCCGCCATGGCCGCCGTGACCGCCGTGCGGGGCGCCCCACGCGGGAGCCGCCGGGGCGGCGGGCGGGTAGGCCTGCGGGGCGGCCGGGGGCTGCGGGCCCGGCTGGGCCCACTGGCCCTCCACCCGGGTCAGGGCCTCCAGTTCGCCGTAGTCGAGGAAGATCCCCCGGCAGTTGCTGCACTGTTCTATCTGGACGCCGTTGCGGTTGTACGTGTGCATCTGCGCGTGACACTTCGGACACTGCATGGTTCGGGTCAACTCCTCGCCGGTCGGATCTGCTTCGGGTGTCGCCAGGACAGACTCTGTCCGGCTGCGGTCGGTTGCACCCTACTTCGCGAGGGTTGACGTCAACTGGGCCGGTACGGACGTCATGCGCGCGCAGGCGTCCACCAGTGACCGTTCCACCTCGTCCAGGGACCGGTCCTGCTCGGCGGCCTTGATCAGGGCGCGGGCGGCAGTCTGCGCGGTGAGGGCGCGGGCGGGGACGTCCAGGGCGGGCCAGGGGTCGCCGTCGGCGGGGACGGCGGGGCCGCCCGCGGCACGGTAGGCCGCCAGGAACCTCGTCCACTCCTGCGGCGGGAGGAGACCGCACGCGTACCAGGCGGCGGGGCGGGCCAGGTCCCAGGCGGGGACGCCCACGCCGAGGTCGTCGACGTCGATGAGCCGCCATGCGACGTCCCCGATGTCCGGGGTGCCTGGGGCATCCGGGGTGCTCTTCGCCTCGGGGGTGCGGACGAGCTGGCCGAGGTGGAGGTCGCCGTGGCAGAGGGTGGTCGTGTCGGGCTGCGGGGCCTCGGCGCGGGCCCAGGGCGGGAGGGCCGACCAGGCACGCAGGACGGCGTCGGCGGCCGGGCGGTCCAGCACCTCGCCGGACGCGCGGAGGCGGGCGACGGCGCAGGCCGCCTTCGCCGGGCCGCGCATCGGGGGCAGCGGCACCGGGGGCGGGGTGCGGTGCAGGCGGGCGAGCAGGGTGCCGGCCGCCTCCCAGGGCGCGGCGTCGGGGTCGTCCGGGTCGACGGGGACGCCGTACGGCCAGAAAGTCACGAGGCGGCCGTGCAGGTCGGCGGCCTCGGGGGCGAGCGGCGGCAGCAGGACGGACGGGACGCGGTGCGCGGTGATGAGCCGGGCGGCGAGGCCCGCCGGGTCGGTGTCCGGGGCGTGCGCCTTGGCGACGGTGCCCGCGTGCCGGACGACGGTCGCGTCGGGCCGGTCGGCGAGGGTGTCCGTCCCGCAGGGGCAGGACCGCGCGGCGGGGGTGCCCGCGTGGGCGCGGGTCCGGGCGCGGCCGGTCAGCTCGGCGAGCAGCGGATGGACGGCGGCGGTCACGGGGCTCCCTGGGCGTGCGGGGTACGGCCGTGAGCCTATGCGGGGACGCGGCGCCGGGCACCGGGCCGCGGGCAAAACCATGGGAAAGGCGACGCGGGAGTCAGACGGAATCGGGGGGAGGTGGCACCGGGCAGAACCGGCGGCGGGGAAAAGCAATGCCGGCGCAGCTCCCCAGCTGCGCCGGCATCTGTGCCGTCCGCCGCACCCCCGTCCCCACGGGGTTTCATGGATGGATGTCCCCGCCCGGACCGCTCTTCCGGGCCTGGGGTCGCCGCTCAGCGCCCCAGCATCACACCCACGGACGACGCCTGTGTGGCCACTGTCTCCCAGCCGTCGAAGACGACGAGGAGCAGGACCGCCAGGGGAAGGGCCATGACGGTCGCCACCAACGGGTGACGGCGACCGGTACGGCGGGGTCGCGCGGTGCGGAACGCCGTCCGCGGAGCCGTGTACGCCATGGTCCCTCTCCTGACCGTTCTTCGGTGTTGTCCAGCCGCCGCGGTGCCGTTCATGACGTCGGGCGCCGCGAAGTGCCGGCAGCGGCGGGTGTCTGACCTCGGGGGACGAGTGCTCCACCCGCCGCTTGACCTCAAATCTAGGGGCGCGGCCGGTGCCGGGCGTCATGCCCTCGTACCGAATGACGGGCCTCCAGGAGGATGAGCCGTGACCTGCGGAGTACTCCCCTGGGTGGAGACGGCGGTCGGCGTCTCGGGGTCTTCCCGGAGGGGACGCGGCCCCCGGCCGTACGGACACGTCGGGGCGCGGCAGCCGGGGCGGACGTCCGCGTGACTTCGCTCACGTGGGGTGGCCTGTGGCGGAGGGCCGCGGGCACCCCGCCGCCGGGTTCGTCAGGGGGTGCCCGGGTGCGTATCTGTCACGCAATCAGAAGCCGTGTCAGGAGCGGTCGTTGCGGTCGGCGAAGAGGTGAACGGCGCCTGCGCGCAGGGCTCCTGAGTTCTCCTCACCTGCCCCGCGCGGTACTGACAATCGATCCAATGAGAGGGCGCGGCCTCTGCGCGGGAGGGGCCGGGTAAACGTAAGCTGTGCCACGTCACACGGACCGGGCAGCGGGGATGAACATGGCGATGATGCGCCTGAGGCGCGAGGACCCGCGCGTCGTCGGCTCGTTCAAACTTCACCGACGGCTCGGCGCGGGCGGGATGGGCGTCGTCTACCTGGGGTCCGACAAGAAGGGCCAGCGGGTCGCGCTGAAGGTGATCCGGCCCGATCTGGCGGAGGACCAGGAGTTCCGCTCGCGGTTCGCGCGGGAGGTCTCGGCGGCCCGGCGCATCCGGGGCGGGTGCACCGCCCGGCTGGTCGCGGCCGACCTCGACGCCGACCGGCCCTGGTTCGCCACCCAGTACGTGCCCGGCCCCTCGCTGCACGACCGGGTCGCCGACGACGGTCCGCTCGGCGCCGCTGAACTCGCCTCGATCGGCGCCGCCCTCTCGGAGGGCCTGGTCGCGGTCCACGAGGCCGGGGTGGTGCACCGGGACCTCAAGCCGTCCAACATCCTGCTCTCCCCCAAGGGCCCGCGGATCATCGACTTCGGGATCGCCTGGGCGACCGGGGCCTCCACCCTCACCCACGTGGGCACGGCCGTGGGGTCGCCCGGCTTCCTCGCGCCCGAGCAGGTGCGGGGCGCGGTGGTCACCCCGGCCACCGACGTCTTCTCGCTGGGCGCCACCCTCGCCTACGCCTCCACCGCCGACTCCCCCTTCGGGCACGGCAGTTCCGAGGTGATGCTGTACCGGGTGGTCCACGAGGAGCCGCATCTGAACGGGGTGCCGGACGCGCTCGCCCCGCTGATCCGGGCCTGCCTCGCGAAGGACCCCGACGAGCGGCCCAGCACCCTGGACCTGTCGCTGCGGCTCAAGGAGATCGCGGCCCGCGAGGCACAGGGCCTGCCGGACAGCCGCCCGCCCGGTCCCCGCGCGGCCGAGGCCGACCGGCCCACCGGGCGGCTCGCCGAGCACACCTACCCGGACCGCACGCTGCGCCAGCCGCAGCCCGGCCCGTCCTCCCTGCCGCGCGGCGGCGTCCCCTCCTCCCGCGGCGGGGCACCCGCACGGGGCGGGAACGGGGTGCCCTCGCGCGGCGGAGTACCCTCACGGGGCGGTTCCGGTGTCCCGCGCGGCGGCGGCAACGGGCCCACCTCGCGGTCCGGCGCGCGGCCCGTTCCCCCTGGGCGCACCGGGCGCACCGGGCGGTCCGGCACCGGCGGGCGCCCGGCGCCGCGCAGCGGCGCGGGCCGTCCCGGACCCCGGACCACCGGCACCGGACGGCGCCCCGCCAATCCGCGTCTGCTGCGCCAGCGTCTGTTCGTCTTCGTCGTCGTGACGCTGCTGGTCGCGCTCGGCATCGCCTTCGTGCAGGGCTGCGAGGCGGCGACGCGGGGGCTCGGCGGCGGCGACAGCGATGTCGTACGGCACGGGCAGCCGGTGGAGACTCCACCTCTGGGTGGAGAACCGGACTCGGCCTGAGAGGTCAGGGCGTCGGGCGGCCGGTCGCGACCGCGTAGAAGGCGACCGCCGCCGCCGCTCCCACGTTGAGGGAGTCGACGCCGTGGGACATGGGGATGCGAACCCACTCGTCGGCGGCGACCAGCGCCTGGGTGGAGAGGCCGTCGCCCTCGGCGCCGAGCATCAGCGCGACCCGGTCCATGGTGTGCGGGGCCGCCTCGTCGAGGCTGCGGGCCTTCTCGTCCGGGGTGAGGGCAAGCAGCGTGAACCCGGCCTCGCGGACGGTGTCCAGGCCCTTCGGCCAGGTCTCCAGGCGGGCGTACGGGACGGAGAAGACGGCGCCCATGGAGACTTTGACGCTGCGGCGGTAGAGCGGGTCGGCGCAGTCCGGGGAGAGCAGGACGGCGTCCATGCCGAGGGCGGCGGCCGAGCGGAAGATCGCGCCGATGTTGGTGTGGTCGTTGACGGACTCCATGACGACGACCCGGCGGCGGGCGGCGCGCAGCAGTTCCTCCGCCGCGGGCAGCGGCCTGCGCTGCATCGAGGCGAGGGCGCCGCGGTGGACGTGGTAGCCGGTGACGCGTTCCGCCAGCTCGGGCGTGACGGCGTAGACGGGGGCCGGGAGTTCGTCGATGACGTCGCGCATGACGTCGATCCACTTCGCGGACAGGAGCATCGAGCGCATCTCGTAGCCCGCCTCCTTGGCCCGTCTGATGACCTTCTCGCCCTCGGCGATGAAAAGGCCCTCGGCGGGCTCGCGCCTGCGGCGCAGCTCCACGTCGGTCAGGCCGGTGTAGTCGCGCAGGCGCGGGTCGTCCGGGTCGTCCACGGTGATGAGATCGGCCACAGGGGTGATACTGCCTTGTCCTGGGTGCGGTGCCAACGGATCGGCACGGTCGGGTTACTCGGGGTTACAGAGTCGGCCGGGAACCGACGGCGACGACCTCGCCCACGATGATCACGGCCGGGGGCCGGACGTCCTCGGCGCGGACCGTCTCGGCGACCGTGGCGAGGGTGGCGTCCACCCGGCGCTGCGCGGCGGTGGTGCCCTCCTGGACGAGGGCGACCGGGGTGTCCCCGGAGCGGCCGTGCGCGATCAGGGTCTCCGCGATACGGCCGATCTTGTCGACGCCCATGAGGACGACCAGGGTGCCGGTGAGCTTGGCCAGGGACGCCCAGTCGATGAGGGAACGCTCGTCGTCGGGGGCGACATGGCCGCTGACCACGGTGAACTCGTGGGCGACGCCCCGGTGGGTGACCGGGATGCCGGCCGCGCCCGGCACCGAGATGGAGCTGGAGATGCCGGGCACGACCGTGCAGGCGATGCCCGCCTCGGCGAGGGCCTGCACCTCCTCCATGCCCCGGCCGAAGACGTAGGGGTCGCCGCCCTTGAGGCGGACCACGGCCTTGCCCTGCTTGGCGTGCTCGATGAGCGCGTTGTTGATGGCCTCCTGCGCCATGAAACGGCCGTACGGGATCTTCGCCGCGTCGATCACCTCGACGTGCGGGGGGAGTTCGGCGAGGAGGTCGCGCGGACCGAGGCGGTCGGCGACGACGACGTCGGCCCCGGCGAGCAGGCGCCGCCCGCGCACGGTGATGAGGTCGGGGTCGCCGGGGCCGCCGCCGACCAGGGCGACGCCGGGGGTGCGGGTGCGGTGGTGCGGGGCGACGAGGGTGCCGTCGCGCAGGCCCTCGACGACCGCGTCGCGGACGGCGGCGATGTGCCGGGGGTCGCGTTCCTGGGCCTCGGTGGTGAGGACCGCGACGGTGACGCCCTCGCTGGTGCCGCTGGCCGGGGTCCAGGCGGTCGCCCGGTCGGCGTCGTCGGAGCGCACGCACCACACGCGCAGCGCCTCCGCCTCGGCCGAGGCGCGCTCGCAGGCTTCCCGGTCGCCGGCGGCGACCAGGACGTACCAGGCGCCCGCGAGGTCGCCGTCGGCGTAGCCGCGGCGGTGCCAGGTGATCTCGCCCGCGTCCGCCATCGCCTCGACCGACGGGGTCGCCTCCGGGGAGACGACGTGGATGTCGGCCCCGGCGGCGATCAGCGCGGGCAGACGGCGCTGGGCGACCTGTCCGGCACCGAGGACGACGACCCGGCGGCCGGTGAGGCGGAGGCCCACGGGGTAGGGCGGATGTTCGGCCATGAGGCGCGGCTCCTCGGACGAGCGGGGGTGTGCCGGGGCACAGGTCGGCGGCCCCCGGCGGGGCGGCGCTGCGGACCGCCGGGGAACTGCCCTGACGTGCGGATTCTAAGCAGGTGCGCTACTTCTCGGTCACCCCGGCCGAGTCGAAGGTGGCCACCTCGTGCATGGCACGCGCCGTGGACTGCACCAGCGGCAGGGCCAGCAGGGCTCCGGTGCCCTCGCCGAGCCGCAGGTCCAGGTCGACCAGCGGACGCAGGCCCAGCTTGTTGAGCGCGGCGACGTGGCCGGGCTCGGCGCTGCGGTGGCCCGCGATGCAGGCCGCGAGGACCTCGGGGGCGATCGCGCGGGCCACCAGGGCGGCGGCGCCCGCGCTGACGCCGTCCAGGATCACCGGCGTCCGCAGGGAGGCCCCGCCGAGGAGCAGGCCGACCATGGCGGCGTGCTCGAAGCCGCCGATCGCCGCGAGGACGCCGATCGGGTCGGCGGGGTCGGGCTGGTGGAGTTCGAGGGCGCGGCGGATCACGTCGGTCTTGCGGGCGAGGGTCTCGTCGTTGATGCCGGTGCCGCGGCCGGTGACCTCGGCGGGGTCGGCGCCGGTGAACACGGAGATCAGGGCGGCGGACGCGGTGGTGTTCGCGATGCCCATCTCACCGGTCAGGAGCGCCTTGTTGCCCGCCGCGACCAGGTCGCGGGCGGTCTCGATGCCGACCTCGACGGCCTGCTTGGCCTCCTCGCGGGTCATCGCGGGCCCGGTGGTCATGTCGGAGGTGCCCGCGCGGATCTTGCGGGGCAGCAGGCCGGGGGTGGCGGGGAGGTCGGCGACCACGCCGACGTCGACGACGCAGACCTCGGCGCCCACCTGGGCGGCGAAGGCGTTGCAGACGGCGCCGCCGCCGAGGAAGTTGGCGACCATCTGGGCCGTCACCTCCTGCGGCCACGGGGTGACGCCCTGGGCGTGGACGCCGTGGTCGCCCGCGAAGATCGCGACGGCCGCGGGCTCCGGGATGGGCGGCGGGCACTGCCGGGACAGGCCGGACAGCTGGGCGGAGATGATCTCCAGCATGCCGAGCGCCCCGGCGGGCTTGGTCATGCGTTTCTGCCGCTCCCAGGCCTCGCCGAGCGCCTTGGCGTCCAGCGGGCGGATACCGGCGACGGTCTCGGCGAGCAGGTCGTGCGGGTCCTCGCCGGGCAGGGCGCGACGGCCGTACGTCTCCTCGTGGACCACCCAGGACAGGGGGCGGCGCTTGGCCCAGCCCGCCTGCATCAGCTCGGGCTCGTCCGGGAACTCGTCGACGTAGCCGACGCACAGGTAGGCGACGACCTCCAGGTGTTCGGGCAGGCCGAGGGCGCGGACCATCTCGCGCTCGTCGAAGAAGCTGACCCAGCCGACGCCGAGGCCCTCGGCGCGCGCGGCGAGCCAGAGGTTCTCCACGGCGAGCGCGGAGGAGTACGGCGCCATCTGGGGCTGGGTGTGCCGGCCCAGGGTGTGGCGGCCGCCGCGGGTGGGGTCGGCGGTGACGACGATGTTGACCGGGGTGTCGAGGATGGCCTCGATCTTCAGTTCCTTGAACTGCTTGGCCCGGCCCTTGGGCAGCGACTTGGCGTACGCGTCGCGCTGGCGGGTCGCCAGTTCGTGCATCGCGCGCCGGGTGTCGGCGGAGCGGATGACGACGAAGTCCCAGGGCTGCGAGTGGCCCACGGAGGGCGCGGTGTGCGCGGCCTCCAGGACCCGCAGCAGCACCTCGTGCGGGATGGGGTCGGCGCGGAAGCCGTTGCGGATGTCGCGGCGTTCGCGCATCACCTTCAGGACGGCGGCGCGCTCGGCCTCGTCGTACGCGGGGGCGGCCGGGCCGACCGGCTCGCGCACGGCGGTCACGACGGCGTCGGCCTGGTCGGCGGCGCGGGTGTCCAGGTCGTCCGGGGTCTGCGCGACCTCGGGGTCGGGGACCGGCGCGGCCTCCTGGTCCGGGGCGGCGGCGCGGGGGGCCGGGATGCCGGTCTCCGCGGCGGGACCGACCGGGGGCTGCGGCTGCGGGGCCCCGGGGTCGGCGGGCGGGCCCGCCTGGGCCGACGCGGCGTCCGGGAACGCGGCGGGCGCCGGGGAGCCGACCGGGACGAGCGCCACGTTCTCCTGCTCGGGGAGGTGCGCGGGGCCCTGGGGGTGCTCGGTGAGGGTCTGCGGGGGGTGCGGGGGGTTCGCGGGGAGCAGGGTGTCCGCCGCGTCGGGGGTGGTGAGGTGCGCGGGGCCCTCGGGTACGGGGGCCTCGTGCGCGGGCGCCTGTGCGGTCTCCGTGAGGAGGGGCGTGGCCGGGGCCTCCGGTGCGGCGGGGGCGGGTACGGGCTCGGGGGCCGTCTCCGGGGTGGGCGCGGCGGCGGCCGGCGGCTCGGGAAGGGCGGGTTCCGGCTGCTGCGGGGCCGGGTGCTCCGCTTCGGCGGGTTCCGGGGACGTCTGCTGCGGTTCGGCGGGCTCCGGGGCCGTCTGCCCAGCGGCCGTCTGCTCCGGGGCCGGAACGGTGGGTTCCGTCAGGGGTGCCGTGTCAGGAGCGTGCTGGGGCTGCGGGACGTCGGGCTCGGTCGGCGCGGCGGCGGCGAGGGGCGTCGGGCGAAGTGCGGGCTCGGGGGCTGCGGCCGGGAGGGGGGTCTCGGCGACGGCCGAGGGGGCTTCGGCGGACGCGGCGGCCTCGGCGGGCTGCGGCTCCGGGGCGACGGCCTCGGCCGGTGCGGTCGGCTCGGGTACCGGGATCGGCTCGGGAGCGGCGGGCGCGCCCAGAGTGGTGTCCGGCGGCTCGAACGCCTCGGTGGGCTGAGGCGCCTCGGGTACGGCGGCCTCGGCGACCGGGAGGACGGGCGGGGCCGGGAAGTCCTGGGCGACGGGGGCGGGTTCGGTGACCGGCGTCGGCGTCTCGGCCGTCACCTCGGCCGCCACCGGCGCCGGTTCCTGCGGAGCGGGCTCGGCGGCCTCGGGCGCAGGCGGCGCCGAGGGCGAGTCGGGGGCGGAGGGTGCCTCCTGAGCCGTAGGGGTCTCCGGGGCGGTGTCGGCCTCGGGGGTGATGGGGGGCTCAGGGGCAGTGGGGGGCTCGGTGTCGCTCGGTGCCGGGGGCACGGGGGCTGCGTCGACCGGCGTAGCGACCGGAATCGACGGCTCCGCCTCAGGCGCGACCGTCACCGCCTCGGGAGCGGTCTCCGGCGCGAATTCCGGAAGGGCTTCGGGCTGAAGGGCTTCGGGCTGTGGCTGCTGCTCGGGCACCGACGCCTCGGGCGCGGGCACCTCCGGCGGGCCGCCGACCGGCGGTGCGGCGGCGGGCGCGGGCGCCGCGGGCTGGTCGCCCCCGATCGCCCCGGCCTCGGGGGTCGCCGGGTCCGTCACGGGCACGTCCGCCACCGGCGCGGGGCTCTCGGACGGCGTCGCCTGCGGGGCGGCGGGCTCCTCGGCGGGCCCGCCCACGGGCTGGGGCTCCACCCCTGCCTCGGGCTCAAGCGCGGCCTGGGAAGCCGCCGCAGCCGGAGGCTCCTCCGCGGCCTCGGGCTGCACCGCGCCCTCCGCCTGCACTTCGGGCTCTGCCTGCGCGGCCGCCTCGGTCTCCGCCGCGGCCTGGGGCTCCGGCGCCGAGACCGGCTGCGTCTCGGGGGCCGTCTCCTCCGTGGAGGCGGGCTGTGCGGTGGTCGTCTCCGCGGCGAGGCGGGCCATGACGGCCTGGGCGGCGCCGGGCTGCTCGGCCGGGCGGCCGGGTGCCGGCGCGGCCGGTCCGGCGGCGGGGGCCGGGGTGCCCCAGGGGGCGGCGCCCTGCGGGGACATCTCGCGCTGCGGGGCGTCGAGGTACTCGGGCCCGGCGGGCGGCGGGCCCGGGTGGCGTACGGGGGCGCCCGCGGGGCCGCGGTCGGCGAGCGAGCGGACCGGGCTGGCCGAGGCGTCGGGGATGGGCGGGCCGAGGTGCAGCGGGCGGCGCGGGGCCACCGGGGGCGGGGTCACCGACGGGCCGGGGTGGCGGACGGCGCTGAGGTCGACGGAACCGCTGTCGCGGCCGCCGGTCTCGTGCGGGCCGGGCTCGTGCACGGTCTCGACGACCGGTTCGGGCGCGGGCGGGGCGACCTCGTTGCCCCAGGCGCTCTGGGCGCCCGGCAGCAGCAGGTCTTCGTCCTCGATCGTGCTCTCGGAGAGGTAGGTGAACGCGCCGGGCGCGGAAACGTCCGGCTGCTCCACCTGGCCTGCGTTCTCCGGCAGTCCCTCGGCCGGGACCTGGCCGGTGTCGGTCATGCGTACCCCTCGCCCATCGGTTAGTGCTCCTGTGACCAGCTCACCCGGAACGGCGCACCGACCCGCCCCGCAGTGAAGAACGAGCGTCCGCGCTCCGCGGCACGAGCCACCCGTCCGGGAGGGCCCGCCCCACCCCGGGGAACCCCGGAAAAGCGACAAAGCCACTCAGTGGCATTGTCGCGGCCGTTGCCGCCTCACGACAGCTTGATCGGCGACGCTCCCCTGTGGACTGCGCCACGTTGCGCGCCCTCTGGTCCCGCCGTACCACACGCGCTCCGCAACAGGCACGTTTTTCCGGACATTGACCGACGAAAGGACGGGTGGCCGAATGCGGTCCGACGATCGTCCAGCTTACCGCGCGCGGTAGGACAAACGGATCACCCGGCGGGAGGAGGACGGCCGGTGGCGGTGGCGGTCAGCGGTCGGGGAGCACGCCGCTGAGCAGGAACGCGACGCTCCGCTCGGTCTCCGTCCAGGCCCGGGTGTCGAGTTCGAGGGACTGCACCAGGGCGCAGGTGACGTGGTAGCCGTGCTCGGTGAGGTCCCGGCCGACGCGTTCGGCGGCGTCGCGGGTCATCGCGTGGGTGACGATGCGTTCGGGGCGGCGGTCGGCGACCGCGGACACCACGGCCGCTCCCCCGCCGCCGACGCGGACGACGTCCGGTTCGGGCAGGTTCTCCAGGACCTGCGGGGCGTCGCCGCGGACGATCTTGAGCTGGACGCCGAACCGGCGGCCCGCCGCGTCGGTGCGGGCGCACGCCTCCAGCGAGCGGTCCACGGCGATGACGGCCGCCCCGGCGCGCGCGGCCTCGGCGGCGAAGGCGCCGCTGCCGCAGCCGATGTCCCAGACGAGGTCGCCCGTCCGGGGCCCGAGCCGGGCGAGTTGGGCGGCGCGCAGCAACTCGCCCTCGCCCTCGCCGAGTCCGCCGCCGTACTCCTCGGCGGGCAGCGCCCAGCCGCGCGGGCCGGTGGCGGGGTCGCGGCCGGTGATCCAACTGCCGTCGCCCGCGGGGGCGGCGGCGGCCGGGCCGATGACGATGACGACGTTGGGGTCGCGCCAAGTGTGGTCGGCGGCCTTGTCGGAGGTGACGACGCTGACCCGTTCGCGGTCGGTGCCGAGTTCCTCGCAGATGACGAAGGTGCGGTGGACGCCCTCCATGAGCAGGCCGAGTTCGGCGGGGCCGGCGCCCGGGGAGGTGAGGACGGCGACCTTGGGGTGGGCGCGGCAGACGTTGACGGCGCGGCGCAGGGTGCGGCGGTGGGCGACGACGACCTCGGCGTCGTCCCAGGGCATCCCGGCGCGGGCGAAGGCGGCGGCGACGGCGGAGACGGCGGGCACGACCTCGACCTCCAGGCCGAACTCCGGTGCGCGCAGGGTCCGTACGACGCCGAAGAAGCCGGGGTCGCCGTCGGCGAGGACGACGGCGGTGCCGCGGTGGCCGGTGATGCGGCGGGCGGCGAGGCCGACGCTGCCCAGGCGGATGCGTTCGGCGGCGGGCGGTACCTCGGGCAGGGCCAGGTGGTGCGCGGCCCCGGCCACCAGGGTGGCGGCGGCGAGGGCGGAGCGGGCGGCGTCGGTGAGGGGTGAGCCGTCCCAGCCGATCACGGTGACGCGGTCGGCCATCTCGTCAGTCCCCCGGGGTTCGCGCAGGCAGCGGGCTCCGTGAGGGTACCTGGTCGCCGGAGAGCCGGGAGGCGCGGAGGGGGTGCCTCGACGGGGCGGCGGGCGGAGCGGCCGACGGGGCGAGCGGCGCTGGGCGGGACGCGGGCGGGCGCGGCGGCCGGAGCGCCGTGGCGGGGTGGGGCGGTGGGGTCAGTTCCAGTCGGTGTACGACGGGTAGCCGTCGCCGTCGGCGAGGTGGTCGCCCGCGCCCTCCAGGTCCTCGGGGAGGAGGCTCCACACGATGAAGTCGGTGCGCACCTCGGTCCAGGTGCCGTCGTCGGTGCGGGCGCGCGCTATGCAGGCGTTGCGCAGGACGCCCTCGCTGATGCAGCCGATGCGCTGGGCGACCCGCTGGGCGGCGGCGTTGTCGGCGGCGGTGCGCAGCTCGATGCGCTCGAACTTCTGGTCGGTGAACAGCCATTGGGCGGTGGCGAGGGCGGCCTCGGAGGCGTATCCCTCGCCGCGTGCCCAGGGGGCGACGACGTAGGAGAGTTCGGTGGCGCGCAGGTGCCAGTCGGTGGCGGTGAGGCGGATCAGGCCGACGAGGCGCTGGGTGAGGAACTCGGTGACGGCCAGGTCGAGTCCGCGGCCGGTGACCCGCTCGGCGGGGGCGTGGTCGGTGATCCAGGCGCGGGCGGCGGCGGGCGTGAAGGGCTGGGGGGCGGGGACCCAGGCGACGACCTGTTCGTCGGTCATCATCTCGGCGAGGGCGGGTACGTCGTCCTCGTCGAGGCCACGCAGCACCAACCGCTCCGTGCTGATGGAGATGGTGGGGAAGGTGCTCGTCATGCGGCGCTCCGTAACCTTCGAAAGCCTGCGAAACCGTCAGGGGCCGATCTGCCTGACCGTCAGGCCCGCTGAACTGTCCAGCATGCAGCATGAACGCACCGGGTCGCACCACGGGGTCCGCACCGGCTCGTGCGGTGCGGACCCCGTGCGGTGCGCGGCGGTCAGCCGGTGGGGACCGGCAGGACCGAGCCCTGGTACTTGTCCTCGATGAACTTCTTCACCTCGGGCGAGACGAGCAGCTCGGCGAGCTTCCTGACGCGCGGGTCGTCCTCGTCGCCCTTCTTCACGGCGAGGAGGTTGGCGTAGGGGTTGTCCTTCGCCGACTCCAGCAGGACAGCGTCCTCGGTGGGGCTGAGCCCCGCGTCCTGCGCGTAGTTGTTGTTGATGACGGCGGCGCCCACGTCCGCCAGTGAGCGGGGCAGCTGGGCGGGCTCCAGCTCCTTGATCTTCAGCTTCTTCGGGTTGGCCGTGATGTCGGCGGGCGAGGCCTTGGGACCGGCGTCCGCCTTGAGGGTGATCACGCCCTGGGAGGCGAGGAGTTGGAGGGCGCGGCCCTCGTTGGTGGTGTCGTTGGGCACGGCGACGGTGGCTCCGTCGGCCAGCTCGCGGACGTCCTTGACCTTGGTGGAGTAGACGCCCATGGGCGGCAGGTAGGCCTTGACGACCGGCACCAGGTCGGTGCCCTTGGAGGCGTTGAAGTCGTCGAGGTAGGGCTGGTTCTGGTAGAGGTTCGCGTCGAGCGAGCCCTCCTGGAGTGCGGTGTTCGGCAGGACGTAGTCCGTGAACTCCTTGATCTCCAGGCTCAGTCCGGCCTTCTCGGCGACGTCGTCCTTGATGTACGTCAGGACCTCGCCGGCCGGGACGGCGGTGGCGCCGACGACGAGCGTGTCGTCGGAGCCGCCGCCGTCCCCGGAGCCGGAGCCCGAGCCGCAGGCCGCGAGGGCGAGCGCCAGGGCGAGGGCCGACGCGGGGACGAGGATCTTGCGCATGTGCTCTCCCCGGTGGGGCGGGTCGGATGGATCGGCGGATGCGGCGGGTTCGGCCGGATCAGAAGGACGCGATGACGGAACCGGCGTACTTGTCCTGGATGAACTTGTTCACCTCGGGCGAGACGAGCAGCTTGGCGAGCTTCTTGACGCGCGGGTCGTCCTCGTTGCCCTTCTTCACGGCGAGGAAGTTGCCGTACGGGTTGTCCTTGGGGGACTCCAGGACGAGGGCGTCCTCGGCGGGCTTGAGGTCGGCCTCGATGGCGTAGTTGCCGTTGATGACGGCGGCGTCGACGTCCTGGAGGGAGCGCGGGGTCTGGGCCGCCTCCAGCTCCTTGAACTTGAGCTTCTTCGGGTTGCCGGTGATGTCGGCGGGGGTCGCCTCGTTGCCGACGCCGTCCTTGAGGGTGATGAGGCCGTTCGCGGCGAGCAGCTTGAGGGCGCGCGCCTCGTTGACGGTGTCGTTGGGGACGGCGACGGTGGCACCGCTCTTCAGCTCGTCGGCGCTCTTGAACTTGCTGGAGTAGAGGCCGAGCGGCTCCAGGTGGACCGTGACGACGGGCACGACGTGGGTGCCGTTCTTCTTGTTGAAGTCGTCCAGGTAGGGCTGGTTCTGGAAGTAGTTCGCGCCGACCGAGCCGTCCTCCGTCGCCGTGTTCGGCGTGACGTAGTCGGTGAACTCCTTGACCTCCAGGTCGAGTCCGGCCTTCTTCGCGAGGTTGTCCTTGACGAAGGTGAGGATCTCGGCGTGCGGGACGGGGCTGGCGGCGACGATCAGCGGGCCGCCGCTGTCCGAGGAGCCGGAGGCGGAGTCGTCCTTGTTGTCCGAGCCGCAGGCGGTGAGTCCGAGGGTGAGGGCTCCGACGGCGAGGACGGCGGTGGTGAACTTGGCGGTGTTACGCACGAAAAGTGCCTTTCCTGAGGGTGATGCGACCCCGCTGCGGGTGTGCGGGGAGTCCTGGGTGGGTGGCGCGGGGGCCGCTCACGGGGGGAGCGGAATCCGCACGCGGGGGTGGTGCGGGCCGTGCCGGTCCCGCCGACGGCCGGGACGGCGGTCGGTTCGGGCGGTCGGCGCCGGGGGCGCTCAGTTCTTGCGGACGGTGTCCGTGGCGACGGCGCCGGGGAAGACGCCCCGGAACGGGCGGAAGAGGAGCAGCGGGCCGCCCTTGCCGGTCCTGCGGTGCAGCGAACGGGCCGCGAGGTCACCGCCGAACTGGAGCAGGGAGATCGCGACGGCGAGGACGGCGACGGTGATCCACATCAGGCCCGACTCGAACCGCTGGTAGCCGTAGCGGATGGCGATGTCGCCGAGGCCGCCCGCGCCGACGGTGCCCGCCATGGCGGAGTAGCCGATGAGGGCGATGACCGTCGTGGTGGCGCCGGAGATGAGGGAGGGGAGCGCCTCGGGGACGAGGACGCTGCGCACGACCTTCCAGACGCTGCCGCCCATGGACTGCACGGCCTCGACGAGTCCGCCGTCCACCTCGCGCACCGACATCTCGACGAGCCGGGCGAAGAAGGGGATGGCGCCGATGGCGAGCGGGACGATGGCGGCCTCGCGGCCGATGCTCGTGCCGGTGACCCAGCGGGTGAAGCTCATCAGGGCGACCATCAGGATGATGAACGGCATCGAGCGGACGACGTTCACCAGCTGGCCGATGACCTTGTTGACGACGACGTTCTGGAGGAGGCCGCCCCGGTCGGTGAGGACCAGCAGGACGCCCAGCGGGAGTCCGGCGACCACGGCGATCAGGGTGGACCAGCCCACCATGTAGAGGGTGTCCCAACACGCCTGCTCCAGCAGGGGCCGCATCTCGGACCAGGTCACGGGGCACCGTCCTTCACCAGCACGGGCGCCTGGCCCAGTACGTCGATCTGGAGACCCTGCTCGCGCAGGAAGCCGATGGGCACCACGTTCTCCTCGTAGCGGCCGGGGAGTTCGATGCGCATCCGGCCGACCTGGAGGCCGCCGACGGTGTCGATGGCCGCGCCGAGGATCGAGATGTCGATGTTGTAGGTCCGCGACAGCTGGGAGATGACCGGCTGGGTCGCGGCCTCGCCCTGGAAGGTGACGTCGAGGACGGTGCGGTCGTCGCCGTGGCCCTCGCCGCTGACCGGGAAGAGCGCGGCGGCCAGTTCGGAGCCCGGGGTGGCGAGCAGTTCGCTGACGGGTCCGGCCTCCACGATCCGGCCGTGCTCCATGAGGGCGGCGGAGTCGCAGATGCTCTTGACGACGTCCATCTCGTGCGTGATGAGCAGGACGGTCAGCCCGAGCTGGCGGTTGAGGTCGCGCAGCAGCTGGAGGATGGAGCGGGTGGTCTCCGGGTCGAGGGCGCTGGTGGCCTCGTCGGAGAGCAGCACCTTGGGGTCCCCGGCGAGGGCGCGGGCGATGCCGACGCGCTGCTTCTGGCCGCCCGAGAGCTGCGCCGGGTACGCCTTGGCCTTGTCGGCGAGGCCGACCAGGTCGAGCAGGTCGAGCGCCTTGCGGGACCGCTCCTTGCCGGAGGTGCCGAGGATCTCCAGCGGGAGTTCGACGTTGTCCTGGACGGTCCGCGACGACAGCAGGTTGAAGTGCTGGAAGACCATGCCGATCCGGGTGCGGGCGCGCCGCAGGTCGCGGCTGGCGCGCGGGCCGCGCCGGGCCAGGGCGGTGAGGTCCTGGCCGGCGACGGTGACCGTGCCGGAGGTGGGGCGTTCCAGGAGGTTGACGCAGCGGATCAGGGAGGACTTTCCGGCGCCGGACTGGCCGATGACGCCGTAGACCTCGCCTTCGCGGACGTGCAGGTCGACGCCGTCGAGGGCGGTGACCTCACGGCCGCGCGAGCGGTAGACCTTGGTCAGGCCCGTGGTGGTGATCACAGGGATTCCGTCACTGTCGAGTGCGCGGGGCATGGGTGTTCCCGGGCACGGATGCTTTCGGTCAGGGACGCGACACGGCTCTCGCGGTGGCGATGGAACCGGGGAGGACATGTGCGCTGGGCGGCTTCGCGTCGCGTGCGTCAGGGGCTCTCGGGGAGTCCCGGCCGGTACGGACGTGCCACGGCGGCTCGCTTCGGGGCGCGAGCGCGGGGGGTGGTGCGGGGGCCCTCTAGAAGGCGCACATTCGACACATACAACGAGCACCGGGCGTCATGGTCGCCTCGGTCGCAAGGGTGCGGCTGCTCGTCGTGGTCATGCGATCAGTAAAGCAGACGTACGGTCCTGACCAAGTCCGGGTGTCCGCATCCTGGACATCCGTGGACAGGGTTCAGGCGCGGACGGAGATCTCCACGCCCCCGCCGCTGACCAGTGCGGACACGGCGGACAGGGCGGAGAGGTCGGGGATCACCAGGTCGGCGTGGAGGTCGGCCGCGGGGTGCGTTGTGGCCAACGCCACGGTCGTCATCCCGGCCGCCCGACCGGCCGCGAGGCCCACGGGGGCGTCCTCGAAGACGACGCAGTCGGCCGGTTCGACGCCCAGTGCGCGGGCGGCGCGCAGATAGGGCTCGGGGTCGGGCTTGCCGCGGGTGACGTCGTCGGCGGTGACCAGGGTCTTGGGGCGGATGCCGACGGTGGCGAGCCGGGCCTCGGCCAGCCGCCGGGTGGCGGAGGTCACCACGGCCCAGCGGTCGGCGGGCAGCGCGTCGAGGAAGGCGCGGGTGCCGGGCAGCAGCTCCACTCCCCCGTTCGGTACGTCGGCGACCTCCAGCTCCTCGACCCGGGCGACGGCCTCGGGCACCAGCGCGGCGGGCACCAGGTCGGCCACGATCTCGACGGCGGTCCGGCCGTGCAGGGGGACGCGGCCGAACTCCTCGGCGGATATGCCGTACTCGCGGGCCCACAGGGTCCAGCAGCGCTCCACGGAGGCGAGGGTGGAGACGAGGGTGCCGTCGTTGTCGAAGAGGAGGGCCTGCGCGTGGAGGGTGCGGATCGTCATGACCTCGACCCTACGTGCCCCCGCGCGGGCGCCGGGGACCGTGCCGGGGTCGCCGGAGGAGGGCCGCATACGCCGTAATAGGGTCACTGCATGTTTGATGCCCTGACGCTGGTGACCGGGGTCGCCGCGCTGCTGCTGGCCGCCTGGTGCGGCTGGGCGGCCTACCGGGACCAGCCGACCAAGGACTGGCACTTCACGGCGATGGCCGTGGTGTCGGTGCTGGCGCTGGCGCAGCTGGTGGTCGGGGTGGTGCAGCTGGCGCGGGGAGAGGACCCGGCGCAGGGCACGACGATCTTCGTGGCGTATCTGCTGGGCGCGTTCGCGTGCGTCCCGGCGGCCGGTTTCATGTCGCTGGCGGAGCGCACGAAGTGGGGTTCGGTGACGGTCGCCGCGAGCGGTGTGGTCCTCGCGGTCCTGGAGGTGCGGCTCTATGACATCTGGGGAGGCTGACGTGACGGCGACCGGAGATGCGGAAGGAACCACGGGCCCGGAGACGCCCGGAACCACCGGCGGCCGGGCCGCGGACGGTACGGGCGGGCGTCCGGTGCGGCTGATCGGCGGGCCCGGACTGGTGCTGGTCTGGTTCTACGGCGTGATGGTGGTCGGCGCGGTGTCGCGGTCGGTGTTCGAGATCGCCACCAAGTTCGAGCACGCCCCGCTCGCCTACTCCCTGTCGGCGCTGGCCGGACTCGTGTACGGCTTCATCACGTACACGCTGGTGCGCGGCGGGGAGACGGCCCGCAGGGCGGCGCAGGTGTGCTGCGCCGCCGAGCTGGCGGGCGTGCTGATCGTGGGGACCTGGACCCTGATCGAGCCCTCGGCCTTCCCCGACTCGACCGTGTGGTCGGACTACGGGATGGGCTACGTGTTCATCCCGGTGCTGCTGCCGGTGACGGCGCTGTACTGGCTGCGCCGGTCGCGGACCGCTCAGGCGGTCGCCGCGTAGGCCGCGGCGGCCTTCTCCAGGACGATCATCGGGACGCCGTCGGTGCCCTGGGAGGTGCCGACCGTCTCGTAGCCGACCCGGCGGTACAGGCGCAGGCCGCTCTCGCTGCGGTGGCCGGTGAAGAGCCGGAAGCGCTTGGCGCCGCGCTCCTCGGCGAGCGCCGACTCGGCCGCGCGCAGCAGCCGGGCGCCGATGCCGTGCCCCTGGAGGCGGGGGTGGACGCAGAGCTTGCCGATGGCGGCGGCGCCGTCCTCGGTGCTGGTGCCCCGGACCGAGCCGACCACCTCGTCGCCGAGCCGGGCCACGAAGACGCAGTCGGAGACCAGTTCCTGGCGGACCTCGTCGAGGGTCTGGACGAGGGGCGCGATGCGGTAGTTGCCGTACAGCGCCGCCTCTTTCTGGAAGCACAGGTACTGCAGTCTGAAGATCTGCTCTGCGTCCTGCTCGGTCGCCACCGAGATGGTCACGCTCATGCCCATGTGCGCACGCCTCCCGCTCACCTGATCGCCTGTGTCCTCCACTCCTATCCCCGTGCTTCGCCGGCCGCAACCTCCCTCGTCAGCACCCGCCGCAGACATCCCAGGCATTTGGAGCGTTCCGGTCCGAGACTGCCCTGTGAGATACCCAACTCCCCCGCGATCTCCCGGTAGGTGGGGTCCTGCGGCGCCAGCAGGGCGAGCAGCAGCCGGGAGCAGCGGCCCGGCAGCCGGAGCACGGCCTCGCGGACGGCGCGCCCGCCGACGGCGGCGAGGACGGTGTGCTCGGGACCGTGGCCGCCGTCGGCCACCGGCTCGGCCGGGTACGGGTGTTCGCGGCGGTCGGTGCGGCGGGCGCGGCGGGACTCGGCGCGGACGGCGCGGCGCAGCCAGTGGTGCGGGTCGCGGGGCGGGCGTCCGGCGGCGAGCCGTTCCAGGAGGCGGAGGGAGACGGCCTGTTCGAGGTCGGCGGCCTCGGCTCCGGTGGCGTGCGCCTCGGCGGCGGACTCGGCGGTGAGCAGCGGGCGCAGGGCGGTGAGCAGGTCGTACGTCATGTGCGGCACGACGCGGCCGCCCGCGGGTCGGTTGCCCGCGGGCGGCCGGTGTCACCCCAACGGGGTCGGGGGCCGTTGACGGCCCCGGCGGTTTCGGGGGCCGGTCAGGAGCCGTCGACGAAGTCGGCGCGGGCCAGCAGGCCGGTGTCGGGCTGGTCGGTGAAGACGCCGTCGATGCCGGTGGCGAAGTAGGCGCGGTAGAGGCCGAAGACGTCGCCGTACGCGTCGGGGTCGCTGCCCTTGCGGAAGCGGGGCGGCAGGAACGGGTTCTCGTTGCGCAGCGTGTACGGGTGGAGGATCAGCCCGGCGGCGTGGGCGTCGCGGACGAGGGTGGTCGGGGTGGTGAGGTCGCCCGCCGCGTCCTTCGGGATGACCAGGTCGAGGGTGGGGCCGATGCCGTCGGCGTAGCGGGCGATCTCGCGCAGCCCCTGGCGGGTGACGAGGTCGGCGACGGTGCGCGGGTCACCGGCGGTGACGAGGTCCCAGGGGCGGGTGGTGGCGCCGGACAGGAGGACCACGAGCGGGTTGCCGACCAGCCGGTCCAGCCGCTGGACGCTGGTGGGCTCGAACGACTGGAGGATGACGGGGGCGTTGCGGCCGTCCTTGCCGTGGCGGCGCAGGATCTTCGCGACCCGCTCCTCCAGGCCGAGGCCGAGCTGCCGGAAGTAGGTGGGGTGCTTCAGCTCGGGGTAGATCCAGACCTGCCTGCCGCGGCGGCGGGTCTGCTCGTCCTGCCAGCGCAGCACCTCCTCGAAGGTGGGGATCTCCCAGCGGCCGTCGTAGAGCGTGTTGTGGGGGCGGTTGGCCGGGATGCGCTCGGTGGCGCGCAGCGTCTTCAGCTCGGCGAGCGTGAAGTCCTCGGTGAACCAGCCGGTGGTGGCGACGCCGTCCAGCGACTTGGTGGTGCGGCGGGAGGCGAACTCGGGGTGGCTCGCCACGTCGGTGGTGCCGCCGATCTCCGGCTCGTGGCGGCAGACGAGGTGGCCGTCGCGGGTGGGGACCAGGTCACCGGCCTCGACGATGTGCGCGCCGAGGTCCAGGGCGAGCTGGTAGGAGCCGAGGGTGTGTTCGGGGCGGTAGCCGCTGGCGCCCCGGTGACCGATGATCGTCGGCACCGGGAGGCTCGCGAGACCGCGGGCACCGTGCCGGGCTTCGGTGCGGTCGGTGCCGCTGCTTTCGGTGCCGGTGCGGTCGGCCCCGGCGGCGTGGGCGGTGCCGGAGAGGCCGAGGCCGGTCCCGGCGGCGCCCAGCGCGGCGGCGGCGCCGAGGAAGGCACGGCGTGCGCTGCGGCCCGCTCCGGGGCCGGGGCGTCGGGGGTCGTCGAGGTGCGGTGTGCCCGGCTCGTCCTGCGCTCCGTGCGTGCCCTGCGTGCCCTCGGTCGTCATGGGGGTCTCCTGCCGTCGGCTCGTCGCGTGCGGGCCGATCGTAGGGGCGTCGACATGGCGGTGGGGAGGCGGCGATCCGAACGGGCGGGTGACGGGGGATGGCCGTCGGCGGGCCGAGCGGGGCGGGGGCGGTTGACGGGGTGTCATGGGGCGGGGCGGGGGCCGGATGTGGGGCCGGGCGGCGGGGCTCGAACAGGTAAACGCACGTCAACAGTGCGTAAGACCTCGGTGAACCCGATGTGCGCGGGGGCGGGGCGCGCGAGTATCGTCCTCAGCTGCACAGACTGCTGTACAGACTCCTGCACACCCCTTGACACCGGAGGGTCCGTTGTCCCGCTTCGCACTCATCAAAGCAGTGCTCGGACCGGTCATGCGCCTGATGTTCCGCCCCCGTGTCGAAGGCGTGGAGCACATCCCGGGCGACGGACCGGTGATCCTCGCCGGGAACCACCTCACCTTCATCGACTCGATGATCCTGCCGCTCGTCTGCGACCGGCAGGTCCTCTTCATCGGCAAGGACGAGTACGTCACCGGCAAGGGGATCAAGGGCCGGCTCATGGCCTGGTTCTTCACCGGCGTCGGCATGATCCCCGTGGACCGCGACGGCGGCAAGGGCGGCGTCGCCGCGCTGATGACCGGGCGGCGCATCCTGGAGGAGGGGCGGGTCTTCGGGATCTACCCCGAGGGGACCCGCTCGCCCGACGGACGCCTGTACCGCGGGCGGACCGGGATCGCGCGGCTCACGCTGATGACGGGAGCGCCGGTGGTGCCGTTCGCGATGATCGGCACGGACCGCATCCAGCCCGGAGGCTCGGGGATGCCGCGGCCGTCGAAGGTGACGGTGCGGTTCGGGGAGGCGCTGGAGTTCTCCCGGTACGAGGGCATGGACCGGGACCGGTATGTGCTGCGGGCGGTGACGGACTCCGTGATGACCGAGGTGATGCGGTTGTCGGGGCAGGAGTATGTGGACATGTACGCGACGAAGGCCAAAGCCGCCTGAGCCTGAGCCTCCGGCGGTTGGGCGGGGTGGGGCGTGCGGGGGGGTCCCCGCGGCCCTTGGAAACCCGCTTTCGGGTGCGGGTGCGTCGTGGTTTGTCGCGCCGTTCCCCGCGCCCCTGAGGGAGCCGATTTCGGGTGCGGGATTCGTTGTGGCTGGTCGCGCAGTTCCCCGCGCCCCTGAATGTGGGCGGGCCACCGACTTTGTCGGTGGCCCGCCCACATTCATGTGTCGGCGTGTGTCACGCGTGGTCCTTCAGGGACTCGTTCTTCAGCATGAACCAGGCTGCCACTGCTGTGGCCAGGAGGACCAGGGCGCCTGCTCCGGCGGCCAGGGTGAGGCCGTCGACGAAGGCTTCCCGGGCTGCGGTGAGGAGGGTGTGCGCGGTGTCCTCGGGGAGGGTGGACGCCGCTTCGACGGCTCCGCCGAGGGATTCGTGGGCACCCTCGGGGGTGCCGGGCGGGGACGGGAAGCCGCGGTAGACCCCGGTGACGATGGAGCCGAGGACGGCGATGCCGAGGGCGGCGCCGAGTTCGTACGCCGTCTCGGAGACCGCCGACGCCGAGCCCGCCTGGTCCTTCGGGACCGAGGACAGGATGACGTCCGCGGTGACCGTGAACGAGAAGCCCGCGCCGACGCCGACGACCAGCAGGGCCGCGCCCAGCAGCGGGTAGCCGGTGGACGCGTCGATCACCGTCAGGGACGCCAGGGCCAGGCCGATCGCCGCGAGGCCGCCGGAGACGACCGCGCGCACCGACCAGCGCCGGGCCACCCGGCCCGCGATCAGACCGGCGACCACCGCGCCGATCGCGGCGGGGAGTTCGGCGAGGCCCGCCTCCAGCGGGCGCCTGCCCTGGACCAGTTGCAGGTACTGGGAGAGGAAGAAGACCAGGCCGGAGAGGCCGAGGATGGTCAGCAGGTCGGCGAGGACGGCGCCGCTGAACCCGCGGTTGCGGAACAGCCGCATGTCCAGCAGCGGCTTCGGCAGGGTCAGCTGGCGGCGGACGAAGCCGTACAGCGCCGCCGCGCCCAGCAGGGCCGTGCCGACGGTGACCGGGGTGACGCCGTGCGAGGCGGCCTCCTTCACCGCGTACACGACGGCGATCATGCCGACGAGGGAGAGCACGACGCTCGCCAGGTCCCAGGGGCCCGGGTTCGGGGTGCGGGACTCGGGGAGGGTGCGGATGCCGACGAGCACCAGCACCGCCATGACGGGCAGGTTGATGAGGAAGACCGAGCCCCACCAGAAGTGTTCGAGGAGGAAGCCGCCGACGATCGGGCCGACCGCCGTGCCGGCGGAGGCCGCCGCGCCCCAGATGCCGACCGCGAGGCTGCGCTCGCGCGGGTCGTGGAACAGGTTGCGGATCAGGGCGAGGGTGGCGGGCATCAGCGTGGCACCGGCGACGCCGAGCAGGGCGCGGGCCGCGATCAGCATCTCGGGCGTCGTCGCGTACGCGTTGAGGACGGACAGCGCGCCGAACGCGGTGGCGCCGACGAGCAGGATGCGCTTGCGGCCGATGCGGTCGCCGAGGCTGCCCATCGACACCAGCAGACCGGCGATGACGAACGAGTAGACGTCGCCTATCCACAGCAACTGGGTGCCGGTCGGCTCCAGGTCCTCGCTGATGTACGGGGTGGCGAGGCCGAGGACGGTCGCGTCGACGGCCACCAGCAGCACGGCGAGCACGAGGACGGAGAGCGCGAGCCAGCGGCCGGGGCGCTTCACCGCCTCGGTCGTGGTCGCCGGCTGCGTCGTGCTGGTCATGATTCCTCTCTCCGTAGCGCGCCACCGAGCAGCAGCTCGGTGACCATGTGCGTGAAGTCGTTGCGGGCGACCCTGCCCTCGGTGACCGCCCAGGCGCCGGAGGCCAGCAGGCCGTAGAGCGCCTCGGTCAGCCAGGCGGGGGTCAGGTCGATGCGGAACTCGCCGGTCTCCTGTCCGCGGCGGAACAGGGTGGCGATGTGCTCGTCGATGCGGGTCCAGCCGGGGTTCTGCTCCTCGCCCTCGAAGAGCTGGTTCTCCGTGTAGAGGAAGGCCAGCAGGGCGGCGGCTGGCTCGATCTCGCGGATCATGCGGCGTACGGCCTCGCTCGCGGGACCGTCGTCGGGGCGGGCGCGCGCCAGGGCGGCCTCGCACTCCTCGATGCCGAGCGCCTCCAGCGCCCGGACGAGCGCGTCCCGCCCGGCGAAGTGCCGGTGCAGCGTCGCCCGGCTGATCCCGGCGGCCCGCGCGACCTCGTCCATGGTCGCGGTGGATTTCCGGGTCAGCAGCGCGGCGGCACTGCGCAGCACGTGGTCACGATCGACAGCCATGAGACGAGCATAGCCCATGTGAGACATGAATGTCTCACTACGGGCGTAGACGTCTCATGGCTGGGCGGGGAACGCGGGGGGTCAGTGCCAGGGCAGGCGGGCGCGGTGGTCCCAGTACGCGGCCGGGTCCTCCGGGAGCGCGGCGAGCCGGGCGAGTTGCTCCTCGTCGAGGTCGACGACGGCCGCGTGCAGGTTGGAGGCGAGCTGGGCGGTGGTGGCGGCGCCGGACAGGACGACACCCGCCCACGGCTGCCGCAGGATCAGCGCGAGGGCGACGGCGTCGCAGCCGAGGGAGGTCTCCTCGGCGATCTCCCGCAGGGCGGGCGGGGCCTCGGGTCCGGCGAGGCGGCCGTTGGCGACGCCCTCCTTGACGATCACCGTGAGCCCGGCGGCGTGCGCCTCGGCCAGCGCGGGTCCCGCGGAGGTCTCCAGCGCGTTCCACGTCGACTGGACGGTACGGAAGAGGGGGGCGCCGTCGGCCTCGACGGCGAGGGCGGCGCGGATCGCGTCGGCCTGGGCGGGGCCGCTGGTGGAGAAGCCGACGGTGAGGCCCCCGGCGGCGGCCTCCGCGAGGCGGGCGTGCAGCTCCTTGTCGGTGAGGGCCGGGCTGTCCGGGGTCACCGAGTGGATCTGGTAGAGGTCGAGGCGGTCGCCGAGCAGGGCGGCGGTCTCCGCGCGCTGCCGTTCGTAGGTGGCGAGGGCGTGGTCCTTCACCTCGTGCTGCTCGGCCTCGACGGACCAGCCCGCGGTGTAGGTGTAGCCCCACTTGCTGCCCACAACGACGTCGGTCGCCTCGGGGCGGGCGCGCAGCCAGTCGGCGAGGAACTCCTCGGCGCGGCCGTAGGAGCGGGCGACGTCGATGTAGCGGACGCCCTGGGCGTAGGCCGCGTCCAGCAGGGCGTGGGCGCGCTCACGCAGGGCGTCGACGCCGCGGTCGGCCGGGAGGTCGCGGTCGCGGCCGAGGGTGAGATAGCCGGGGCGGCCGACCGCGGCGAGCCCGAGTCCCAGGTGGCAGGTCGGGGTCGTGGCGGTGGCCAGGCGGGCGAAGGGCATCGCGGGCTCCGTTCGGTCGGCTCCGTGCGGCTGACGACCAACGTACCCGCGACGCCCCACGCGTCACCCGAGACGCCCGCGACGCTCGTCCCGAGTCGGCCGGGGCCGGGGGGCGGGGGCAGCGGGCCGGGGTTCAGCCCTGCCGGGGCGGGGTGCCCTTCGCCGTGGCCCAGGCGTGCTGGACGGCCAGGTCGTCCCGGACCTCGGCGAGCTGGACCGCGACCGCGCTGGGGGCGGTGCCGCCGCGGCCGTCGCGGGAGGCGAGGGCGCCGGCGACGTTGAGGACCGAGCGGACCTCGGGGGTGAGGTGGGCGGAGATCTTGGCGAACTGCTCGTCGGTCAGCTCGTCCAGTTCCTTGCCCTCGGCCTCGGCGGCCTTGACGCACTCCCCCGCGACCTCGTGCGCGACCCGGAACGGCACCCCCTGCTTGACCAGCCACTCCGCGATGTCGGTGGCGAGGGAGAACCCGGCCGGGGCCAGCTCCTCCAGGCGCTCGCGGTGCACGGTGAGGGTGGCGATCATGCCGGTGAAGGCGGGGAGCAGGACCTCCAGCTGGTCGCAGGAGTCGAAGACGGGCTCCTTGTCCTCCTGGAGGTCGCGGTTGTAGGCGAGCGGCAGGGCCTTCAGCGTGGCCAGCAGGCCGGTGAGGTTGCCGATGAGGCGGCCGCTCTTGCCGCGCGCCAGCTCCGCGATGTCGGGGTTCTTCTTCTGCGGCATGATCGACGAGCCGGTGGAGAACGCGTCGTGGAGGGTGACGAAGGAGAACTCCTTCGTGTTCCAGATGATGATCTCCTCGGCGATCCGGGAGAGGTCGACGCCGATCATCGCGGTGACGAAGGCGAACTCGGCGACGAAGTCCCGCGAGGCCGTGCCGTCGATGGAGTTGGCGACGCTGCCGTGCTCGAAGCCGAGGTCGGCGGCGACGGCCTGCGGGTCGAGGCCGAGGGAGGAACCGGCGAGCGCGCCGGAGCCGTACGGCGAGACGGCGGTCCGCGTGTCCCACTGGCGCAGCCGCTCGGCGTCCCGGCTCAGGGCCTGGACGTGGGCCAGGACGTGGTGGGCGAAGAGGACCGGCTGGGCGTGCTGGAGGTGGGTGCGGCCGGGCATCGCGACGTCCGGGTGCGCCTCGGCGAGGCCGACCAGGGCGTCCTGGAGTTCGGCGATCAGACCGCCGATGATCCGGGCGTGGTCGCGCAGGTACATCCGGAAGAGGGTGGCGATCTGGTCGTTGCGGGAGCGGCCCGCGCGCAGCTTGCCGCCGAGGTCGGGGCCGAGCCGCTCCAGCAGGCCGCGCTCCAGGGCGGTGTGCACGTCCTCGTCGGCGACGGTGCCGACGAAGGCGCCGGACGCGACGTCGGCCTCCAGCGTGTCCAGTCCGGCGAGCATGGCGGTCAGTTCGTCCGCGGTGAGCAGCCCCGCCTTGTGCAGCACGCGCGCGTGGGCGCGGGAGCCGGCGATGTCGTAGGGGGCGAGGCGCCAGTCGAAGTGGACGGACGCGGACAGCTTCGCCAGGGCCTCGGCGGGACCGTCGGCGAAACGCGCGCCCCAGAGCCGTACGTCACCGCTGTTGCTGCTCACTTGCGTCGCTCCTAGGGAGAGGGGACCGGGGAGGCCGGGGAGGGGGCGTGCGCCGTCGGCCGTGTCCCCGAACCGCTCTGCATGAGTATGCAGGAGTCTGCATGCATAGTCAAAGTCGTCGGTGGGGCCGTCGTCCGCCCCCGCCGGGACGATCACGCGGGGCGCACGCGCCGGGGCGGGCCGGGACGGCGGGCCGCCCGGTCGGACCACCCCGCCTGCCGCCCACGGCGGCGCGGCCTAGCGTCTGATCATGCGCCGACCCGCCCGCCCCCGGGCCCTTCGCCCCGCCGCTCTCGCCGGACTGTCCCTGCTGCTCCTCGCGGCGGCGCCCGCCCCCTCCGGCCCTCCCGGTCCGGTGCCCCTGCCCGCGCGGATGGCGGACACCGGCGGCGGCTCGCAGCTCCTGACCGCCGTGGCACCGGAGGCCGGGTCGACCACCGGGACGCTGACCTGGTGGGACCGGCGCGGCGGGCGCTGGGTGCGGGCCGGTTCGGCCGCCGCCCGGTTCGGCGCGGGCGGCCTCGTCGAGGGGACCGAGCGGCGGCAGGGCACCAGCACCACCCCGGCGGGACTGTACGACCTGCCGTACGCCTTCGGCACCGAGCCCGCGCCGCGCGGGACGTCGTACCCCTACCGGCCGGTGCGCGAGGACTCCTGGTGGTGCCAGGACAACGCCTCGCGCGCCTACAACCGCTGGACCGAACCGCGCCCCGCCGACTGCCGCGCCGCCGAGTCCGAGCACCTGGCCGACTACCGCACGCAGTACGCGCACGCCCTCGTCGTGGGCTTCAACTACCACGAGCCGGTGCGCGGGCGCGGGGCCGGGATCTTCCTGCACGTGAACGGGAAGGGCGCCACCGCGGGCTGCGTGTCGGTGCCCGCGGAGGCGATGCGCAGGGTCCTCGCGTGGGTCGAGCCGGGACGCCGTCCGCACCTCGCGATCGGCACCGAGCACGGCCGGACCGCGCTCGTCCGCCCCTGACCCGGCGACCGCCCGCTCCCCCGCCGCCGTACGACTCGTCCCGGCGCTGAACACTCCGCGTGCCCCGCCCGTATCTGTGGGCCAAGGGTCGGTACCCACGGAGGAACAGTGACCACGACGATCAGCGGCGGCCGGGCCGCCCGCCGCCAGACGATGCGCCGGATCCGTCCGCGCCGCTCCCCGGCCGTTCCGCTGCTGGTCGCCGTGTGGGCGGGCGCCGCGGGCGTGATCTGGTTGTGGTGGAGCAACACCCCGTCCATCGCGAACACGGACGCGATGATCCTCCACGCGGGCCGCCTCACCGGGCTGCTCGCCGGATACCTGATGGCCCTGGTGGTGCTCCAGATGGCGCGGGTGCCCGCGCTGGAGCGGCGAGTCGGCTCGGACCGGGTGGCCCGCTGGCACGCCATGAGCGGCCGCTACACCCTGAGCCTCACCTTCGCCCACGTCTTCCTCATCATGTGGGGCTACGCCCTCCTGGCGGGCAAGTCCCTCGGCGACATCGTCCAGCAGACGGTCGACTCGGTGAACCAGCTGCCCGACATGGGCAAGGCCGCCATCGGCACCGCCCTGCTGGTCGTCATCGGCGTCGCCTCGATCGGCCCGGTGCGCCGGATGATCCCGTACGACACCTGGTACCACGTGCACCTGCTGACGTACGCGGCGGTGTTCCTGACGTTCTGGCACCAGATCACCACCGGCAACGAGTTCGCCGTCGAACCCGCCGCGAAGACCGTCTGGTACGCGCTGTACGGCACGGTCACCGCGCTGGTGATCTGGTACCGGGTGATCACCCCGGTCCGGCTGAACCTGCGCCACCGCCTCTACGTCGAGGCGGTCATCGAGGAGACGCCCGGCATCGTGTCGGTGCTGATCGGCGGGCGCAAGCTGCACCGGATGGGCGCGGAGGCCGGGCAGTTCTTCCGGTGGCGGTTCCTCGCGCCGGGCATGCGGTTCAGCTCCCACCCGTACTCGCTGTCGGCGGCGCCCCGCCCCGAGCTGCTGCGGATCACCGTCAAGGCGATCGGCGACCACAGCTCGGCGCTGCGCGGCCTCAAGCCCGGCGTGAAGGTGTGGGCCGAGGGCCCGTACGGCGCGATGACCGCCTCCCGGCGCAGCCAGGGCAAGGTGCTGCTGGTGGCGGGCGGGGTCGGGATCACGCCGATGCGGGCGCTGTTCGAGACGCTGCCGGGCGGGGCGGGCGACATCACGCTCCTCTACCGGGCCAACAGCACGCAGGACCTGGCGCTCTGGGACGAGCTGGCGAAGATCGCCGACGAGCGCGGGGCACGCCTGATGTACGCGGTGAACAGCCCCGACGGGGAACGGCCGGACATCTCGGCGGAGTCCCTGCGGCGCAAGCTGCCGGACATCGAGGAGCACGACGTCTTCATGTGCGGGCCGGCCGGCTTCGCGCAGGGCGTGTTCGAGGCACTGCGCGGCGCCGGGGTCCCCGCCCGCCGCATCCACCACGAGTCGTTCGAGATGTGAGCGGCGGCCGTCGCCCCCGCCGTCCGGCGCGGGGCGCGGTCACCGTCCATCCACCGTCCCGTCCCCCTCGGGACGCGACCGGGAAACGGGAATCGGGAATCAGGAGCGATGAAGAAAAGCCACCCCATGCGGCGCGTCGTGCTCGCCACCGCCGCCACCGTGTCCGGCATCGTGCTGCTGCTGGCGCTCAAGCCGGACTCCGATCCGGACGCCTCCGCCGCCCCCGCACCCGGCGCGGCGGCGCAGGAAGCCGCGCAGGGCGGGGCCGGAGCGCCCGTGAACGGGGCCGTCACCGGTGACGCGGCCGACACCCAGTACGGGGCCGTGCAGGTCCGGCTCACCGTCGCCGACGGGAAGATCACCAAGGCGGAGGCGGTGCAGGCGCCCAAGGGCGGGCAGTCCGACCAGATCACCGCCGACGCCGTCCCCAAACTCAACGAGGCCGCCGTCGCCGCGCAGAGCGCCGACATCGACGCCGTGTCCGGGGCCACCTACACCAGCGCGGGCTACAAGAAGTCCCTCCAGTCCGCCGTCGACAAGATGAAGGCGGGCGCGGGTCCCCAGCAGGGCGGCTCGGGGACCGCGCCGGCGTCGGTGACCGGCACCTTCGAGGGCGACGCGGCACAGACCGAGTACGGGGTCGTCCAGGTCCGCATCACCGTCAAGGACAACCGGATCACCAAGTCCGAGGCGATCCAGGCGCCCAAGGGCGGGCAGTCCGACCAGGTCACCGCGAACGCGGTGCCCAAGCTGGGGCAGGCCGTCGTCGCCGGGCAGACCGGCGACATCGACGCCGTGTCGGGGGCGACCTACACCAGCGCGGGCTACAAGAAGTCCCTCCAGTCCGCCATCGACAAGGCCAACGCGAGCGCCACGTCCGGTGCGCAGCAGGGCGGTTCGGGCGGGCAGCAGGACGGCGGGGGCGGGGCGGAACAGGGGCAGGAGCAGGGGCAGGGGCAGGAGCAGGCCTCGGGCACCTTCACCGGCAAGGCCGAGCAGACCCAGTACGGGGTGGTCCAGGTCCGCATCACCGTCAGCGGCGGCAAGATCACCAAGGCGGAGGCGGTCCAGGCGCCCAAGGGCGGCCAGTCCGACCAGATCACCGCCAACGCCGTCCCGAAACTCAACCAGGCGGCCGTCGCCGCGGGCAGCGCCGACATCGACGCCGTCTCCGGCGCCACCTACACCAGCGGGGGCTACCAGAAGTCCCTCCAGTCCGCCCTGGACCAGGCCCGGTGACGGCGACCGTGGCCGAGTCGGCACAGGCCCCCGCCGCGGTACGTCACGTGGAGGAGGTCATGGGGACCGTCTTCTCCTTCGACGTCCGCGGCGGGGAACCCGGGGCGGTACGGGCGGCACTGGACACGGCCGTCGCGGGGCTGCACAGGGTGAACGAGGTGTTCTCCACCTACCGCGAGGACAGCCAGATCTCCCGCCTCGCGGACGGCACCCTGACGGTCGACGCGTGCGATCCCGAGGTCGCCGAGGTGCTGGAACTGGCCGCCGAGGCGGAGCGGGTGAGCGCGGGCTGGTTCAGTCCCCGCTACGGCGGCCGGATCGACCCCACCGGGATCGTCAAGGGCTGGGCCGTCGAACGCGCCGCCCGGCTGATCGCGGCGGCCGGGCCGGTCGGGGTCAGCGTCAACGGCGGCGGTGACGTCCAGCTGCTCGGGGTGCCCGGACCGGACCGGCCGTGGCGCGTCGGCGTCGCCGATCCGCTCCGGCCCGGCGGGCTCGCGGCGGTCGTCTCCGCGGCGGGGGCGGCGGAACTGGCCGTGGCCACGTCCGGTACGGCGGAACGGGGCGCGCACATCGTCGACCCCCGTACCGGGCGGTCCGCCGTGACCGACCTCGTCGCCGTCACCGTCGTCGCGCCATCCCTCACCTGGGCGGACTGCTGGGCGACGGCCGCGTTCGCGATGGGGTCGCGGGAAGGGCTGGACTGGCTGGAGTCCCTCCCCGACGTGGAGGCGCTGCTGATCACCGGGGGGGACGAGGTCCGCTGTACGGCGGGCCTGGCCAGAAGGTTGGGGTGAGTGGGGGCTCGGTTCGTTTGCGGGTGCGGGTGGGTGGGGGCGGGGTGCGCAGTTCCCCGCGCCCCTGGAGGGCTCGGCCTGCGGCCATTGGCCCTTTGGACTTCGAGTGCGGGTGCGTCGTGGTTGCTCGCGCCGTTCCCCGCGCCCCTGGAGGGCTCGGCCTGCGGCCGTTGGCCCGGTGCGTGGTCGGGTGCGGGTGGGTGGGGGTTGCTCGCGCAGTTCCCCGCGCCCCTGGGGGGGGTGACGGCCTGCGGCCTGTCATCCCCCCGGGGCTGCCGTCTGCCGATGGCCGCAGGCCGAGTCGTTCAGGGGCGCGGGGAACTGCGCGAGCAACCACGACAGGCCGGCACCCGATCGCGCAGCGGGCCGACGGCCGCAGGGCGAGCCTTGAGGGGCGCGGGGAACTGCGCGAACAGCCCCCGCGCACCCGCACCCGACCACGCGGCGGGGCAACGGCCGCAGGCCGAGCCTCAGGGGTGGGGGAACTGCGCGGCCAGGCGGCACGTGACCGTCGAGGGGCTACTGGCCGTTCTGGGCCAGGCGGAGGAGGTGGTCGGCCAGGGCCTGACCGCCGGTCGCCTCGCGGCTGATCAGCAGCAGCGTGTCGTCCCCGGCGATCGTCCCGAGGATGTCGTGCAGCTCGGCCTGATCGATCGCGGAGGCGAGGAACTGCGCGGCCCCCGGAGGGGTCCGCAGGACGACGAGGTTCGCCGACGCCTCCGCGGAGATCAGCAGCTCCTGGGAGAGCCGCCGCATCCGGTCCTCCTTGGCGGACCCCCCGAGCGGCACCCGCGGCGTACGGAACCCGCCCTCGCTGGGCACGGCGTAGATGAGGTCCCCGTCCGCGTTGCGGATCTTCACCGCGTTCAGCTCGTCCAGGTCGCGGGAGAGCGTCGCCTGCGTGACGCTCAGCCCGTCGTCGGCGAGCAGCTTCGCCAGCTGGCTCTGCGACCGCACCGGCTGCCGGTTGAGGATGTCCACGATCCGGCGGTGGCGGGCGGTGCGGGTCTGCGGGACGGCGGGTCCGCCCGCCGCCGCGTGCTCGTGCTCCTGCGCCTGACTCATCGTCGTCTCATTCTCCGGATGCTCCGGATCGTCCGTCCCCGTTCGCTGCGAGGCTGTCGAGCAGACCGGGCAGCGCCCCGAGGAACGCGTCCACGTCGTCGTCGCCGATGGTCAGCGGCGGCATGAGCCGTACGACGTCGGGGGCGGGCGCGTTCACCAGGAATCCGGCCTCCTGAGCCGCCTGTTGCGCCTGCGGCGCCAGCGGCTCGGTGAGCACGATACCCAGGAGCAGGCCCGCACCCCTGACCGAATCGATCAACGGGTGGCCCAGCCCCTCGATTCCGTCCCGCAGCCTGCCGCTCTGCCGCTTGACGTTCTCCAGCAGCCCCTCGTTCTCGATGGTGTCGAGGACGGCGAGCCCGGCGGCGCAGGCGACGGGGTTGCCGCCGAACGTGGTGCCGTGCTGGCCCGGCTGGAGGAGGTCGGCGGCGCGGCCGAAGGCGACGGTGGCGCCGAGGGGGAGGCCGCCGCCGAGGCCCTTGGCGAGGGTGACGACGTCGGGCAGGACGCCTTCGTGGGCCTGGTACTCGAACCAGGACCCGGTGCGCCCGATGCCGGTCTGCACCTCGTCGAGGACGAGGAGGGAGCCGGTGGCGGCGGTGATGGCGCGGGCGGCCTTGAGGTAGCCGGGCGGGGGCACGACGACGCCGTTCTCGCCCTGGATCGGCTCGATGATGACGAGGGCGGTGTCCTCGGTGACGGCCGCGGCGAGGGCCTGGGCGTCGCCGTAGGGGACGTGGGTGACGTCGCCGGGCAGCGGCAGGAACGGCGCCTGCTTGCCGGGCTGGCCGGTGAGGGCGAGGGCGCCCATGGTGCGGCCGTGGAAGCCGCCCTGCGTGGCGACCATGTGGGGGCGGCCGGTGAGGCGGCCGATCTTGAAGGCGCCCTCGTTGGCCTCGGCGCCGGAGTTGCAGAAGAAGACCTTGCCGTCGCGGCCGAAGAGGCCGAGGAGGCGTTCGGCCAGGGCGACGGGCGGTTCGGCGACGAAGAGGTTGGAGACGTGGCCGAGGGAGGCGATCTGGCGGCTGACGGCCTCGACGACCGCGGGGTGGGCGTGACCGAGGGCGTTGACGGCGATACCGCCGACGAAGTCGACGTACTCGGTGCCGTCGGCGTCCCAGAGCCGGGAGCCCGCGCCGCGGACGAGGGGCAGCCTCGGGGTGCCGTAGTTGTTCATGAGCGCGCCCTGCCAGCGCGCGGTGAGGTCCTGGTTGCTCATGACGGCTCCCCCTGTGCCTGGTCCGGTGCGGGTGTGTGCGGCGGCTCGTCGGGCACGACCATCGTGCCGATGCCCTCGTCGGTGAAGATCTCCAGCAGGATCGAGTGCGGTACCCGGCCGTCGATGACGCGGGCCGTGGTGACGCCGTGGCGCACGGCGTGCAGGCAGCCCTCCATCTTGGGGACCATGCCCGAGGACAGCTCGGGCAGCAGTTTCTCCAGCTGGCTCGCGGTGAGGCGGCTGATCACCTCGTCGGAGTGCGGCCAGTCCTCGTAGAGGCCCTCGACGTCGGTGAGGACCATGAGGGTCTCGGCGCCCAGCGCAGCAGCGAGTGCCGCAGCCGCCGTATCAGCATTGACGTTGTAGACATGTCCGTCGTCCTGGCTCCGGGCGATCGAGGAGACGACCGGGATGCGGCCGTCGGCGAGAAGGGCCTCGATCGCGCCCGTGTCGATGGCGGTGATCTCGCCGACCCGCCCGATGTCGACCCGTTCGCCGTCGATCTCGGGCAGGTGCCGGGTGGCGGTGATGGTGTGCGCGTCCTCGCCGGTCAGTCCGACGGCGAGCGGGCCGTGCTGGTTGAGCAGGCCGACCAGTTCGCGCTGGACCTGCCCGGCGAGGACCATCCGTACGACGTCCATGGCGTCCTCGGTGGTGACGCGCAGTCCGGCGCGGAACTCGCTGACGATGCCGTGCCGGTCGAGGGCGGCGCTGATCTGGGGGCCGCCGCCGTGCACGACGACGGGCTTGAGTCCGGCCTGGCGCAGGAAGACGACGTCCTGGGCGAAGGCGGCCTTGAGGTCGTCGTCGACCATGGCGTTGCCGCCGAACTTGATGACGACGGTCCGGCCGTTGTGCCGGGTCAGCCAGGGCAGCGCCTCGATGAGGGTCTGCGCCTTGGGCAGGGCGGTGTGCTTGCGGGTGGCGCTCATGAGGAGTACGCGCTGTTCTCGTGGACGTAGTCCGCGGTGAGGTCGTTGGTCCAGATGGTGGCGGTCTCGGACCCGGCGGCGAGGTCGGCGACGATGTGGATCTCGCGGTAGCGCATGTCGACGGTGTCGCGGTCCTCGCCGACGCCGCCGTTCTTGCAGACCCAGACGCCGTTGATGGCGACGTTGAGGCGGTCGGGCTCGAAGGCGGCGGAGGTGGTGCCGATGGCGGACAGCACGCGGCCCCAGTTGGGGTCCTCGCCGTGCAGGGCGCACTTGAGGAGGTTGTTGCGGGCGATGGAGCGGCCCACCTCGACGGCGTCGTCCTCGGTGGCGGCGCCGACGACCTCGATGCGGATGTCCTTGCTGGCGCCCTCGGCGTCCCGGATGAGCTGCTGGCCGAGGTCGTCGCAGACGGTCCGTACGGCCTCGGCGAACGCGGCCTGCTCGGGGGTGGTCCCGGAGGCGCCGGAGGCGAGGAGGAGGACGGTGTCGTTGGTGGACATGCAGCCGTCGGAGTCGACGCGGTCGAAGGTGACGCGGGTGGCGTCGCGCAGGGCGGCGTCCAGGGCGGCGGCGTCGAGGTCGGCGTCGGTGGTGAGGACGACGAGCATGGTGGCGAGGCCGGGGGCGAGCATGCCCGCGCCCTTGGCCATGCCGCCGACGGTCCAGCCGTCGCGGGTGACGACGGACGTCTTGTGGACGGTGTCGGTGGTCTTGATGGCGATGGCGGCCTTCTCGCCGCCGTGCTCGGAGAGCTGGGCGACGGCCGTGTCGACGCCGGGCAGCAGCTTGTCCATGGGCAGCAGGACGCCGATGAGGCCGGTGGAGCAGACGGCGACCTGACCGGCGCCGATGCCGGTCTCGCTGCCGCTGCCGCTGCCGAGGGCTTCGGCGACCTTCTCGGCGGTGGCGTGGGTGTCCTGGAAGCCCTTGGGTCCCGTACAGGCGTTGGCGCCGCCGGAGTTGAGGATCACGGCGCCCACCTCGCCGCTCCTGAGGACCTGTTCGGACCACAGGACGGGGGCGGCTTTGACGCGGTTGGAGGTGAAGACACCGGCGGCGGCGCGGCGGGGCCCGGTGTTGACCACGAGGGCCAGGTCCGGGTTGCCGTTCTCCTTGATCCCGGCGGCGATGCCCGCCGCGCGGAACCCCTGTGCTGCCGTGACGCTCACGGTGCGACTCCGATCGTGGAAAGGCCCAGCTCCTCGGGGAGGCCGAGGGCGAGGTTCATGCTCTGGAGGGCACCGCCCGCGGTGCCCTTCGTCAGGTTGTCGATGGCGCTGATCGCGATGATGCGGCCCACGGCGTCGTCGTACGCGACCTGCACCTGAACGGCGTTGGAACCCTGCACGGACGCGGTGGCGGGCCAGCGGCCCTCGGGCAGCAGGTGCACGAAGGGCTCGTCGGCGTAGGCCTTGGCGTAGGCGGCGCGCACCGTGTCGGCGTCGGTGCCGGGGCGGGCCTTGGCGGAGCAGGTGGCGAGGATGCCGCGGGACATGGGCGCGAGGGTGGGCGTGAAGGACACGGCGACCCGCTCCCCGGCCGCCGCGCTCAGGTTCTGGATCATCTCGGGCGTGTGCCGGTGCCCGCCGCCGACGCCGTACGGCGACATGGAGCCCATGACCTCGCTGCCGAGCAGGTGGGCCTTGGGGGCCTTGCCCGCGCCGGAGGTGCCGGAGGCGGCGACGACCACGGCCTCGGGCTCGGCGAGTCCGGCGGCGTAGGCGGGCAGCAGGGCGAGGGAGACGGCGGTGGGGTAGCAACCGGGGACCGCGATGCGCTTGGACCCCTCCAGCGCGGCGCGGCCTCCCGGCAGTTCGGGGAGCCCGTAGGGCCAGGTGCCGGCGTGCGGGGAGCCGTAGAATCGTTCCCAGTCGGCCGGGTCCTTCAGCCGGAAGTCGGCGCCCATGTCGACGACCAGCGTGTCCGCGCCGAGCTGTTCGGCGACGGCGGCGGACTGACCGTGCGGGAGGGCGAGGAAGACGACATCGTGACCGGCGAGCACCTCGGGGGTGGTCTCGGCCAGCACCCGGTCGGCCAGCGGCAGCAGATGCGGCTGGAGCGACCCGAGCGGCTGTCCGGCGTTGGAGTTCCCGGTCAGGGCCCCGATCTCCACCTCGGGATGACCGAGCAACAGACGCAGCACCTCACCACCGGCATACCCACTAGCCCCGGCCACCGCGACACGTACGGCCATGTCCACCCTCCTCTTGGATGGCATGACTATACGTCGGTCTGCACGTTTATACAATCTTGGGTGATCCGGACGTCTCGCGGCGGCGCCCCCCGCCCCTAAAATCGTCCCCATGCCGCTGCGACCCGTGCACGTGATCATCAAGGCGATCGACCACTCGGGGGTCGGCCGGTTCTGGGCGGAGGCGTTGGGGTGGAGTGCCTACAGTCCTGGGGTCACGACGTATGTGGGGCCGGGTGGGGGGCTGGTGTGGCCGGACCCGGTGTTCGTGGGGATCGATGTGGTGCCGGAGTCGGGGGGACGGGCGAGGGCGGGGGCGAAGAATCCGGTGCATCTCGATCTGGCCAGTGAATCCCTCGCCCACCAGGCCGAGTTGGTGGCGCGGTTGCGGGCGGCCGGGGCGACGCCCGTCGATGTCGGGCAGGGGGGCGACGTGCCGTGGGCCGTGCTCGCCGATCCGGAGGGCACCGTCTTCTGTGTGCTGGAGCCGCGGGAGGTGTACCGGGACACGGGGCCGATCGCCGCGGTGGTCGTCGACTGCGCGGACCCGCGGGCCATGGCGCGGTTCTGGGGCGCGGCGACGGGCTGGACGGTCCACGAGGTGACCGACGAGCAGGCGACGCTGCGTTCCGCGGCGGGGGTCGGCCCGTATCTGGAGTTCCTGCGCGTGCCCGGTACCGTTCCCGACGCGGACCGGGACCGGGTCCATCTGGACCTGCTGCCGTATCCGGGGGACCACCAGGCCGTGGAGGTGGCGCGGCTGCGTGCCCTCGGGGCGACCGGGCTCGACGTCGGGCAGGGCGACGTGCCCTGGACCTGTCTGGCCGACCCGGAGGGGCACGCGTTCTGCGTCCTCGCCCCGCACTGATCCGGGGCCGCCCTCCCGCCGCGGCCCGGCCGGGCCGCATGATGGGCGGATGGACCAGGTGACGATCAGCGACGAGGACCGCCGGGTGCTCGGCGGGTGGGCGGCCGACCGGGCCGCGTCGGCGCTGCCGCTCTTCGAGGCGCACGCGCCGCACGACCTCCGCCCCCGCGAGGCGATCGCGGGCATCCGCCGCTACACCGAGGACGGGCGGCGGACCGCGGAGCTGCGGTCGCTGGCCTGGGCCGCGCAGGCCGCCGCGGGCGCGGTGGCCGACCCCGCCGCCGCGGCCGCCGCCCGCTCGGCGTGCTGCGCGGCGGCCACCCCGTACGTCCATCCGCTCGCCTCGCCCCACCAGTCGCGGCACGTCCTGGCGCCCGCCGTCTACCAGGCGCGCGCGACGGAGCTGGCGGCGGGCGAGGACACCGCCGTCGGGGACGCGGAGCTGCTTCGGGCGATCGAGACGGCGCCGCCCGCCGTACGGGCGCTGCTGCGGCGGATGCCGGCCCGCTCGCCGGGGCGCGGCCGGCTCGACACGCTGTACCACCGGCTCGACGCGGCCCTGCGGGCGGACGCGGAGTGAGCGCGGCGGGGAGGGGGGAGGCTGCCGCGGTCACGGCGTACTGGCCGGTGGGCGATGTGCTGGCGTTCCTGGCCGGGGGGTGGCGGGTGGAGCGTGTGGTGCGGGATCTGACGGGCGGGGACGAGGGGCGGTTCTCGGGGGTGACCGTGTTCGCGCCGCTCGACGGAGACGACGGGGAGGGCGGGGGCGGCGGGTTGCTGCACCGGGAGGCGGGCACGTTCGTCTGGCGGGGTGTGGCGCGGCCCGCCGAGCGGACGCTGCGGTTCCTGCCCGCGTCGGGGCCGGGCGCGGTGCCGGGCACGGCGGAGGTGACGTTCGCCGACGGGCGGCCCTTCCACGGTCTCGACCTGCGCACCGGGCGGCACGTGGCCGACCATCCGTGCGTCGCGGACCTGTACCGGGGCGAGTTCACGGTGCGGGACGCGGACCGCTGGCGGACGGTGTGGCGGGTGGGCGGTCCGGCGAAGGACCTGCTGCTGACGACGGACTACGTGCGCGAGGGCTGAGTCACCGCCCCCTCGAACCGCAGGTTCCAGCGCCCGCCCCGCCCGCGCACGGTGATCGTCGACAGCGGGCGGACGTCGAGGTTCCAGTACGTCGAGGGCGGTGCCTTCAGCACGTAGACCAGGGCGGCCCGGATCACGCTGGGTTCCGCGACGGCGACGATCCGGCCGCTGTCGGCCACCGGCCGGGTGTCGAGCCAGCCGCCGACGCGGGCCACGAACTCGGGGAGTGGTTCACCGCCGTGCGGGGTGGAGCGGGGGTCGGCGAGCCAGGCGTCCACCGCGTCCGGCTCGCGGGCCATGGCCTCACCGAGGGTGAGTCCGCGCCAGCGGCCCATGTCGCACTCGCGCAGGGCGAGTTGGACGAGGGGGGCGTAGCCGAGGGCGTCTCCGGTGGCGCGGCTGCGCGGGGTCGGCGAGCAGTAGCGCAGTTCGGCGGCGGCCAGCGGCAGCAGGTCGGCCGCCACGCGCTGCACCTCGTCCCAGCCCGCCTGGTCCAGCGGGCGGGCGTCCTCGAAGCGTTCGTTGAGCAGCGCGGAGCCGCCCGCCGCGGCGACGAACGTGACCCGGAGTGCCATGCCGTGATGGTGTGACGCTCTTGGGGAATGGTCAAGAGACGGAGTCCGCCAACTTCGCGAAAATCAGCGCCATCCAGCGGTCGGGGAACTCCAGCGGCTCGAAGCCGATCTTGCGGTACACGCCGTGCGCGTCCTGGGTGGCGAGCAGGACGCGCGGCACCCCGTCCGCCCGGAGCCGGTCGCGGACGGCGGCGACCATCGCGGTCCCGAGGCCCTTGCCGCGGACGCTCGGGTCGACGTACACGTCGCACAGCCAGGCGAAGGTGGCGTGGTCGGTGACGACGCGCGCGTAGGCGACCTGGGCGCCGGACGCGGTGTCGTAGACCCCGAAGTTGAGCGAGGCCGCGACGGCCCGCTCCTGCTTCTCCAGGTCGCGGCCGAGGGCCCAGTAGGCGTCGGTGGACAGCCAGTGGTGGACGCGGGTGACGTCGAGGCGGCCGGGGTCGGTGGAGATCTCGTAGCCCTCGGCGAGGGGCGGAACGCTGGTCATGGCGGGACCCTCACAGATCGGGTACGCGCTGTCGAACGGTTTCCGGCAGCACCTCGTCCCAGGCCCGCCGCAGCCGTCGTACGCCTTCGGTGATCTCGTCGGTGCCCGCGACCGCGGCGAAGCTCAACCGGACGTGCGGGGCGGGGGGTTCGGCGCTGAAGTAGGGGCGGCCGGGGGTGAGGGCGACGCCCGCGCGCAGGGCCGCCGCGGTGAACGCGGCCTCGCCGCCGAGGCCTTGGGCGGCGTGGGCGCCGTCGGTGGTGCCGGGGCCGTCGGGCAGGCGCAGCCAGAGGTGGTAGCCGCCGGACGGGACGTGCGGGAGGGCGAGTTGGGGAAGGTGGCGGGCGAGGGCCGCGGTGAGGGCGGTACGGCGGACGCGCAACTCGGTGGCGAGGGTGCGCAGATGGCGTGGCCAGGCGGGCGAGCCGACGAGTTCGAGGGCGGCCTCCTGGAGGGGGCGGGGCGGGAAGAACGTGTCGACGACCTGGATGGCCCTGAGCCGTTCCAGGACCGGGCCGCGGGCGGCGAGCGCGCTGACCCGGAAGCTGGGCGAGGTGGCCTTGGTGAGCGAGCCGACGTGGACGACGACGCCGTCGGGGTCGTCGGCGACCAGCGGGCGCGGCAGCGGCCCCGCGTCGTCGTGGACGAGCCGCCGTACGAAGTCGTCCTCGACGACGAAGGCCCCGGCCGTACGGGCGATGCGGAGCACCTCGGCGCGGCGGGCGGGGGCGAGGACGGCGCCGGTCGGGTTCTGGAACAGGGGCTGGCAGACGAGGACGCGGGCGCCGGTCGCGCGGAAGGCGGCGTCGAGCAGGTCGGGCCGTACGCCGTCGGCGTCGACCGGTACCGGGACCGGCCGCTGGCCCGCGGCGCGGGCGATGGCGAGCATGCCGGGGTAGGTCGGGGACTCGACGAGGACGGGGGCGCCGGGCGGGGCGAGGGCGCGCAGCGCGGTGGTGAGGGCGCTCTGTCCGCCGGACGCGACGAGGACCTCGGCCGCGGTGACGGTGCCGCCGAGGGAGCGGGCGAACCACTCGCGCAGTTCGGGCAGCCCCTCCAGCGGCGGGCGGCCCCAGGCGCCGGGGCGGCGTCCGGCGCGGGCGAGCGCGGCCGACATCGCGCGTTCCGGCTGGAGGGAGGGGTGCAGATAGCCGCCGTTGAACTCGACCACGCCGGGCGGCGGGGCGGCGAGCGAGACGGTCACGCCGGAGGCGTCCACGGAGCGCGGTACGTGGTCGGCGGCGGCGTCGGCGCTGAGGGCGACCTCCTGCCAGGAGGTGTCCCCGGACCGGCCGGACAGCGGGGGCGGACCGGCGGCGCGGAACGCCCCGGCGCCGGGCCGGGTCACCACCAGTCCCTCGGCGGCGAGCTGCGCGAGGGCCCGCGCGACGGTCACGGGGCTCACCCGGAACCGTTCGACCAGGGCCCGGCTCGACGGGAGCTTCTCACCGGGAGAGTAGCGGTCCAGATCCTGTCGCAGGTGTCCCGCCAGCTCATGGACGCTGCTTCCGGCGCCGCTTGCGGCACTGCTACGCTCATGCATGAAGGCACAGAGTAGCGCTACTGGCGAGACGACGATAGCGGTCACCGGAGGGCGGACGGCGGACGAGGCCGCCGCGGAGCGGGGCCGCGCGGAGCGGAACCGGGCGGAGCAAGCCGGTTCGGGCGGTGCGCGTGCCCGTCGGCGGGGCTTCGGCGCGGCCCAGGCCGCCCTGGGCGTCGTCGCCTTCTCGCTCACCTTTCCCGCCACCGCCTGGGGCCTGGAGAGCTTCGGCCCCTGGTCGCTGGTCGCCGTGCGGTGCGTGCTCGCCGGGCTGATCGCGGGCGGCTGCCTGCTCGCCCTGCGCATCGCGCCGCCCGCGCGGCGGCACTGGCCGGGGCTCGCCGTGGTGGCCGCCGGGGTGGTGGCCGGTTTCCCGCTGCTCACCACGCTCGCCCTGCGCACCTCGACGACGGCCCACGCGGCGGTGGTGGTCGGGCTGCTGCCGCTGACCACCGCCCTGCTCTCCGCACTGCGGACCGGCGCCCGCCCCTCCCGCGGCTTCTGGGCGGCGGCGCTGGCGGGCGCGGCGGCCGTGGTGGCGTTCACCGTCCAGCAGAGCGGCGGGGCGCTGACCGGCGCCGACGTCTATCTGTTCGGGGCGCTGCTGGTGTGCGCGGCCGGGTACACCGAGGGCGGGCGGCTGGCGCGGGTGATGCCGGGCTGGCAGGTCATCGGCTGGGCGCTGGTGCTCTGCCTGCCGCTGAGCGTGCCCGCCGCGGCCGTCGCCCTGGCCCACGAGCCCGCGCACCTGACCGCGCACGGGGTGGCCGGGCTGCTGTGGGTGGCGGTGGGCTCGCAGTTCCTGGGCCTGGTGGTCTGGTACCGGGGCATGGCGGCCATCGGCATCCCGAAGGCCAGCCAGCTCCAGCTCGCCCAGCCCCTGCTCACCCTGGTCTGGTCGGTGCTGCTGCTCGGCGAGCACCTGGGCCCCGCCGCCCCGCTCACCGCGGCGGCCGTCCTGGTCTGCATCGCGGTGACCCAGCGGTCACGCGGCTGACGGGACACCGGGCGGAAGGGCCGCCGGGGGGAGAAGGGCGGGTACCAGGACCGGTCACCCGAGCCGACGAGTCCGTAGAATCGGACATCTCAGGCAGGGCAGCGGTCCCGCACCGCGTTTCCCCCCTCTCCACCACCGCGAGGAGGCCCCCAGATGCGTGCCACCACAGGTGACCGGCTCGTCCAGCACGGCAGGGTGGTCGGTCAGCACGACAAGGTCGGTGAGATCGTCGAGGTCATGGGCGCCGAGGGCAGCCCCCCGTACCGCGTCCGCTTCGAGGATGGGCACGAGGGCGTGTGCTCCCCCGGCCCCGACACCGAGATCCGGCACCGCTCCGAGGAACGGGGGTAGCGCCGGGGGAAGGGCGTCCGGCGCCCCTGGCAGGGGCGCCGCCGGCTCAGGCGGGAGGCTTCACCGACTGCTTGTAGTGGTCGGCGACCACCCGGGCCATCGCGCCGATCCGGTCCGTCCGGACGTCCTTCGCCGCGAAGTGCACATGGCCGCGGACCTCGGGATACCGGGCGGCCAGCGTCAGGTGCCGGGAGAGTTCCGCCGGGTCCTGCCAGGCGGCGGGCTGCGCGGGGTCGCCCGCCTTGTACAGCGCCTCGCCCAGGTACAGCTTGGTGCGGCTGCCGCGGGCGACCTCCGCCCACCAGGGGACGAGCTTGGCGTAGTCGGCGGCGGCGAGCCCGATGTTCCAGTACAGCTGCGGGACCACGTAGTCGATCCAGCCCTCGCTCACCCACTTGCGGGTGTCGGCGTGGATGTCGTCGTACGACTGGAGCGAGCGGGTGTCCGAACCGCGGGAGTCCGTGGTCGCGTTGCGCCACACACCGAACGGGCTGATCCCGAACTCGGTGCCGGGACGCACCGACTTGACGCGGGCGGCCGTCTCGCGGACCAGCTTGTCGATGTTGTCGCGGCGCCAGGCCGCCCTGTTGGGGAAACCACCGCCGTACTCGTCGTACGCGTCGTCGTCGTCGAAGGTCTGGCCCGCCACCGGGTACGGGTAGAAGTAGTCGTCGAAGTGCACCGCGTCCACCGGGTACTTGGCGACCGCGTCGAGCATCGCGTCCTGCACGAACGCCCGCACCTGGGGCAGTCCGGGGTTGTAGTAGAGCTTCCCGCCGTACGGCACGACCCAGTCGGGGTGCTTGCGGGCGGGGTGGGAGGCCACCAGGCGGGACGGGTCGGTGTGGGTGGCGACGCGGTACGGGTTGAACCAGGCGTGCAGTTCCAGGCCGCGGGCGTGCGCCTCGGTGACGGCCGTGCCCAGCGGGTCCCAGCCGGGCGCCTTGCCCTGGGTGCCGGTCAGCACCTCCGACCACGGCTCGTACGACGACGGCCACAGCGCGTCGGCGGTGGGCCGCACCTGGAGGACGACCGTGTTGAGGCGGTCACGGACGGCGAGGTCGAGCCAGCCGAGGAGTTCGGAGCGCTGCTGCGCCGCGGTCAGTCCGGTCCGCGAGGGCCAGTCGCGGTTGGCGACCGTCGCCAGCCAGACGCCCCGCATCTCGCCCGTCGCCGCGCGCTCCCCGCCCGCCGCGGCGTCCCGCCGGGCCGGGGCCGCGGCCCCGGTCGTCGTGAACGCCGACACCGCCGACACCGCGGCCAGCGCGAACGCCCGCCGACTCAGTCGCCCCATCACGCACATCCCCACATACGTCGCAGATCCGCCCGTCACGGACCGTGGTCCCGCCCAGCATGCCCCCACCCCGCCGATCGATCATCGATACTTGCTAGTAAATTGCACGATCGGAGCAGGCCGGCCGGACCCCGGCGGACCTGCCGCGGCCGTCAGCGCCGACGCGGGCCGGTGACCGTCGCTCCACGCCGACGGAGACCGGACAGCGCACGCAATGCCAGTGAACGCCAGAGAACGCCAGTGAAGGGGACGAAGTGACGAGCACCCCAGCGGGAGACATCGCACGCGTCGGAGTGGTGGGCTGCGGCCAGATGGGAGCGGGGATCGCCGAGGTCTGCGCCCGCGCCGGTCTGGACGTCCGGGTCGCCGAGACCACCGGCGAGGCCCTGGAGTTCGGCCGCACCCGGCTGCACTCCTCGCTGGCCAAGGCCGCCGAGCGGGGCAAGATCAGCGAGGCGGAGCGGGACGCGACCCTGGCGCGGCTGAGCTTCACCACCGACCTCGGCGCGCTCGCCGACCGCGATCTGGTGATCGAGGCCGTCGTGGAGAACGAGCAGGTGAAGACGGAGATCTTCCAGGTCCTGGACCAGGTCGTGACCCGTCCCGACGCCATCCTGGCCTCCAACACCTCCTCCATCCCGCTGGTGAAGCTGGCCGTCGCCACCTCGCGGCCGGACCAGGTCGTCGGCATCCACTTCTTCAACCCCGCCCCGGTGCAGCAGCTCGTCGAGCTGATCCCGGCGCTCACCACCTCCGAGGGCACCCTGAGCCGGGCCCAGCTGTTCGCCGAGAAGCTCCTCGGCAAGCACGCCATCCGCGCCCAGGACCGGTCCGGGTTCGTGGTCAACGCGCTGCTGATCCCCTACCTGCTCTCCGCGATCCGCATGTTCGAGACGGGCATCGCCAGCCGCGAGGACATCGACAACGGCATGGAGCTGGGCTGCGCCCACCCGATGGGCCCGCTCAAGCTGTCCGACCTGATCGGCCTGGACACGGTCGCCTCGGTCGCGCAGTCGATGTACGACGAGTTCAAGGAGCCCCTGTACGCGGCTCCCCCGCTGCTCCAGCGCATGGTCGACGCGGGCCGCCTCGGCCGCAAGACCGGCTCGGGCTTCTACCCGTACGGCTGAACCGCCCCGCGGCGACGACCGGTTGGGCCCGGCACTCCCCCGAGTGCCGGGCCCGCGGCGCGTGTTCAGGCAGGCGTGCGGTCAGGCACGGGCGGCCGGGGGCGCGGCCGGGGCTACGCCGGGTCGCGACCGAGGCGCAGGTGGTGCAGGAGCAGCAACGCGGCGGCCATGTTGGCCGCCGGGACCTCACCGCGGGCGACCAGGTCGGGGACGACCTTGAGGGGGACCCACTCACGGCGGTCGGACTCGTAGTCGTCCACCGGGTGGCCGACGTGTTCGGCCTCGTCGGTCCAGTAGATGTGGTGGCGGGCGTCGGTGAGGCCGTTGGAGGGCTCGACCGTCATCAGGTGGCGCAGGGGGCCGGGCCGCCAGCCGGTCTCCTCCTCCAGTTCGCGGGCGGCGGCGCGGGCGATGTCCTCGCCGTCCTCGACGACGCCCGCGGCGAGTTCCCAGCCCCAGCTGTCGGTGATGAAGCGGTGCCGCCACAGCAGAAGCACCTCGTCGGCCTGGTTGACCACGGTGGCCACGGCGACGGGCCGCAGCCGTATGAGGAAGTGGTCCAGGTGCCGGCCGTCGGGGAGTCCGACATCCGCCAGGTTGACGCGGAACCAGCGATTCTCATACACAGTTCGTTCGTTCTGTTTCGTCCACTGCACGGTTCTGCCACCTTCCGTCGGGTCAGTGGCAATATCGCAGTGTCTACAGCGGGACGCGCAGCGCGCCGTCGATCAGTTCGGCCGCCTCGGCGGTGCCCGCGCAGTCGCTGCGGGCCAGTTCGGCGCGGACCGTGCGGAGCCGGTCGCGGAGCCGCTGTGACTCCATGCCCCGTGCCTGCTCGGCCATCTGCACGGCGGTGGCGACCGCCTTGTCGGCCTGCCCCTGGCGCAGCGCGACGGTGCTGAGGATGGCGAGCCGGTGCACCCGGCCCCGGTCGTGCGCGGGCGTCCCCACGGCGGCCTCGGCGTGCTCGGCGGCGGCGGTGAGGTCGCCGAGGCTCAACAGGGCTTCCGCGACCTGGACGTTGACCAGGCCGGGCTGGACGTAGCCGGTCTCGTCGGGTTCGTGGCCGGGCCGGATGTGCTCGGCGGCCCGCTCCGCCCGCCGGATGCGGTCCAACGCGCCCCCGCCGTCGCCGAGATGGGCGTACGCCTTCGCCTGCATCGCGTACAGGTCGGAAGCGAGGGCGGGGGTGATGTCGGCGCCCGCGGTGCGCAGCGCGGCCTCCGCGAAGGCGACCGCCTGCCGGAACTCCCGCATGTACAGGGACTGGTTGACGAGCAGGGCGATGACGTAGCCGCCGAGTCTGCGGTCGCCGCTGGCCTTGGCGAGGCGCAGCGCCTGGTGGAAGTAGCGCTGGGCGAGGCCGTGGGCGTCGGAGTCGTAGGCGCAGATCCCGGCGATGGCCACCAACCCGCCGGTGGCGCGGTGGAGTTGACGGCCGGTCGCGTCGGTGTAGCCGCCGCGCAGCAGGGGGGCCGCCTCCGCGGTGAGGAAGCCGACGACGCGGCCGCGGGTGGCCACGCCGCCGGCCTTGCGGTACATCTGCTCGTAGTGGGCGCGGGCGGCGCGCAGCATCGCGAGGTCGGCCGGGGTCACCCGGTGCCGTCCGCCGCGGGAGACGTCGGTGTCCTCGGGCGGGTTCTCCCACTCCCAGACCGGCATCACGGCGGGTGTGCCGGTGACGGCGGGGGCGCCGAGGACGTGCGGGCGCTGCTGCTGGTCGGAGCGCCACAGGGCGGTGGCCCGCTCGACGAAGCCGGAGAGGCTGAACGGGGCGGCGGTGTGCGGGGCGGGTTCGCCGGGGACGCCGAGGCCGATGTCGTCGAGGGTGACGGGGCGGCGCAGCCGGGCGGCGAGCACCTCGCAGATCAGGTCGGGGACCTGGCCGCGCGGGCGCTGGCCCTTGAGCCAGCGGGCGACGGCGGTGTGTTCGTAGCGCAGGGCCAGCCCGCGGGCGCGTCCGGCGTGGTTGACGTGGGCGGCGAGACCCGCGTGGGAGACGCCCGCCTCGTCGAGGAGCGAGTCGAGCAGGGTGTTGGGGTGCGGCGGGTTGGGTCGCGGCGGGTTGGGATGCATGCGGTGCCCCCCGGATGGCTCGGTGCCGACGGCGCCACTCAGAGTAGCGGCTCCGGGTTCACACGGGGTGTGAACGGAATACTCGTATCCATATGGTGCACGCGCTGTCGCGGAGGGTGACCGGGGCGGTTGACTGGACTGCCTCGCAAGAGGTTCGCCGGGCCGTCGGCTCCCCCTCGTAAAGCGGCGGCCCGGCGGTGCGGACAGAGGCGACAAGGGGGCTACGGGGTGTCCGCGGTGGCGTGCGCGGCGGGGTGGCGGACGCCGGTGCGGTCGTTGCGCAGGACGAGGACGGTGGTGTCGTCGGCGGGCCGTCCGGCGGTGTGCCGGGACAGCGCGGTGAGCACGGTCCGCATGATCTGCTCGGCCGACACGGGGTGGTCGTGGACGGCCTTGGCGAGGGTCTCCGTCAGCGGGAAGAAGCGCCCTGCGGCGTCCCGCGCGTCCTCCGCGCCGTCGGTGTACAGCACCAGCGACTGCCCGGCGGCGAGCCGCCCCACGGGCAGCGGCGCCAGGTCGGACGGCAGCGCGAACGGCCCCAGCGGCGGCAGCGGATCGGCGCGGGCCAGCGGTGCCACGTCCGTCCCGTCGAGCAGGTACGGCCACGGATGCCCGCAGTTGAGGGCCCGCGCCTGCCCGTCGGGGTCGATCTCCAGGAGCAGCACGGTGGCGAACTCCTCGGCGACGGGGGTGTCGGGGGCGGGTCCGTGGGCCGGGTGTTCCTCCCGGTGGCGTGCGCGCAGGTGGCGGGCGAGGGCGCGGTCCAGCCTGCGCAGGACGCCGCCGAGGTCGGCCTCGTCGTGCGCGGCCTCCCGGAAGCTGCCGAGCAGGGCGGCGACGGTGCCGAGGGCGGGCAGCCCGTGGCCGCGCACGTCGCCCATGACGATCCGTACACCGTGCTCGGTGGCGACGACCTCGTACAGGTCGCCGCCGACGGTGGCGCCGCGTTCGGCGGAGAACCGGCCCGCGGCGACGCCGAGGCCCTCGACGCGCGGCGGCAGCGGACGCAGCAGCACGCTCTGCGCGGCGCCCGCGACGCGGCGGGCCTGCCGCAGTTCGCGCAGCAGGTTCCGCCGGACGTGGTGGACGATCCCGGTGCCGACGACGAAGAAGACGGCGCTGGTGACGAGCCGCGCGCCGAGCCCGTCCTGCTGGGCGAGCGGGCAGCCCAGCTTGTAGCCGATCGCCAGGGCGCCCCAGGCCGTGGGCAACCCCAGCGCAAGGGCCCGGCGCAGCGGCCCTCTGATGCGGAACATGTCGATGGCCCCCCATCTGAGCCCTGACCCCACAGCCCGGACCGACCCCGAGAGGCCGGTCCGATTCTGTCGACGCCGCACCCCCACCACCCCCATCCCGCCCACAACTCACCCGAACGGGTGAGGGGTGATTGACCCCAGGGCAAAGGCCGCAGGCCGAGCCCTCAGGGGCGCGGGGAACTGCGCGACCAGCCCCCACCCACCCGCACCGGCCGGACAAGCCGAAGGGGGCCGGGGGCGCAGCCCCGGCCCCCCACCCGCGAACGGGCCGCGAGGCTACCCCCGCAGCACCGCCCCCGTCCGCTCGCCCGCGAGGGCGACCGCCGCGTCCCGCGCGGCGGACGCCTCGTCCACGGTCAGCGTCCGGTCCCCCGCCCGGAACCGCAGCGCGTACGCGAGCGACTTCCGCCCGGCACCCAACTGCCCCTCGTTCTCGTAGACGTCGAACAGCCGGATGCCCTCCAGCAGTTCACCCGCGCCCTCGCGCAGCGCCGCCTCGACGTCCGCGTGCGGGACACCGAGGTCGACGACGAGGGCGACGTCCTGCGTGGCGACGGGGAACGTGGAGATGCGCGGCGCCTGCGGCGTACCGGCGCCCGCGCGTTCCACGAGATCGAGGTCCAGCTCGGCCGCGCAGCTCCGCGCGGGCAGCCCCAGCGCCTTGACGACGCGGGGGTGCAGCTCGCCCGCGTGGCCGACGACGTGCTCGGCGCCGTCGACGACGACGGCCAGCTCGGCGCACCGGCCCGGATGCCACGGCCCGTACTGCCCGCCGCGGACGATCAGCTCGGCCCCCGCCTCCCGCGCGACGGTCCGCGCGGCCTCGACGGCGTCGGCCCAGTCGGCGGGGCGGCCCTTGCCCCACCAGCCGGCCTGCTCGCGGGCGCCCGCGAGGACGACGGCGGCGTGACGCGGCTGCGCGGGGAGCGCGGCGTCGAGTCCGGCGATCTCCTCGGCGGTGGGACGGCGGTCGACGGGGAGGTGCCCGGCGACGCGCTGTCCGTCGCGCGGATGGAAGACGAGCCCGGTCTCGAAGAGAGCGAGGTCGTGCGAGCCGCGGCCGTCGTTGCGGCGGAGCGCGGCGAGCAGGCCCGGCAGCAGCGTGGTGCGCAGCGCGGGTTCCTCGTCGTTGAGCGGGTTGGTCAGCCGTACCACCCGGCGGGCCGGGTCGTCGGCGGCCAGCTGGAGCTGGTCGAAGACCTGCTCGGCGACGAAGGGGTAGGTGGGTGCCTCGACGTACCCGGCTCCGGCCAGCGCGCGGCCGACGCGGCGGTGCAGCCGCTGGCGGGCGGTGAGGCCGCGGCCGGAGGGCGGCTTGGGCAGGGTGGAGGGCAGGTTCTCGTAGCCCTCCAGCCGGATGACCTCCTCGGCGAGGTCGTTGGCCTCGGCGAGGTCGGGCCGCCAGGACGGCACGGTGACGATCAGCTCGTCCTGCCCGTACACGTCGCAGCCGACCTCCTGGAGCCGCCGTACGACGGTCTCGCGGCCGTAGACGACGCCCGCGACGCGGTCGGGGTGGTCGGCGGGGGTGGTGACGGTGTGCGGCGCGGACGGGCCGGTGATCTCGGTGACACCGGCCTCGGCGGTGCCGCCCGCGAGGAGGACGAGCAGGTCGACGGTGCGCTGCGCGGCAGCGGCGGCGGCCTGCGGGTCGACGCCCCGCTCGAAGCGGCGGGAGGCCTCGGAGGACAGCTTGTGGCGGCGGGCGGTGCGCGCGACGGAGACGGCGTCGAAGTGGGCGGCCTCGATGACGACGTCGCTGGTGGCGCTCTCGTCGTCGTGGTCGGCGATCTCGGTGTTCGCGCCGCCCATGACCCCGGCGAGGCCGATCGGGCCGCGCTCGTCGGTGATGACCAGGTCCTCGGCGTGCAGGACCCGCTCGACGCCGTCGAGGGTGGTGAGCTTCTCGCCCTCGGCGGCCCGGCGGACGCCGATGGTGCCCTGGACGCGCGTGCGGTCGTAGGCGTGCAGGGGCTGGCCCAGCTCCATCATCACGTAGTTGGTGACGTCGACGGCGAGGGAGATCGGGCGCATGCCGATCTTCTGGAGCCGCCGCTGGAGCCAGAGCGGGGAGCGCGCCTCGGGGCTCAGCCCGGTGACGGTGCGGGCGGTGAAGCGGTCGCAGCCGATCGGGTCGGAGACCTGGACGGGGTAGCCGAACGCGTTGGGGCCCGGTACGTCGAGGAGGGCGGGGTCGCGCAGCGGCAGGCCGTAGGCGATGGCGGCCTCGCGGGCGACGCCGCGCAGGGACAGGCAGTCGCCGCGGTTGGCGGTGACGGCGATGTCGAGGACCTCGTCGACGAGTTCGAGCAGCTCGACGGCGTCCCGGCCGACCTCGGTCTCGGGCGGCAGGACGATGATGCCCTTGGTGCCGTCGTCGCCCATGCCCAGCTCGTCGCTGGAGCAGATCATGCCGTGGGAGGTCTTGCCGTAGGTCTTGCGGGCGGCGATGGAGAAGCCGCCGGGGAGGGTGGCGCCGGGCAGCACGACGACGACCTTGTCGCCGACGGCGAAGTTGCGGGCGCCGCAGACGATCTCCTGCGGCTCACCGGTCCCGTTGGCCTGCCCGACGTCGACGGTGCAGAAGCGGATGGGCTTCTTGAAGCCCTCCAGCTCCTCGATGGTGAGCACCTGGCCGACGACGAGCGGCCCCTTCAGGTCGTGGCCCAGCTGCTCCACGGTCTCGACCTCCAGGCCGGCCGAGACGAGCTTGGCCTGGAGGTCGCGGCCGGTCTCGGTGGCGGGGAGGTCGACGTACTCCCGCAGCCAGGAAAGCGGGATACGCATCAGATCTCCATCCCGAACGGCCGGGTGAACCGGATGTCACCCTCGACCATGTCTCGCATGTCCTCGACGTTGTGGCGGAACATCAGCATCCGTTCGATGCCGAAGCCGAAGGCGAAGCCGCTGTACTTCTGCGGGTCGACCCCGCAGGCGGTGAGCACCTTGGGGTTGACCATGCCGCAGCCGCCCAGCTCGATCCAGCCTTCGCTGGAGCAGGTGCGGCAGGGCCGGTCGGGGTTGCCGACGGACTCGCCGCGGCAGACGTAGCAGACCATGTCCATCTCGGCGGACGGCTCGGTGAAGGGGAAGAAGTTCGGCCGCAGCCGGGTCTTCATGCCCTCGCCGAACAGCGACTGGACCATGTGGTCCAGGGTGCCCTTGAGGTCGGCCATGGTGAGGCCCTCGTCCACGGCCAGCAGCTCGACCTGGTGGAAGACGGGCGTGTGCGTGGCGTCCAGCTCGTCGGTGCGGTAGACGCGGCCGGGGCAGATCACGTAGACCGGCGGCTCGCGGTCGAGCAGGGAGCGGATCTGGACGGGCGAGGTGTGGGTGCGCAGCACGACGCCGGACTCGGTGCCGCCCTGCGGGCCCTGCACGAAGAAGGTGTCGGCCTCGCCGCGGGCCGGGTGGTCCGGGCCGATGTTGAGGGCGTCGAAGTTGAACCACTCGGCCTCGACCTGGGGGCCCTCGGCGACCTCGTAGCCCATGGCGACGAAGACGTCCTCGATGCGCTCGGAGAGGGTGGTGAGCGGGTGGCGGGCGCCGGCCGGGACACGGTCGTGGGGCAGGGTGACGTCCACGGCCTCCTCGGTCAGGACGCGTGCGTCGCGCTCCGCCTCCAGCTCGGTCTGGCGGGTGGCGAGGCCCTTGTTCACCGCGCCGCGGGCCTGGCCGACGAGCTTGCCCGCGGCGGCCTTGGCGTGCGGGGGCAGGGCGCCGATCTCGCGGTTGGCGAGGGCGAGGGGGGACGCGCCGCCGGTGTGGGCGACCTTCGCCTCCTGGAGCGCGTCGAGGGAGTCCGCGGCGGCGAAGGCGGCGAGCGCCTCGTCCCGCAAGCGCTCGATCTCTTCCGGTTTCAACGCCTCGACCTCGACCGGGTCGTACGACTTATTGGGTGCCGACATCTCTTCCCGTGCTTCCGATTGGCTGGCTGACGTCCCCGGCCGACTCGTGGGCGGATCGCCACGGTCCCTGGGACACAAAGGTGCCAAAGGCCGAGTCTAACGGGGTGGTGGGAGGCGGAGGCGCCCGCGGCCGCTCAGGCGAGATACGCCGGGGCGGCCACGGGCAGCGTAAATCGGAACTCCGCGCCGCCGCCGGGGGCGCGGCCGACCGTGACGGTGCCGCCGTGGGCCTCGACGATGCCCTTGACGATGTACAGCCCGAGGCCCGTGCCGCCGCGCTTGCTGCCCCGCCAGAAGCGGGTGAAGACACGGTTCATGGATTCCTCCGGGATGCCGGCGCCCTCGTCGCTCACGACGACGGAGGTGCCGGTCTCCTCCCCCTCACGCGGGGACTCGACGGGTGTGATGTCGATGGTGACGGTTCCCTCGCCGTGGCGCACCGCGTTTTCGATGAGGTTGCTCAGGACCTGGTCGACCTTGTCGGGGTCGGCCCACAGCGCGGGCAGCGGCTGTTCGAGCCGGAGGAGGAAACGGTCGGCGGGCTGGCCCGCGGCGACGTAGGCCTGGATGTGGCGGCCGACGGCGGCGCCCATGTCGACGGGCTGGCGGCGGACCTCCAGGCGGCCGGAGTCGATCCGGGATATGTCGAGCAGTTCGGCGATGAGCCGGGTGACGCGGTCGGCGTCGGCGTCGACGGTCTCCAGCATCAGCCGTTTCTGGTCGTCGGTGAAGCGGGACCACTTGGCGAGGAGGGTGGCGGTGAAGCCCTTGACGGAGGTGAGCGGGGAGCGCAGCTCGTGGGCGACGGTGGCGATCAGCTCGGCGTGGCTGCGCTCGGTACGGCGGCGGGCCTCGGTGTCGCGCAGCGAGACGACGACGCGGCGGACGGCGCCGCCGGGTACGTCGCGGACGTACCGGGCGGTGACGAGGACCTCGCGGCCGCCGGGGAGGAGCAGGTTGCGCTCGGGCTGGCGGGTGCGGACGGCGAGCCCGCCGTAGGGGTCGGTGAGCTGCCACCAGCGGCGGCCTTCGAGGTCTTCCAGGGGGAGCGCCTTGTCGAGGCGCTCCCCGAGGGCCTCGGCGGCGGGGACGGCGGTGATGCGTTCGGCGGCGGCGTTGAAGCGGACGACGTACCCGTGTTCGTCGGCGACGACGAGGCCGTCGGGCAGGTCGTCGGGGTCGAGTCCGCCGGAGGCGTCGGAGCCGCCGAAGTCGTCGCGGGCGGGGGTGTCGGGGCCGGGGGCGTGGGGGGCGTCGCGGCCGTCAGCGGCCGGTCGGTTCGCGGGCGGGCGCTCGGGGGTGTCCGCTCCCGGTGCGCTGCTCGTGCCGACACTCATCCCCGTGTCCCACCTCCCAGACGAGGACCCCCGAGCTGGTCACCCTACTAGCTCTCGGTGACGGAGCGGCACCCTCCGGAGGCGCGCTGTGCACGGGCCGATGCGTAGAGACATACGGCCGCGGCGGTCGCGAGGTTCAGACTCTCGGCCTTTCCGTGGATCGGGACGCGGACGACGGCGTCGGCGAGGGCGCGGGTCTCCTCGGGCAGGCCCCAGGCCTCGTTCCCGAAGACCCAGGCGGTGGGGCCGCCCATCGTGCCGCGGTCCAGTTCGGCGTCGAGGTCGTCGTCGCCCGCGCCGTCGGCGGCGAGGATGCGGACGCCCGCGTCCCGGAGCCCGGCGACGGCGTCCTCGACGGGGACGCCGACGGCGACGGGCAGGTGGAACAGGGAGCCGACGGAGGCGCGGACGGCCTTGGGGTTGTAGAGGTCGACGGAGGCGTCGGTGAGGACGACGGCGTCGGCTCCGGCGGCGTCGGCGCAGCGCAGGACGGTGCCCGCGTTGCCGGGGTCGCGGACGTGCGCGAGGACGGCGACGAGGCGGGGGCGGGCGGCGAGGACGGCGGCGAAGGGGGTGTCGACGAAGCGGCAGACGCCGACGAGTCCCTGCGGGGTGACGGTGGTGGAGATGTCCTCGACGACCTCGTCGGCGGCGAGGTGGACGCGGACTCCCGCGGCGCGGGCGGCGCCGATGATGTCGGCGTGGCGCTCGGCGGCGTCGAGGGTGGTGAAGAGTTCGGTGAGGGTGTCGGCGCCGTGGTCGGTGCCGTGGGCCACGGCCTCGCGGACGGCCTGGGGGCCCTCGGCGAGGAACAGCCGGTCCTTGCCCCGGAAGTTCCGCCGCGCGAGGCGCCTGGCGGCGGTGACGCGGGGGGAGCGGGGGGAAATCAGCTCGGGGCTGATCCGGGGCATGGGGGCACCTTCGGTGAGGGGGCGGGGGTGGGGTGGGCGGGGGCCGTTGCTGGGGGCTTCGCCCCCGGACCCCCTTGTCGGCCCTGGACGGGCCTCGTCCTCGAACGCCGGACGGGCTGACAGCTGCGGCTCCGACCGGCCGTCCGCGCGGCCTCGTTCACGCAAGAGGGCCCGCGGGCCGGGTTCACGCAAAAGGACCCGCGGGCCGGTCGACGGCCTGCGGGTCCTCGGTGCGTTCGGCTAGCGCCGGCGCAGCGTCACGCGGCCTTCGGCGCGTTGACGTCGCTCGGCAGCGCCTTCTGGGCGACCTCGACGAGCGCGGCGAACGCGTTGGCGTCGTTCACGGCCAGCTCGGCCAGGATCTTGCGGTCCACCTCGACGTTGGCGGCCTTCAGACCCTGGATGAAGCGGTTGTAGGTGATGCCGTTGGCGCGGGCAGCGGCGTTGATGCGCTGGATCCACAGCTGACGGAAGTCGCCCTTGCGCTTCTTGCGGTCGTTGTAGTTGTAGACCAGCGAGTGGGTGACCTGCTCCTTGGCCTTGCGGTACAGGCGCGAACGCTGACCGCGGTAGCCGGAGGCCGCCTCGAGGATCGCCCGGCGCTTCTTGTGGGCGTTGACTGCCCGCTTGACGCGTGCCACTTGTTAACTCCTTGTAGCGGGGCCGCGGTTCGACTCACGCGGCCCGAATTCGATTGGGTCCCGGTCCTGACGTGCGGCGCCTGGGCGCCGGAACGTCACTTGCCGAGAAGCTTCTTGATCTTCTTGGCGTCGCCCGGGGCCATCTCGGCGTTGCCGGTGAGGCGACGCGTCAGACGGGACGACTTGTGCTCGAGCAGGTGGCGCTTGCCGGCGCGCTCACGGAGCACCTTGCCGGAGCCGGTGATCTTGAAGCGCTTGCTGGCACCGCTGTGCGACTTGTTCTTCGGCATAGCGCCGTTCTCTCCTCGTCGGTGGCGCTCCGGTGCCCGGTCGTGAAACCGGGCACGGTGGAGCGTCGCTCTTGTATGGGTACGTCCTGGGACCGGGGTCCCGGGATGTCACGCCTCGGCGGATGCCTCGGCAGGGGCTTCGGCGGCGGGGGCCTCCGCGTTCACGGCGCTCGCGTCGGCGGCGTTCTGCGAGCGGCCCGGGTTGGCCTTCGCTTCGGCCTTGCGGGCCTCCTGCGCCTGACGGGCCTCGGCCATCGCCTCGGTCTTCTTCTTGTGCGGACCGAGAACCATGATCATGTTCCGGCCGTCCTGCTTCGGGTTCGACTCGACGAACCCGAGGTCCTGGACGTCCTCCGCGAGACGCTGCAGCAGTCGGTAGCCCAGTTCGGGGCGGGACTGCTCACGACCGCGGAACATGATCGTGATCTTGACCTTGTCGCCCTGCTTGAGGAACCGGACGACGTGACCCTTCTTGGTGTCGTAGTCGTGCGGGTCGATCTTCGGCCGGAGCTTCATCTCCTTGATGACCGTGTGCGCCTGGTTCTTGCGCGCCTCACGGGCCTTCATGGCCGACTCGTACTTGAACTTCCCGTAGTCCATGAGCTTGCAGACCGGCGGGCGGGCGTTCGCCGCGACCTCGACCAGGTCCAGGTCGTACTCCTGCGCAAGCTCCAGTGCCTTCGCGAGCGGCACGATGCCGACCTGCTCGCCACTGGGACCGACAAGTCGCACCTCGGGAACGCGAATCCGGTCGTTGATGCGGGGCTCGGCGCTGATGGATCCTCCTCGGTAGCACCACGCGGCGGTCTGGCGGACGGCCGCGTAACGTCTGTGTTCGTTAGACCAATAACCACGCCGAAACACAAAAAATGCCCCGGACGATCACAGGCGGGGGCTCCATGCACTACCGGAGCACCGACGCGAGGGATCGCGGGGCGCACTACCGGGCGACTCCATCGTCCGTACGGAACGATGGGGGCCGCCTGACCGGGGTGACCCGCCGCCTCTGAAGGCGATCGGGTGGGAGTTCGGAGCCTCCACTTGTGGGCCGGGCCCGCCTGCTGGGTGGCACGCGTGTCCGACCGGTCGTTGTACGAGATTACCAGCCGTGGCCGGTAAGGGCTAATCGTGCCCGGTGGGCGGCGGCCGGGGCCGGGCGCCGGGGAGGCCGGGGGCTGCGCCTATCGTGTGGGGCATGAGTGACACCCCCTCCTCCGCTTCCTCCGCCGCTGCTTCCCACGGTTCCTCGGGCTCCCTTCCGGCCGCCGACGGTCCGGAGAGCGCCGGTCCGGCCGGTTTCGACGAGATGACCCGTGACATCGCCGAGGTCCCCGCGGTCGAGGTGATCGTGACGGTCGCCGTGAACCTGATGAGCGCGGCCGCCGTGAAGCTCGGGCTGACGGAGGAGGGCGACGCGTACAAGGACCTGGACGAGGCGCGCAAGCTGGTCACCGCGCTCGCCGGTCTGCTGGACGCGAGCACGACCGAGATCAGCTCCTTCCACGCGGCGCCCCTGCGCGACGGTCTGAAGTCGCTCCAGCTGGCCTTCCGCGAGGCGTCGATCGTCCCGGACGAGCCCGGCCAGGGCCCCGGCGAGAAGTACACGGGGCCGGTCTACGGCTGACCCGGCCCGCGTCCACCGTGTACGACGGCTACGGCGTGCGCGGCGCCTCCGTACCCGGCGGCCGGGTCAGTCCCGTACGTACAGCGGCTCGCCCGGCGGGGTGGTGCCGGGCGGCAGGAGGGCCAGGTCGAGGCCGTGCACCAGGCGGGCCCGCAGGGTGTCGTCGGCGGCCAGCCGGGCGGCGACGGAGCGGGCGGTGACGGCGGGTTCGGTCCCCGGGCCGAGGACGAGGGCGAGCGTGCCGTCGGTGTCGCCGGGGAGCAGGTGGGCGCGGAGCACGTCGGGCTCGGCGGCCACCGCGTCGCGGACGGCGGTACGGACCGCCGGGTCGGCGAGCGGGTCGGTGCTGGTGCGGCCCTCGGCGAGCGCCAGCAGCGCGGGGCCGGTCAGTTCGAAGGCGACCGGTCCGGCGAGGTCGAGGACGACCGTGTCGGCCTTCTCGTGGGCGGCGGCGCGCAACGCCTGGTGCAGGGGGACGGCGACGGGCCGGGCCCGCGGGTCCCAGCGGGCCAGCGACGCGGTGGAGGTGAAGGCGGGCAGGGCGGTGCGGCCGCCTGCCTTGAGGGTGGGGACGGCCATGTCGCTGGTCTTCTCCCGGCGCAGGCCGTTCTCGTCCTCCTCGACCTCCCCGAGCACGGCGACCACGGGCACCAGCAGCCGGGCGCCCTTCAGGGCCGCCAGCACCGGGCCCACGGCGGCGCGGTCCTCGGCCCAGGCGGCGAGCGCCTCGCTCAGCCGGGGGTCGGCGGAGCCGTCGTCGTCGGAGAAGCCGGGGTCGGGGATGTTCTTGTTCGCCACGGTCGTCGACCCTATCGGGCGCGCTGAGGCTTCTCTGACGCAGATCTAACCTGCGCTTAACGGGGCGCACAGCGAGGGCCCGCAGCATCGCCGCATGAGGTTCTCCCGTGCGTCCGCCGGTGCGTCCCCCGGTCCCCGCGGGAGCGGTCGCCGCGTCCTGCGCTCCGTGCTCGCCGTCGCCACCGTGCTGGGGGTCAGCGCGGGCGGCACCGTCTTCGTCCGCGCGCAGGCGCATCCGGGGCGGGCCGCCGCCGTATCGTCGTCGTCGGGGTCGGCGCAGGTGCCGGGGAGTTCGCCCCGGACGACGTCACCAGTCACGTCATCGGCCACACCGCGGGTGACGCCCGAGGCGGGCGAGACGGGCGGTGCGGGAGGGGAGGCCGGGGTGGAAGCACGGGCGGAGGCGGCGGTGCCGGTCGGGGTGGATCGGGACGCCGTGCTGGCGGCGGCGATGGAGAAGGTGTCCGTGCCGGACGGGGCGCGGGTCTCGGTGGCCGTGCTGGACCCGGTGTCCGGGGAGCGGGCCGGGTTCGGTGCGGGGTCCTTCGACACGGCGAGCATCGTCAAGGTGGACATCCTGGCGGCGCTGCTGCTGCGGGCCCAGGACGCGGACCGGGAGCTGACCGCGACGGAACGGACGTACGCCGCCGCGATGATCCGGCGGAGCGACAACGACGCGGCGAGCGCGCTGTGGAAGGTCATCGGGGAGGCGGACGGCCTCGACGCGGCGAACGAGCGGCTCGGGCTGACGGGGACCGAGGGCGGACGCGATCTGCTGTGGGGGCTGACACAGACCACGGCCGCCGATCAACTCACGCTGCTGGAGCAGGTGTTCGGCACGGACTCGGCGCTGGACGCGGACTCGCGCGCCTACCTGCGGAAGCTGATGGGGTCGATCGTGGAGGGCCAGCGGTGGGGTGTCTCGGCGGCGGCCGACGGGTCGGCGTGGGCGTTGAAGAACGGCTGGCTGCCGCGGACGGCGACCGGGCTGTGGGACGTCAACAGCATCGGCCGGGTGACGTCCGGGGGCCGTGAGCTGCTGGTGGCCGTGCTCTCCGACCGGAGCGTCTCGCAGGAGAAAGGGATCGCCCGGGTGGAGGCGGCGGCGAAGGCGGCGGTGTCGGTGTTCGCCCCGGCGGCCACGGCCACCGACTGAGCGTCCGCTCCGACGCCGGGACTCCCCCGGTCCGGCGGGTCCCGGCCGGACCGGTCCCGCTCCGTGCGTCTCGTACGGCTCCCGACCGCTCCCGCTCAGTACGTCTCGTACGGCTGGGGTGCGGCGGGTGGGGTGCGGCGGCGGTGGGCACGCCACAGGACGACGGCGGTGAGCAGGAGCGCCGCCCCGGCGCCGCCCGCGAGCGCGGCGGAGCGGCCCGAGGCGGCGTCGTCGGTCGGCGGGGCGTCGGGGCCGGGGCCGAAGTACTCCTCGCCGTGCGCGACGGTCCGCAGTTCCTCGGGCTCGATCCGGGCGGCGGCCGCGATGGCGGCGGCCGGGTCGATGAAGCCGTGGCCGCGGGAGTCGTCCCGGCCGCCGGTGGGGGCGTTGCGGGCGGTGTCCTCCAGCAGCTGCTTGATCTGCGCGGGGTTCAGGCCGGGGTGGGCGGCCTTGACGAGGGCGACGGCGCCGGAGACGAACGCGGCGGCGGCCGAGGTGCCCCAGCCCTCGTAGTACTTGTGGTCGGGGTCGGCGATGACGACGTCCACGCCGGGCGCGCTGACGGTGGCGTACCAGCGGCGGGTGGAGAAGGAGGCGCGGGTGCCGTAGCGGTCGACGGCGGTGGCGGCGATGACGCCGGGGTAGGCCGCCGGGTAGGAGATGTGGTCGCCCTTCTCGCCGCCGTTCCCGGCCGAGGCGACGACGACCGCGCCCTTCTTCAGCGCGTACTGGACGGCCTCGTCCTCGGCGGGCTCGGGGTGGGCGGAGGCGGAGTCGTCGCCGAGGGAGAGGTTGATGACGTCGGCGCCCTGGTCGGCGGCCCAGCGGATGCCGTCCGCGAGGGCGTTGCCGCGGGTGGTGCGGGCCTTGGCGCGGGCGGGGTCGCCGTCCTCCAGGATGACCCGGACGGGCAGGATCCTCGCCTCGGGGGCGATGCCGAGGACGCCGTCGTCGTTCCCGGCGCCGTGGCCGTGACCGGCGATGATGCCGGCCATCGCGGTGCCGTGCCGGGCCCACGCCCGGTCGCCCTCCTCGGCGCCGAAGCCGACCATGTCGCGGCCGGGCAGGACGTTGCCGTCGAGGTCCGGGTGGTCGGCCTCGACCCCGGTGTCGAGGACGGCGACGGTGACGCCCGCGCCCTTGGTGGTGCGCCAGACCTCGTCGGTGTGCAGCGCCGTCAGCGCCCACTGCTGGGCGCGGATGCCGTCGGCGTGGGCGGTGGCGGGCGGGACGAGGGCGACGGCGGCGGCCAGCAGACAGCTCAGCACCCCGGCCCGGCGGGCGGTGCGCCCTCCTCGCGTACGGCCGGTCATGAGGGCTGCTCCGTGGGGGCGGCGGCGGTCTTGCGCAGGCCGCGTTCGATCCGGTCGGCGAGGCCCTTCGCCTCGTTGCCGAGGCCCGCCTGGGCGGGGGCCGAGGTGGCGCCCGTCGCGGTGGCCTCGGCGGCGGACTGCGGGGTCGCGACCGTACGGCCGTCGGCCCAGCCGGAGACGGCGTAGACGACGACGGGGGCGTCGGTGAGGACGGAGACGGACCAGGAGGCGCGCTGCCGGTCGCCGAAGGCGGCGGCGACGGTGTCCCGCACGGCGTACGGGCGGGGCAGCAGGTCGGTGCGGCGGGCGAGGCCCTCTCGGGTGAAGCGGGTGTCGAGGGCGCGCATGGCGGCCTGGTCGGCCTTGGTGAAGAGCATCCCGACGGTGGTGACGTGGCTGCGGGTGGCGTCGGTGTAGGTGGCGCGCAGCAGGCGGGCGCAGCCGACGGGGGCGAGGACCTTGGTGAGCAGCGGGTCGAAGGCGCCCGCGCAGCCGCCGTCCGGGGCGACGGCGACGCGGGTCCAGGTGCGGTCGGCGCCGCCGGGTCCGGCGCCCTGCCCGATGAGCGTGGGCGGGAAGAGCCGGTCGACGGGGACGTTGTGCCAGAGTCCGGCGGCGGTGGCGTAGGCGCCGCGGTCGCGGGCGGCGCCGGGGTCGCCGAGGAGGCTGCTGCCCGCGAGGGCGCCGCCGAGCAGGCCGAGTCCGAGGACGAGGCAGGCCGCCGCGGTGACGGGGCGCCCGCGCAGCCGGGCCCACAGCGGGCGGGACGGCTCGCGGTAGGCCTCGGGGCGGGCGAACGTGACGACGGGCCGGGTGGCTCCGGGGGCGCCGCCGGGGGTCATGGGGGCGCTCCAGGAGAGCGCCGGGTCCGGGCCGGGGGGCGTGGGGCGGGTCTCCGGCGGGTCGTAGTCGGGGTGGTGCAGGGGTGTGGCGGGCGTCCAGGCGGGGCCCGCGTCGAGGTCGTCGCGGGTGTCGGTGCCGCCGGTCGCGGCGGGCGCGTCGGCGGGTCCGGGCCGCGGTTCGCCGGGTACGGCCCGCGCGTACCCCTCGCGGGGCGGTACGGCGGGCGGCGGCACCCAGCCGCGCGGCAGCGGTGTCCAGGCGGTGCCGGGGGCCGGGGGCAGCGCGGTGTCGGGGGCCAGGGGCGGTGCGGTGGGCGGCGGTGGGGTGGCGGTCGCGGGGCGGGGCGTGTCCGCCGGGGCGGGGCGGGGGCGCGGCGGGGCGGTGGGCGCGGCGGCGCCGGGGGCGGGCGGGCGGGTGCCGCCGGGACGGAGGTTGTCCAGGCGTACGGGGCGGCGCACGCCGGGGGTGCCGGAGGGGCGCGGGGTGTCGGGGCGTACGGCGTCCGCGCGCGTCGCGTCCAGGCGGGCGGGCCGGGGGATCTCCGGGGCCGGGGGCACGGCGGGGGGCGGGGTGTCCGGGAAGCGGGCGGAGGCGGAGGGCGGGGGCGCGGGGGGCTGCTCGGGCTCGGGCGGGGCGGAGGGGGCCGACGCGTCGGGCGTGCTCGGGGCGTGCCGGGTGTCCGGTGTCCGGGCCGTCTCCGGCGTCGTGGGCGCGGGGGGCGTGTCCGGTGCCGGAGGGGTGCCGACCGGGCGGGACGGGGTCGCCTGGCGCGGCGGTCGCGGTGCCTGCGGTGCCTCCGGCGGCTGTGGCGGCTGTGACGGTCGCGGGGTGGCCGTGGGCGCGGGGGTGGCGGGCGGCGGGGTGACGCGGGTGCGGCGGGCGAAGAAGGAGCCCGCCTCGGGGGTGGTCGTCGCGGTCACCTTGGCGGGGGCGGGGCCGTCGGGCGGGGCCGGGACCGTGGCTGCAGGCGAGGGCGGGGGTACGGGCGGCGGGGCCGGGGTGTCGGCGGGGGCCGGGTGGGGCGGGGTGGTGGGGTGCGGTGGGGCGGAAGGGCGCGGCGGGACCGAGGCGCGGCGTGCTTCCGTGCTCATGCACCCCCCGTTTCCTCGTCGCCGGGCCGTCGTCGTCCCGCGCCGACCGTCCTCCCCGGCCCGGGACGGACCCCTCGGTCCTCCGGGCAGGCATACCCGCGCGGGCGGACCGGCATCCCGGCGCGGCTGCCCGGCCGGAGCCGTGACCTCCGTGCGTGCGCGTCACTCTACGTCTTGTTCCGGCGCCCGCGGGAACCAGTCCGGGACGCCGGGGGCTTCTGCCCGGAACGTCCCCCTACCCTGCGGTAATCGCGTCTGGCAGGCTGCGTCCATGACTGCGCGTGCCACCGACCGGGCCCGGTACGACCGGGCGACCGCCCACCTCGACGCCCCGCTCGCCCTCGTCGACCTGGAGGCCTTCGACGCCAACGCCGACGATCTCGTACGCCGGGCGGGCGGGAAACCGGTCCGGGTCGCCAGCAAGTCGGTCCGCTGCCGGGCGCTGCTGGAACGCGTCCTGGCGCGGGACGGCTTCGCCGGGATCATGTCGTTCACCCTGGCCGAATCGCTGTGGTTGGCGCGGTCCGGGTTCGACGACGTCCTGCTCGCCTACCCCTCCGCCGACCGTGCCGGGTTCGCGGAACTCGCCGGGGACCCGAAGCTCGCGGCGGCGGTCACCGTGATGGTGGACGACGTCGCCCAGCTCGACCTGATCGACGGGGCGCGCGGCGGCGGGCGTGAAGTGGTGCGGGTCTGCCTGGAGTTGGACACCTCGCTGAAGCTGCTGGGCGGCCGGGTCCGGGTCGGCGCGCGGCGCTCGCCGCTGCACTCCCCCGCCGAAGTCGCCGACGTGGCGCGGGCGGTGGCCCGGCGGCCCGGCTTCCGGCTGGTGGGGGTCATGGCGTACGAGGGGCATGTGGCGGGGGTCGGGGACGCGGTGGCGGGCCGGCCGCTGCGGTCGCGGGCGATCCGGCTGATGCAGGCGGCGGCGCGGCGTGAACTCGCCGAGCGGCGCGGCGCGGTGGTGCGCGCGGTGCGGGCGGTGGTGCCGGACCTGGAGTTCGTCAACGGCGGCGGCACGGGCAGTGTGCAGCACACGGCGGCGGAGGACGCGGTCACCGAGATCGCGGCGGGCTCCGGGCTGTACGTGCCGCGCCTGTTCGACAACTACACGTCGTTCCACGGCCGTCCGGCGGCGCTCTTCGCGCAGCCGGTGGTGCGGCGGCCGGGGGTCGGCGTGGTGACGGTGCTGGGCGGCGGCTACCCCGCGTCCGGTGCCGCCGGGGCGGACCGGTCGCCGGTGCCGTATCTGCCGGAGGGGCTGCGCTACGACCCGCAGGAGGGCGCGGGCGAGGTGCAGACCCCGCTGCTGGGCTCCCCGGCCGACGACCTGCTGATCGGCGACAAGGTGTGGTTCCGGCACGCGAAGGCCGGGGAGCTGTGCGAGCGGTTCGACGCGCTGCACCTGGTCGAGGGCGACACGGTGACGGCGACGGTGCCGACGTACCGGGGCGAGGGCCACACCTTCCTCTGATCCCCGGTACGGCGGCTCCGTACGGTCACGTGCCGGGGCCTACAGGGGGGTTACGTAGGCCCCGGAGATGCCGCCGTCGACGAGGAAGTCGGTGGCGTTGACGAACGAGGCGTCGTCGCTGGCCAGGAAGGCGACGGCGGCGGCGATCTCGTCGGCCTCGGCGAACCGGCCGACGGGGATGTGCACCAGGCGGCGCGCGGCCCGCTCGGGGTCCTTGGCGAACAGCTCCTGCAGCAGCGGGGTGTTGACGGGGCCAGGGCAGAGCGCGTTGACCCGGATGCCCTCCCGGGCGAACTGGACGCCGAGTTCGCGGGACATGGCGAGGACGCCGCCCTTGGACGCGGTGTAGGAGATCTGCGAGGTGGCGGCGCCCATCCGGGCCACGAAGGACGCGGTGTTGATGATGGAGCCCCGGCCCTGGCGGCGCATGTAGGGGAGGGCGGCCTTGCAGCACAGGTACACGGAGGTGAGGTTGACCTCCTGGACCCGCTTCCACGCCTCCAGGCCGGTCTCCAGGATGGAGTCGTCGTCGGGCGGGGAGATGCCCGCGTTGTTGAAGGCGATGTCGACACTGCCGTAGGTGTCGTGCGCCGTCTTGAACAGCGCCTCGACCTGGTCGGGGTCGGTGACGTCGACCTTGACGAAGGTGCCGCCGGTCTCCTCGGCGGCGGCCTTGCCGCGCTCCTCGTCGACGTCGCCGAGGACGACGTGCGCGCCCTCGGCGGCGAGGCGGCGGGCGGTGGCGAGGCCGATGCCGCTGGCGGCCCCGGTGATGACGGCGGTGCGGCCGACGAGGCGGCGGCAGACGATCTCTCTGGTCACTGTGCGGGGCCCTCCGTGCTGATGAAGACGTTCTTGGTCTCGGTGAAGGCGGCCAGGGCGTCCGGGCCGAGTTCGCGGCCGACGCCGGACTGCCGGTAGCCGCCGAACGGGGTCCAGTAGCGGACGCTGGAGTGGGAGTTGACGGACAGGTTGCCCGCCCGGACGGCCTGGGTGACGCGCAGGGCGCGGCCGAGGTCCCGGGTCCAGACGGAGCCGGAGAGGCCGTACGGGGTGTCGTCGGCGAGGCGGATCGCGTCCTGTTCGTCGGTGAACGGCAGCAGGACGGCGACGGGGCCGAAGATCTCCTCGCGGGCGGCGGCGGAGTCGGGCCGCTCGCCGGTGAGGACGGTCGGCGGGAACCAGAAGCCGGGCCCGTCGGGCGCCCCGCCGCGCAGGGCGGGGGCGCCGTCGGGGACGAACGACCGTACGCGCTCAACCTGCTGACGGCTGATCAGGGGGCCCATGGTGGTGGCCGGGTCGGTGGGGTCGCCGACGACGACGGCGGCGAGTTCGCGGGCGAGGTGGTCGGCGACCTCGTCGTACACGGACTCCTGGACGAGGACGCGGGTGCGGGCGCAGCAGTCCTGGCCGGAGTTGTCGAGGAAGGAGAAGGGGTCGGCGGCGGCCTTGAGGTCGGCGTCCGCGAAGACGATGTTGGGGCTCTTGCCGCCGAGTTCGAGGGTGACCCGTTTGATCTGGCGGGCGCAGCGCTCCATGACCTCGCGGCCGGTGCGGGTGGACCCGGTGAACACGATCTTGGCGACGCCGGGATGGTCGACGAGGGCGCGTCCGGCGACCCGGCCGTGGCCGGGCAGCACCTGGAAGAGGTGTTCGGGGAGGCCCGCGTCCAGGGCGAGTTCGGCCAGGCGCAGGGCGGTGAGGGGGGTGGTCTCGGCGGGTTTGAGGACGACGGCGTTGCCGGCCGCGAGGGCGGGGAAGGCGCCCCAGGCGGCGATGGGCATCGGGAAGTTCCAGGGGGCGATGACGCCGACCACGCCGAGGGGTTCCTGGAAGGTGACGTCCCAGCCGCCGGGGACCGGGATCTGCCGGCCGGTGAGGCGTTCGACGCCGCCCGCGGCGTAGAGCAGCAGGTCGCGGGCGTTCCCGGCCTCCCAGCGGGCGTTGCCGGGGAGGTGTCCGGCCTCGCGGACCTCCAGCGCGGCGAGTTCCTCGACGTGGGTGTCGACGGTGTCGGCGTAGCGGCGCAGCAGGCGGGCCCGGTCGGCGGGGGCGAGCGCCGCCCACCGGGTCTGCGCGGCGGTGGCGCGGGTGACGGCGCGGTCCACGGCGGCGGCGTCGGCGGCGGGGACGACCGCGACGACCTCCTCGGTGGCGGGGTTCAGGACGGTGAGGTCCCCGAGGTCGGCGGAGCCGGGGGCGTCAGGGGTGCCGGCGGGCTGGGGGTGGGACAAGGGGGTGCCCTTTCGGAGCGGGGCGTGCACGGGGTGGGGCCGTCGGGGCGGTGGCGCGGGGGGCGGTGGGGGGAGCCGCGCCGCCGGGGGACGGTGCGGCGGGCGTACCGGGCGGGGTCGGTGGATCACATGCGTTCGAAGCAGCGGCGCAGTTCCCAGTCGGTGACCGCCGCGTCGTAGGCGGCCAGTTCGACGCGGGCCATGTTGCGGTAGTGGGCGACGACCTCGTCGCCGAAGGCGGCGCGGGCGAGGTCGCTGTGCTCCCACAGTTCGGCGGCCTCACGGAGGGTGGCGGGGACGTGGGCGTAGTCGGCGGCGTAGGCGTTGCCCGTGCAGGGTTCGGGGAGTTCGAGGCGCTGCTCGACGCCGTGCAGGCCCGCCGCGACCAGTCCGGCGACCGCGAGATACGGGTTGACGTCCCCACCGGGCAGCCGGTTCTCGAAGCGCAGGGAGCGGCCGTGGCCGACGACGCGCAGCGCGCAGGTGCGGTTGTCGGGGCCCCAGGCGACGGCGGTCGGGGCGAAGGAGCCCGGCTGGAACCGCTTGTAGGAGTTGATGTGCGGCGCGTAGAGCAGGGAGAACTCGCGCAGGGCGGCCAGTTGACCGGCGAGGAAGTGACGCATGGTGTCGGACATGCCGCCGTCGGCGTCGGCCATCGCGTTGGCGCCGTCGGCGTCGGTGAGGGAGAGGTGGATGTGACAGGAGTTGCCCTCACGCTCGTTGTACTTCGCCATGAAGGTGAGGGAGACGCCCTCCTGGGCGGCGATCTCCTTGGCGCCGGTCTTGTAGACGGCGTGCTGGTCGCAGGTGACGAGGGCCTCGTCGTAGCGGAAGGCGATCTCGTGCTGGCCGGGGTTGCACTCGCCCTTGGCGGACTCGACGGTGAGGCCCGCGCCCGCCATCTCGTTGCGCAGGCGGCGCAGCAGGGGCTCGATGCGGCCGGTACCGAGGATCGAGTAGTCGATGTTGTACTGGTTGGCCGGGGTGAGCCCGCGGTATCCGCCGTCCCAGGCCGCCTCGTAGGTGTCCTTGAAGACGATGAACTCCAGCTCGGTGCCGACCTGCGCGGTCAGGCCGAGGCCGGCGAGCCGGTCGAGCTGGCGGCGGAGGATCTGCCGGGGCGCAGCGACGACCGGCGAGCCGTCCTCCCAGGCGAGGTCGGCGACGAGCAACGCGGTGCCGGGGTGCCAGGGCACGCGGCGCAGGGTGTCCGGGTCGGGGCGCATCGCGAAGTCGCCGTAGCCGCGCTCCCAGGACGACATGGCGTAGCCGTCGACGGTGTTCATCTCGGTGTCGACGGCGAGGAGGTAGTTGCAGCCCTCGCTGCCGTGGCCGAGGACCTCGTCGAGGAAGAAGGGGGCGGCGAACCGCTTGCCCTGGAGGCGGCCCTGCATGTCGGGGAAGGCGAGGACGACGGTGTCGATCTCGCCGTCGGCGACCAGGCGGCGCAGTTCCTCGACGCCGAGCGGGGGGGTGCGGTGTGCCACGGGAGGGCCTCCTCCGGCTTCCTCTGGACGGCGGTCGGTGGCCGACGGGGAGGGGACGGCCGATGACCGGAGGTCCTAAGGTATGGCGGAGGACCATTGCTTGGGAAGGGGGCGCGACGGATGGCGGCGGACACCGGCGGCGCGCCGGAGGACCGGCTGACGCCGGTGCTGCGACCGGTGCGGGCGGGCAACGGCTTCGAGGAGGCCCTGGAGCAGATCCTCCAGGTGATGCGGCTGGGCCTGGTGCCGGACGGGGAGCGGCTGCCCGCCGAGCGGGAGCTGGCCGAGCGGCTCGGGATCAGCCGGGTGACCCTGCGGGAGGTGCTGAAGGTGCTCCAGGACCAGGGTCTGGTGGAGTCCCGGCGGGGCCGGTACGGCGGCACGTTCGTCCTGCCGCGGGCCGTCGGCGCGGGTGGCGAGGCCGAGCTGCGGCGGCGGGTGAGCGGTGTCGACCTGGAGGACGTGCTGCGGTTCCGCGAGGTGCTGGAGGTCGGGGCGGCCGGGCTGTGCGCGGCCGAGGGGCTGGACGGCGTCGGCGCGGCGCGGCTGCGGGAGGCGCTGGACGGCACGCGGGACGCCCCGCTCGCCGACTACCGGCGCCGCGACACCTTGTTCCACCTGACCCTCGCCGAACTGTCCGGCTCGCCCTCGCTGGCCGCCCGGTACGCGGCGGTCCGGGCCACCGTGAACGACCTCCTCGACTGCATCCCGCTCCTGGTGCGCAACCTGGAGCACTCGCAGCACCAGCACACGGCCCTGGTGGAGGCGGTGCTCGACGGGGACGCGGACGGGGCGCGCGAGGTGATGCGCGAGCACTGCGCGGGGACGGCGGCGCTGCTGCGGGGATTCCTGGCCTGAGGGGCCTGAGGGTCCGAGGGCCTGACGGTCCTGCGGGGGGCCTGGGGCGTCCTGGCCGGACACGTCCTGGTCCGCGGCGCCGGGGTGTGCAATGGTTCGGTCCAGGTCCATTCGGGTGGGAGTCCTCGCGGACACGAGCAGGGAAGCGGTGGCTGTGGTGGATGCGGTGAGCGCGGCGGGTACAGCGGGTGCCGTGGATGCGGCGGGTGCCGAGGAGGACGGTCAGGGGGCCCGGCGGCCGCTGATCGGGGTCAGCACCTATCTGGAGGCCGGGGCGCGCTGGGGCGTGTGGGAGCTGGACGCGGCGCTGCTGCCCGCCGGGTATCCGCGGCTGGTGCAGCGGGCGGGCGGGCTCGCGGTGATGCTGCCGCCGGACGCGCCCGAGCACGCGGCGGCGGCCGTGGCCCGCCTGGACGGGCTGGTCGTCGCGGGCGGCCCGGACGTCGACCCCGCGCGCTACGGCGCCCCGCGCGACCCCCGTACGGGGCCGCCCGCGCCGGAACGCGACGCGTGGGAGCTGGCGCTGATCGAGGCGGCGCTCGCCTCGGGGACACCGCTGCTCGGGATCTGCCGGGGGATGCAACTGCTGAACGTCGCGCTCGGCGGGACGCTCGTGCAGCATCTCGACGGGCACGCGGAGGTGGTCGGCGTCTTCGGGCGGCACCCCGTGACGCCGGTGGCCGGGTCGGGGTACGCGGCGCTGGTGCCGGAGGAGGCGTCGGTGCCGTCGTTCCACCACCAGGCGGTGGAGCGGCTGGGCACGGGGCTCGTCGCGACGGCGTACGCGGTGGACGGGACCGTGGAGGCGGTGGAGTCGCCCTCCGCGAAGGGCTGGGTGCTGGGCGTGCAGTGGCATCCGGAGATGGGCGAGGACGTGCGGGTGATGCGGGGGCTGGTGGAGGCGGCTCGGTGAGTCCGCGGCTGGTGTTCCCGGAGGCGGCTCCATGAGTCCGCGGCTGGTGTTCCCGGGGGCGGCCGCCCCCTCACCCCCTCGTCAACGCCAGCAGCTCCCGCGCCGGCCCCGTCGGTCGATGTCCCGTGGGCCAGACCGCCCGTAGCTCTCTCCCCAGCCGTACGCCCTCCACCGGGACCCCGACCAGGCGGCGGGAGGCCAGCTCCTCCCCCACCGCCAGTTCGCTCAGGACCGCCGGGCCCGCGCCGCTCACCGCCGCCGCCTTGACCGCGGTCGTCGAGGACAGTTCGATCAGGGGGCGAGCCAGGCCGCCCAGGGCCGCGTCGAGGACCTGGCGGGTGCCCGAGCCCTGCTCCCGGAGGATCAGCGGCGTGGACGCGAGTTCACCGGCGGCCACCGACCGGCGGCGCCGGGCCCAGGCGTGGGCGGGCGCGACGACGACGAGCAGGCGGTCGTGGGCGATGACCGCCGAGTCCAGCCCGGCCGGCGTGCTCACGCCCTCCACGAACCCGAGGTCGGCCTCTCCCCCGAGCAGCCGCTCCGCGACCGCCGCCGAGTTCCCGGCGAGCAGGGACACCGCGGTGTCCGGGCGCCGCGCGTGCAGGGCGAGCAGCCAGCCGGGCAGCAGGTACTCGGCGATGGTCATGCTGGCCGCCACCCGCAGCCGCGAGTCCCGCCGGTCGCGCAGCGCCTGCGCGCCCGCGTCGAAGGCGGCGGCGGCCTCCACGATCCGGCGCGCCCAGTCGGTGACCAGCGCCCCGGCGGCGGTGAGCCGTGACCCGCGCGGCGAACGGTCGACGAGGGCCACCCCGAGCTGGCGTTCCATGGACCGCACCCGGCTGCTCGCGGCGGGCTGGGTGATCCCCACCTCGCGAGCCGCCGCGCCGAGGCTGCCGAGCCGGGCGACGGCGAGCAGCAGCTCCAGCGCGCCGAGATCCGGCACCCGGTGGGCCAGGGAGCCCGCCACCCCCCGCTCCCCGCCGACCGCACCGGCGTCACCGGCCCCGCCGGTCGTACGACCCTCACCGGCCCCGCCCGCTCCCCGCTGTTCCGTACCGCTCATAAAGTCAGCTTATGCCCTCATAGAGTCATCCTCCCTGGTCGCGTCCGTGTTCCGGCGGGACCGTGGACGTATGGTCACCGCAGCCCAGCCCCTGAACCTTCCACGCCTCTCCCGTCTCCCGGATCTGCCCCGCCCGCGCGCCGCGGCCGTCCGCCACCTCGGACCGAACTGGTACGCCACGGTCATGGGCACCGCCGTGGTCGCCACCGCGGGGGCCGGGCTGCCGCTGACGGTGCCGGGCCTGCGGGTCCTCTGCACGGTCGTCTGGGCGCTCTCCCTCACCCTGCTGGTGGCGCTGCTGGCCGCGCGCACCCTGCACTGGCGCCATCACGCCGACCAGGCCCGCGCCCACCTCCTCGACCCGGCGACGGTCCCGTTCTACGGCTGCCTGGCGATGGCGCTGACGGCGGTGGGCGCGGGCACGCTCGCCGTCGGGCGCGACGTGGTCGGTACGCGGGCGGCGGTCGCCGTCGACGCCGTGCTGTTCGGCGCCGGTACGGCGGTGGCGCTGGCGTCGGCCGTGGCCGTGCCGTACCTGATGGCCGTACGCCACCGGGTCGGGCCCGGCGAGGCCACGCCGGTGTGGCTGCTGCCGCTGGTCGCGCCGATGGTGTCGGCGGCGGCCGGGCCCCGGCTGGTGCCGTACCTCCCGGCCGGGCAGGCACGGGCCACGCTGCTGTTCGGGTGCGTGGCGCTGTTCGGGCTGAGCCTGCTGGCCGTGCTGCTGATGCTGCCGCTGGTCTTCGCCCGGCTGCTCACCGGCGGCCCGCTGCCCCTGCTGCTGACGCCGACCCTGTTCCTGGTGCTGGGGCCGCTCGGCCAGTCCACGACGGCCGTGGGCGCGTTCGCCGAGGTCGCGCCCGGTGTGCTGCCCGGTCCGGACAGCGGCGGGCTCGCGGTCGTGGCGGTGCTGTACGGGGTGCCGGTCATGGGGTTCGCGCTGCTGTGGCTGGTGCTGGCGACGGCCCTGGTGGCGCGGGCCCGGCGGCGCGGGATGGGGTTCGCGATGACCTGGTGGGCGTTCACCTTCCCGGTGGGCACCTGCGTCACCGGCGCCGAGGCCCTGGCCCGGCACACCGGTCTCGTCGCCTTCGACGCGCTCGCCGTGGGCCTGTACGTGGTGCTGGTGGCCGCCTGGACGGTGGCCGCCGCCGGCACGGCCCGCGGCCTGCTCAGCGGAGCGCTGCTCGCAGCGCCCCCGACAGCACCCGCGGCGCCTCGGCGAGCGACGGGCCGTACCAGGTGAGATGCCGTCCGCTGACCAGCGCGGCGGGGACACCGGGGAAGGCCTCGGGGCCGTCGTCGGCGGTGAAGCGGTAGGGCTCGTCGGGGAGGACGACCAGGTCGGGTGCCGCCGCCCGGAGGTCCGCCAGGGGCACCTTGGGATAGCGGTCCGCGGCGTCCGCGTAGAGGTGGGGGACGCCGAGGCGGGCCAGGACGTCTCCGGCGAAGGTGTCGCGGCCGAGGACCATCCAGGGGCGGCGCCAGATCGGCACCACGGCCGTCGCAGGACGCTCCGCTGCGCCGGGCGGCGCCGCCCAGGCGGCCTCGGCCTCGTCGAGCCAGCGGGGGCGGGTGCGGGCGCCGCACGCGGTGAGGACGCGGTCGAGTGCGCGGAAGGCCTGCGGGACGTCCCGCACCTCGGTGACCAGGACCTCGATCCCGGCCGCGCGCAGGGCGGCGAGGTCGGGCTCCCGGTTCTCCTCCTCGTTGGCGACGACGAGGTCGGGCGCGAGAGCGACGATCCGGTCGACCGCCGGGTTCTTGGTGCCGCCGACGCGGGCGGTGCCGAGCCCGGCCGGGTGGGTGCACCAGTCGGTGGCACCGGCCAGGGCGCCGGGCAGAGTGACGGCGACCGCCTCGGTGAGCGAGGGGACGAGGGAGACGACGCGCAGCACGGCGGCGGCTACCGCTCCCGGTCCCGGACCGCCTCGATGTGCTCGGCGACGGCGACCACCACGATCCGGGTGTCCGGCACGGTCGCCCGCCAGCGGTGGCGGACCCCGCCGGTGAGGTAGAGGGTGTCGCCGCGGCCTAGACGGTACGCGCGGCCCTCGGCCTCGATCTCGACGGCGCCGTCGGCGACGTACATCAACTGGTCGTTGCGGTACTGGAACTCGCGGCCCGCCTCGTGGTCGCCGGTGAACTCGGTGGCGTGCATCTGGTGATGGCCCCGGACGAGGGAACGCGAGGCGCGCGCGGGCGGGGCGGAGCCGGTGGCCTCGGCCGGTTCGGCGCGGACCACGTCGACGCTGCACGCGGGGTCGGCGGCGGCGAGGAGTTCGACGGCGGTGGTGCGCAGGGCGTCGGCGACCTTCTCCAGGGAGCCGGTGCTGGGCCGGGCCCGGTCGTTCTCGATCTGGCTCAGGAAGGGGACCGACAGGCCGCTGCGCTGGGCCACGACGGCGAGGGTCAGGTCGAGGGACCGGCGGCGGCGCCGCACGGCCGCGCCCACCCGAAGGGGCTGTTCTTTGTGGTCGCCCATCGCTCCGGCTCCCTCCTTCGCTCGCGTTCCGACTTCCCGTGTGCCCCGCTGCCGGCGCACTCCCCTGTGAAGGGTTCTCTGCACCCTACGCATCTTCGGCAAACCGTTTCACGGGCCTGTCGCGTCGGGGACCCGCGGTGTCCCGCGCGACCCCCCACTTTCACGCCAGTGGTGCGCCGCGCACGCCCCGCGGACGGAACGCCGCGCACGCCGCTCCGGCGTCGTGCGCTCTCTCTGTTCAGCGTACGGAGCGGGCCCGGTGTTCCCGTGCGGCCGTCCGGCCCGTGATCCGGCTGGTGGGGCGCGCGGCGCCGGGACACGGGGCCGGGCGCGGCCTGGGCATGGGCGTGGCGCTGCGTGGTTGGCCGGATTCCTCCCGTAGCCGGGACGCGGGTGGGCCGGGGGGACGGGCGCGAGGGGCGGGTCGCGCCGCGCGTGTCAGGCGCGTACGGCGGACCCGCCCCTCGCTGGGCGTACCGGGTGCTGTCAGGTCACCCGGCCGCCCGGCTCTGCGCGGCCGTGCCGACGGGGGCCCACTTGTCGAGCAGGGCGGGCTCGTCCTTCAGCCAGGTGCGGACGGCGTCCTGCTCCTTGCCCTTGCCGGCCTTCTGGATGGCGGCCTCCAGGCCGGTGAGCTGCTTCTCGGTCATCCGGAAGTCCTTGAGCCAGGCGGCGACCTCGGGGTTGTCGTCGGCGAAGCCCTTGCGGGAGAGGGTGTGCACGCCGTCGCCCCTGCCCCAGGCGCCTTGCGGGTCCTTGAGCTTCTTCAGGTCGTACTCGCTGTACGCCCAGTGCGGGGACCACAGGGTGACGACGATCGGGTCCTTCTTGGCGTAGGCGCGCTTGAGTTCGGCGAGCATCGCGGGGGTGGAGCCGTCGACGACCTTGTAGGTGCCGTCGAGGCCGTACTGCTTCAGGACCTTGTCCTTGAGCAGGCCCATCATCCCGGCGCTGGGCTCGATGCCGGTGATCTTCCCGCCGAACCGCCCGGACTGCGCCTTGAGGTCGGCGAGGGTGTTCACGTCCTTCATGTACGCGGGGACGCTCAGCTCCAGGGAGGTGGGGCCGAACCACGAGCCGAGGTCGTCGAGGCGGTCGCCGTACTTCTTCCAGTACTCGGCGTGCGTGACGGGCAGCCAGGAGTCGGTCTGGAAGTCGACCTGGCCGGTGGCGAGACCGGTGTAGAGCGGCCCGGCCGCGTACTGGGTGGTCTTCACCTCGAAGCCGCGTTCCTCCAGGAGTTCCTTCCAGAGGTAGGTGGAGGCGATGCCCTCGTCCCACGGGATGTAGCCGATGGTGACCTCGCGGCCCTTGCCGACGTCCGTGGCGGAGGCCTCGGCGGTGCCGGAGTCGCGGCCGAAGACACCCATGCCCCCGGCGACCAGCGCCAGCACGACCACGCCGATCACGGCGACGGCCGGGCGGGGCCGGTACGTCCACATCGTGGGGCGGGCCTTGGCGGCGGCCCGGCGGCCGAGCGGGGAGATACGGGTGCCGAGGGCGCCCGTCATCCGGTCGAGGTAGATGGCGAGGACGACGATGCCGAGGCCCGCCTCGAAGCCGAGGCCGATGTCGAGCTGGCCGATGGCCTCGTTGACGGCGCCGCCGAGGCCGCCGGTGCCGACCATGCCCGCGATGACGACCATCGACAGGCCCAGCATGATCACCTGGTTGACGCCCGCCATGATGGTCGGCAGGGCCAGCGGGAGCTGCACGCGCAGCAGGGTGTCACGGGGCGAGGTGCCGAACGCCTCGGCGGCCTCCACGAGTTCGGGGTCGACCTGGCGGATGCCGAGTTCGGTCATGCGGACGCCGGGGGCGAGCGCGAAGATCAGGGTGGCGACGACACCGGCGGGGACGCCCATGCCGAAGAAGAGGATCGCCGGGATCAGCAGCACCATCGACGGCATGGTCTGGAGCAGGTCCAGGACCGGCCGCAGCACGGCGCTGACCGTCCTGGAACGGGCCGCCCAGATGCCGAGCGGCACCGATATCAGCAGGGCGATGAGGGTGGCGACGAGCACCAGGGAGAGGGTGGACATCGCCTCCTCCCACAGGTCGAGGGAGTCGATCAGGGCGAACCCGGCGAAGCCGAGGACCCCGGCGACCAGGCCGCGCAGCCACCAGGCGAGCACGGCGAGGATGCCCGCGAGCAGCAGCGGCTCGGGCGCGGTGAGGACGGCGTCGATGCCGTCGTAGAGGCCCTCTACGACCGTCTTGACGGCGTCGAAGAGCCAGGACAGGTGGGTGACGAGCCAGTCGACGCCGGAGTCGACCCAGTCGCCGAGGTGGAGCCTAGGCACGGGCGGTCACCTTCCCCTCGTCGCGCGGGGAGCCGCAGGGGGCGGGCGCCCCCGTCTCGTCGCCGAGGAGGCCGACCAGGCGGCGGCGCGGGACGACGCCCACGAGCGCGTCGTCGGCGTCGAGGACGGCGACCGGGTGGCTGAGGCGGGCGCTGAGCGCGCACAGCTCCGTGAACGGGGTGTCCGGGGCGGCGGTCGCGCAGGCGCAGTCGGCCTCGTCGCCGCGGACCTCGGTGTCCATGACGGCGGAGGCGGTGAGCACGCGGGAGCGGTCGACGTCCTGGATGAAGGACCCGACGTAGTCGTCCGCGGGGCGCAGGAGGATGTCCTCGGCGGTGCCGGTCTGGACGACGCGGCCGTCGCGCATCACGGCGATGCGGTCACCGAGACGCATCGCCTCGTTGAGGTCGTGGGTGATGAAGACGATCGTCTTCTTGAGCGTCTTCTGGAGCGTGAGCAGCTGGTCCTGCATGTCGCGGCGGATCAGCGGGTCCAGGGCGCTGAAGGACTCGTCCATCAGCAGCAGGTCGGCGTCGGTGGCGAGGGCGCGGGCGAGGCCCACGCGCTGCTGCATGCCGCCGGACAGCTCGTCCGGCCAGGACCGCTCCCAGCCCGCCAGGCCGCACAGGCGCAGCGCCTCGGCTGCGCGTTCCTCGCGCTCGGCGCGCGGGACGCCCTGGACGGCGAGGCCGTAGCCCGCGTTGTCGAGGACGCTGCGGTGCGGGAAGAGCGCGAAGTGCTGGAAGACCATGCTGATCTTCCGGGCGCGGACCTCGCGCAGCTCGCGGGCGGGGAGCGCGGTGAGGTCCTGTCCGTCGAAGAGGACGCGTCCCGCGGTCGGCTCCAGCAGCCCGTTCAGCATGCGCAGCAGGGTAGACTTCCCGGAGCCGGACAGGCCCATGACGACGAAGATCTCGCCGGGGTCCACGGTGAGGGACGCGTCGATGACGGCGGCGGTGGTGCCGTCGGCGCGCAGCTCCTCACGGTCGGCTCCGCCGCGCAGCCGTTCGACCGCCTCGTCCTGTCGTCTGCCGAACACCTTGTAGAGGTGATCGGCTTCCAGCCTGGAGGACACACATACCTTCTCGGATCGGGGGCAAGGACCGGAGGAGCGCGGGTCCGGCCGGGGCCGGTGCGGGCCGACGTGACGGACGGCGGGCCGGTGGGACCCGCCGTCACGGACCACGGCTGGGCACGTCCCGCCGCCGCGGACGCCGGACCGGTCAGGGTCCGGCGTCAGCAGGCGGTTGAACACGCAACCTGCGCCGCTCCGAGGCCGCGCCTGCCCGGACGCCCTGGGCGCAAACGTGCGAGTGGGCCAGTTCACAGGCCCTTCACAGGTCACGGCCCCGCGCAGCCCTGCCGCGGCGGGGCCCGGCACGGGGGCACGACGGGGCGCGGCACGGGGGCGCGGCGGGCGCGGGGGTGAATCCGGCCGGGCGTCGCGGGCCCGGTGGGGCATGATGCGTGGCGTGACCGGACGACTGATGCTCCTCGACACCGCCTCGCTGTACTTCCGCGCCTACTTCGGGGTCCCGGACTCCGTGAAGGCCCCGGACGGGACGCCGGTGAACGCCGTACGCGGACTGCTCGACTTCATCGACCGCCTGGTCAAGGACCACCGGCCGGACGAGCTGGTCGCCTGCATGGACGCGGACTGGCGTCCGCAGTGGCGGGTCGACCTCATCCCGTCGTACAAGGCCCACCGGGTCGCCGAGGAACGCGAGGCGGGCCCCGACGAGGAGGAGGTGCCCGACACCCTCTCCCCGCAGGTCCCGGTCATCGAGGCCGTCCTGGACGCGCTGGGCATCGCGCGGGTGGGCGTCGCGGGGTACGAGGCGGACGACGTCATCGGCACGTTCACCGGGCGGGCCAAGGGCCCGGTCGACATCGTGACCGGCGACCGCGACCTCTACCAGCTCGTGGACGACGCGCGCGGGGTGCGCGTGCTGTACCCCCTCAAGGGCGTCGGGACCCTCCAGCTCACGGACGAGACGTGGCTGCGCGAGAAGTACGGCGTCGACGGCCGCGGCTACGCGGACCTGGCGACCCTGCGCGGCGACCCGAGCGACGGTCTGCCCGGCGTGCCCGGCATCGGGGAGAAGACCGCGGCGAAGCTGCTCGCGGAGTTCGGCGACCTGGCCGGGATCGAGGCCGCGGTCGACGACCCGGCGGCGAAGCTGACACCGTCGCAGCGCAAGCGGCTGGTCGAGGCCCGGCCGTATCTGGCGGTCGCCCCGAAGGTGGTCCGGGTCGCCGGTGACGTGCCGCTGCCCGAGGTGGACACGCTGCTGCCGCGGACTCCGCGGGAACCGGCGACACTGGAGGGACTGGCGGAGCGCTGGGGGCTCGGCGGATCGCTCCAGCGGCTGCTGTCGACCCTGGGCGACTGAGCCCTCGCGGACGGGGGGAGCGGCAGCAGTACGTCGCGGGACGTGGGAAACGGCGTCGCGGGATGCGGGAAACGGTGTCGCGGGAGGCCGGAGACGGCGTCGCGGGACGTCGGAGGCGGTGGAGCGGCCCGAGGCGGGCCGGGGGACGGCCGGGAGGCGTGACCGGGGCGACGGAGGTTACCCGGGGCACGCGGACGAGGCCGGTCCCACTCATCATGAGCACCACAGGGGGGCGGGGTGCTAACTTAGGTAAACCTAACCAAACAACTTGGGAGGCCGTCATGGCAGAACGTCCGGCACGGAAGCCGCGGAAGCCCCATTCCGCGCAGGTCGTCCGCACCGAACGGCTCACCCCGCACATGCAGCGCGTGATCCTCGGCGGGGAGGGCCTGGCCGAGTTCGCGGCCGACACCTGCACCGACCACTACGTGAAACTCCTGTTCGGCCCGGCGGGCGTGACCTACCCCGAGCCCTTCGACGTGGACCGCATCCGCGCGGAGTTCCCCCGCGAGCAGTGGCCGGTGACCCGGACGTACACGGTCCGCCACTGGGACGCCGAGCACCGCGAGCTGACCCTCGACTTCGTCCTGCACGGCGACGAGGGCCTGGCCGGGCCGTGGGCGGCCCGCGTCCAGCCCGGCGAGATCATCCGCTTCATGGGCCCCGGCGGCGCCTACGCCCCCGACCCGGCCGCCGACTGGCACCTCCTCGCGGGCGACGAGAGCGCGCTGCCCGCGATCGCCGCCGCGCTGGAGGCGCTTCCCGCGGGCGCCGTGGCCCACGCGTTCGTCGAGATCAGCGGCCCGGAGGAGGAGCAGAAGATCGACTCCGACGTGGACGTCGTCTGGCTGCACCGCGGCGACCGCCCGGTCGGCGAGCGGCTGGTCGAGGCGGTCCGCGCGCTGGAGTTCCCCGAGGGCCGGCTGCACGCGTTCGTGCACGGCGAGGCCGCCTGCGTGAAGGAGCTGCGCAAACTGCTCCGCGTCGAGCTGGCGATCCCCCGCGAGGACCTGTCGATCTCGGGTTACTGGCGGCTCGGCCACAACGAGGACGGCTGGCAGGCCTCCAAGCCGGAGTGGAACGCGCGCGTCGAGGCCGAGCAGGAGAGCACGACCCCGCCCGCCGCCTGACCCCCCCCACCAGGCACGACGGCCGCCCCCAGGCACCCGGAGGCGGCATCGCCCGGCACACCGAGGCGGCACCAGCCGTACTCCGAGGCACCCCGCCCCACTCCGCGGGGGCACCTCACCGCACAGAGGGCGTCCCCACCGCCCGCGCACCCCGGAGAGCGGCCCGCGACGACCTCGCCGGGCCGCCCGGCGCCCCCCACCCCCCTTCCCGGCCCTCCACCGCCCGCGCACACCCGCGCACGCCTTCATCCGCCTTCGTGCGCGGTACGACGCGACACCTCGCGGGGCGCGCGGAGTGCGTCCTGCGGAACGTCGCGCCCGTAAGGCGTTCCTCGCTGTCGGCACCCCTCGCATCGCGCGTCGTGCCGCTACGCCTGGCCTACGCCGCGGTCACCGGCCCGCTCCCCCTGCGCAGGCTCCGCGTCGGCTCCCCGGCCTGCGGCACGGACGGGACGGGCGCCCCCTGTTCTCCCCGACCACCGGGGCGTCCCCGTGGGCGCCCTCTCCCTCCTCTCACTGCCCCGCGCGCCCCGCCTGCCCCTCCTGCCCCTCCTGCCCCTCTTGTCCCGCCAGTCGCAGGGAGATGGCGCGCAGGACCTCGGCGGCGGGGACGTCGGTGCGGCCCGCGTCGTGGATCTCGGCGAGCTGGACGAAGGCGAAGGCGAAGCAGTTCGCGATGGTCACGATGGCCGGGCCGAGTTCCTCGGTGATGATGTCGACCGCGGCCCGGCCGCCCGCCTCGGCGGGCAGTCGGATGTCCGGCAGCGTCTCCGCGAGCAGCGCGGCCACCGCACCGCTCGACACGACGTCGCTGTCCGGGTGTTCGCGTGCCTGCCGCCGCATCTCGACCGCCTCGGTGAGAATCCCGACGACCCGCTGCATGACCTCGTTGCGTTGCATGATCCGGAGCCTAGGCCGTGTCCGCGGGGCCTGTCCGCCCTTGGAGTGCCGGGCGTCCCGCCGACGGCGCTGTCCGTCGGCGGGACGCCCGGATGTCCAACGCACGCCAGCCAGCAGACGATGAACAGTGACGTCGTCCAGGCTAGGGGCACCCACTGACAATCCGTCCGACCCGTCGGTCGCCCCCTCAGTCGCCGCGCACGCGCGCGTGCAGGTGCATGTCGTGCCAGCCGTCGGCGTGGAGGACCGCGCTGCGTCTGGTGCCCTCCAGGCGGAAGCCCGTCTTGGCGGCGACGCGGCAGGACGCCTCGTTGGCGGTGGCGTGCATGAGTTCCAGGCGGTGCAGGCCGATCTCGTCCAGGGCCCAGCGGGCGAGGGTGTCGGTGGCGCGGGCGGCGACGCCCCGGCCGCGGGCCGCCTCCGTCGTCCAGTAGGCGACCTCGGCCACGCCCTCGTCCAGCAGGATCACCCGCAGGGCGACCCGGCCGAACAGCGTGCCGGTGTCCGCGTCGACGACCGCCCACTGGGCGTTCCGCTCACTCGCCCAGGCGCTGCGCCACTCCTCGATCCAGCCGCCGGCCTCGGTCACCGAGTCGCAGCCCCGGACGTGCCACTGCCGGAGCGCCGGGTCCTGGAAGGCCTCGTGGACGGCGGGCGCGTCCTCGGCCCGCCAGGGCCGCAGCAGCAGTCCGTCGCCGGTGGGGAGCACGGGCTGCGGACGCGCGGCGAGGGTGCCCGGCGGCAGGACGGGCGGCGTCAGGTAGGGCATGATCCTCATCCTGCCGAGCGATCGGGGTGGGGACCAAGAGGTTTTCCGCGCAGCCGGCCGCCGAGCGCACGGCGCACCGAGGGCACGGGCTCCGGGCGGGGCGCCCCCCTCCGCCGCGCCCCACCTCCGCAGCACCCCACGTCCGCCGCGGCGCGCGCCCCGGACTGCGAGCCGGGCCGCGGCCTAGGCTGGGGGCGATGAGACGCCGTACCCCTCCCCCGCCCTCTCCCCTCCCGCAGCGTGACGGGATCGATCCCGTGCGGGTGCGGCTGCCGGGGCTCGGGCCGTGGGCGACGGTCGGCGAGCATCTGTCGGAGCGGTTCGGGCCGCGCCGGGCCGGACTGCTGGCGGAGATGTTCGCGGCGGGCCGGATCGTCGGCACGGACGGGCAGGCGGTGCCGCCGGACGCGGCGTACGTGCCCGGCATGTTCGTGTGGTTCCACCGCGACCTCCCGCCGGAGGAACCGGTGCCCTTCCCGGTCGAGGTGGTGTACCGGGACGAGCACGTCGTCGTCGCCGACAAACCGCACTTCCTCGCCACCACCCCGCGCGGCAGCCACGTCACCGAGACCGCGCTCGCCCGGCTGCGCCGTGAACTCGGCCTGCCCACGCTGGGCGCCGCGCACCGCCTGGACCGACTCACCGCGGGACTGGTGCTGTTCACCGTGCGCCCCGAGGAACGCGGCGCCTACCAGGCCCTGTTCCGCGAGCGCCGGGTCCACAAGGTGTACGAGGCCGTGGCCCCGTACGATCCGGCGCTCACCCTGCCGGTGACCGTGCGCAGCCGCATCCTCAAGGAGCGCGGGGAGCTGGCCGCCCGCGAGGTGCCGGGCGAGCCCAACGCGGTCAGCCGGGTCGAACTGCTCGCGCACCGGCCGGACGGCCTCGCCCGCTACCGGCTCACCCCGCACACCGGCCAGACCCACCAACTCCGCGTGCACATGAGCGCGTTGGGCGTACCGATCCGCCACGACCCGCTCTACCCGGAGGTGACCGCCGCCGGACCGGCCGGTGATCCCCGGCACCCGCTCCAACTGCTCGCGCGGGAACTGGCGTTCACCGACCCGGTCACAGGGAAGGACCACCGGCTGCGCAGCGGCCGGACCCTGTCCGCGTGGTCACCGGCCGGTGAGGACGACGGCGGCGCGGAAACAGGCGGGCCGGGCGGCGACCGAGGGGTGCCGCGCGGTCAGTAGCCGTGCCACCAGGTGACGAAGCGCCGCCAGGCACCCGGCGGCCGGGCCGGGCCGGTGGCGGGTGCGTGCGCGGACGCGGACTCGGGGCCGGGTCCCGCGTCCGGCACGGAGTCCGGGCGGGGGCGGGGCAGGGCGCCCGGCAGGGGTTCGCCGGTCGGCGGCCCGTAACCGGGGGCGGGCGGCGGCGCGAACCCGGCCGGGGCGGTCACGGTGGCGGTGGCGGTGGCCGTCGGTGCGGCGGCGGCCTGTTCGGCGGGGCCCGGCCGGGGGTTGATGTCGAGGCTGAGCGGGACGGCCGGGCGGACAGGTGTCGGAACCCCGTGCGTCGGCCTCGTCATCACGTCCTGCTGCGGCTTCGGCTCGAACCGCACCGGCAGCGCCACGAGATGGCGGGAGGCGATCGACGTCGTCCAGCGCAGGTCCTCCTCCAGGCAGTCGAGCTGCACGTCGGGCAGGCGCATCAGCAGCGCGTCGACACCGACGTCGGCGATGGCGCGGCCGATGTCCTGGCCGGGGCACTCGTGCGGGCCGCCGCCGAAGGCGAGGTGGGACCGGTTGCCCTGCATGTGGGCGGCGAGGTCGGGCCGGACGCGCGGGTCGACGTTGCCCGGCGCGGGCGCGAACAGCAGGCCGTCGCCGCGCCGGATGCGCTGGCCGCCCAACTCCGTGTCGTGCTTGGCGAAGTAGGCGAAGACGGTGCTGAACGGCGGTTCGTCCCACAGGGACTGCTCGACCGCCTCGGGCACGGTCATCTGCCCGCCGTTGAGCTGGGCGAGGAACCGCGGGTCGGTGAGGACCATCCGCAGCGCGTTGGAGAGCAGGTTGACGGTGGCCTCGTAGGCGGCGAACAGCACCAGGCGCAGGTGCTCGCGGACCTCGTCGTCGGTGAGTCCGGCCGGGTCGAGGATGAGGTGGCTGGCGAAGTCCTCCTCGGGGCGGGCCCGGCGGCGGGTGGTGAGCCGGTCGAGCGCCTCCATCACGAGGGTGTGGCTGGCGATGGCGGTCTCGGTGCCCTTGAGGGCGTCGCGGGCCGCGTGCACCATCCGGTCGTCGTACTCCTCGGGCATGCCGAGGACGTGGCACATGACGGCCATCGGGAGGTGCTCGGCGAACTGGCCGACGAGTTCGGCGGAACCCTGCTCGCAGATGCGGTTCACCAGGCGTTGCGTGGACCGGTAGATGTAGCGGCGGACGCTGCGGTCGTCGATGGTGGCCATCGCGGCGGTGACCGCGCCGCGCAGCCGCTTGTGCTCGTCGCCCTCGGCGTGCGAGCAGATGGGCTGCCAGGCGATGTGCGGCATCAGCGGGTGGTCGGGCTTGACCATGCCCTCCAGCAGCGGGGTCCAGATGCGGCTGTCACGGGTGTACTGGGAGGGCGTGCGCACCATGTGCAGGTTCTCGGCGTGGCCGAGGACGACCCACATCGGTACGTCGTCGTGGAGCAGGACGGGCGCCACCGGGCCGTGCTGGCCGCGCAGTTGGTCGTAGAGCGAGCCGAGGTCGGCGGCGCCGGGCCCGTAGAGCCGGAGCAGTCCGCCGGGGCCCTGGGCGTGGGCGGGACAGCCGGGCGGAGGGGCGGCGGTGGCCCCCGGCTGGGGGTCGGGGACGAGGTCGTGCGGTCCGGTGGGGGTGGGATGTTCAGGGGTCACAGGGACGCTCCGAAACTGTGGTGTGTCCGGGGCCGGGGCCCGAAGTCGGCTGGTTCCGGGGCCGGTTGACGCAGGGGGGCGCCGACGTCGGCCCGGTCAGGTGAGGTTGCCGGTGAGGGCGAGGGTGTGCAGGAAGCTCATCAGGGTGAGCAGGACGTCCCGGCTGGAGGCGCGGCGACGCACGTCGCACTCGACGATCGGCACGTCGCGGGGCAGGTCGAGGGCGGCGCGCAGGTCGTCGAGGGGGTAACGGGGGCCGTCGGGGAAGGTGTTGACGGCGACGACGAAGGGCACGCCGCGTTCCTCCAGGCGGCCCATCACCTCGAAGCTGACCTCCAGCCGCCGGGTGTCGACCAGGACGACCGCGCCCAGGGCGCCCTCGAAGAGGCCGTTCCACAGGAACCAGAAGCGTTCCTGACCGGGGGTGCCGAAGAGGTAGAGGACGACCTGGTCGGTGATGCGGATGCGGCCGAAGTCCATCGCGACGGTGGTGGCGGTCTTCGAGTCGGAGCCGTAGTTGTCGTCGACGCCGATCCCGGCCTGCGTCATCGTCTCCTCGGTGGTCAGCGGTTTGATCTCGCTGACCGAGCCGACCATCGTGGTCTTGCCGACGCCGAAGCCGCCCACGATGACGATCTTCGCCGCGGCCCGGGTGCTCTGCGGGAGGTGGTCCTCGGTCCGTGGGCCGGGGATCGTGTCAGAGCCGTTGAAGTCCATGCATCACCGCTTCGAGGAGGGATCGGTCGGGAAGCTTCTGCCGGACGATCGGGGCGCGCGCCTGGACGAGTTCACCGGCCAGCATCTCGGTGAGCAGCACCGTGATCACGCTGAACGGCAGGCCGAGGTACGCGGACACCTCGGCCACCGACAGCGGGGCGCCGCACAGCCGCAGCACCGCGGTCTGTTCGGGGGTGGCGGAGGTCGGCGGGTCGGCATGGGCGACGATCAGCGTGACCAGGTCGAGCGGGGCGCGTTCGCCGTCGGCGCCGGTGATGGTGTAAAGGCGTTCGGGGTTCTTGCCCTCGCCCTCGGGGGGCGGCGGGGGCGACGGCTCCGGCAGGGGGTCCCGTCGCCGGCGTTGCGGAGGAGTCATACGCTCTGCCCGTTGCGCCGGGGCGGGCTGGTGAGGTGGGCGCCGATCCGGACGACGAGGTCGCGCATCATGGCGCTCATCCGGCCCGCCTCGCAGCGCACGTCGGCGAGGACGGCGAGGTAGGCGTTGGCCCCGGCGGACATCAGGTAGAAGTAGCCGCCGTTGAGTTCGATGACGACGAGGTTCATCACGCCGTCGCTGGAGTGGATCTCCTGGGCGACGGCCCCGGCGAGGCTCTGGAGCCCGGCGCAGGCGGCGGCGACCCGGTCGGCGGCGTCGGGGTCGCCGGCGTAGCGGGCGATGCGCAGTCCGTCGGCCGAGAGCACCACGATCATCTCGATGCCCGGAACGCCGTCGTACAGTTCCTTGAGCAGCCAGTCGAAGTTTTGGCGCTGCTGGATCACGTGAGGTCCCCTTCGTCGTCGGCCTCGGTCTTGGCCTTGTCCTCGATCAGGTGCAGGTACGCGGTGGGGTTGCGGGTGAAGTCGGTGGGGTGCACACCGGGGTTGTCCTTCTTGAGGCCCTCCCAGAAGGCCTCGAAGGCGACGCCGGGTTCCTGCCGCTTGATCTCCGGCTGCGGCTCCGGCTCGGGCTCGGGGCGGGCGAACGGGTCGGGTTCGCCGCGCTCGGCGGCGGCCTGGGCGGCGTAGGCCTCGCGGTAGCGCTGGCTGATCGGGATCGTCGCCTTGCTGCGGCGCTGCGGCAGCCCCTTGTCGGTCCACTCGGTGACCACGGGCACCTCGTCGTCGTCCAGGGAGACGCCCGCCGGAATCCTCGGGTTGGTGGGGCGGCGCTTCTTGGGCGGGCGCTTCGGGCCCTCGACCATGGTGCTGAGGTCGATCTGCGGCACGGCGGTGGCGCCGATGCCGTGGGCGAAGCCGGGCGCCGGGTCGGAGGTGACCATTTCGCTCGGCGCGATCAGCACGGCGCGGACTCCGCCGTACGCCGAAGTGCGCAGCGACACCTGCATGTTGAAGGACTTGCACAGACGGCCGACGACGGCGAGGCCGAGCCGCGGGGTGCCGCCGACGTCCTGGATGTCGACGCCCGCCATGGCCATCTCCAGCATGCGTTCGGCCTTGGCGCGGGCCTCCTCGCTGAGGCTGACGCCCGCGTCCTCGATCTCGATGGCGATGCCGGTCTGCACCTCGACGGCGTTGACGTGCACCTTGCTCTGCGGGGGCGAGTAGCGGGTGGAGTTGTCGAGGAGTTCGGCGAGCGCGTGGATGAGCGGTTCGACGGACAGGCCGCGGATGTTGACCTTGGCGATGGAGTCGAGCTGGATGCGCCGGTACTCCAGGATGCGGGACATGGCGCCGCGCAGCACGCTGTAGAGCGGCACGGGCTGGGGCCAGTTGCGGCTGGGCCGGCCGCCGCCGAGGACACCGACGGAGTCGGCGAGGCGGCCGATCAGGGCGGTGCCGTGGTCGATGCGCAGGAGGTCGTCGAAGACCTCGGGGTTGCGGCCGTGGTCCTCCTCCATCTCCCGGAGTTCCGCGGCCTGTTGGTGGACGATGGCCTGCACCTTGCGGGCGACGCTGACGAAGGACCGCTGGGCGGAGTCGCGCAGGGCCTCCTCGTGGTCGACGATGTCGAGGATGGCCTTGACGGTGTTCAGCTGACCTTCGTCGAGTTCGCGGAAGTCGGTGTCGACGTCGCTGAAGTGGAGCATCACCTCTCGGGGCGAGTTGCCGCCGCGCAGCCAGGTGACGGCCTGGGGGACGAAGTACTCGGCGACGCGCAGGTTCTGTTCCTGGTGGGCGGAGACGCGGCGTTCGAGGTAGGCGACGCGGCGATCCTTCTCCGCCCGCAGTTCGCGCAGGCGACGGCCCCGGCGGACGGTCTCGGCCCCCGCCGCGCTCACCAGGAGGGTGGCCAGGGCACCGCACACGCCGACGGCGAGCCGGGCGGGCTCCGTCACCAGGGCGACAGCCGCTCCGGTCGCCGCGGCCATCAGTATCGCCGGCAGCAACAGCACGCGTGTGTCGGCCGGTTCACGGCGGCCGGGTGGGGACTGAACACTCACCATGGGGGGCACCCTCTGTAGGGGATCTGTCGGTACGTTCTGGATATCGGGGAACAAGTGCGCGAATACACCTCAACTTGGTGCTTCGCGGGCGAGCTTAGTCCGGCGGGATCATCGCCGTGTCATATTCGGCAACCGCCTGAAACCGGCCCGGCACGTGGAGTAGCCTCACTCTTTTTGCACGCTGGGGGTTCGTTCGAATACGGCGCGTGACGGCGTCAGGGTGTGCGAAAACCCTCACCGGGACGGGTGAACTCCCGTTCCGGGAGCGTGGCTTGCGTCAGATTCCCGCGATGAGCCGGAGAAGCCCGCGATGAGCTGAAGAAGAAGGCCGGTCCGCGGGTCCACGGTCCCCACGCCCGGCCAAGCCCTCTCAGGGGCGCGAGGAACCGCGCACCCACCCCATCCCCACCCGCACAGACCCCCCGGTCCGGGCGAATCCCCTCAGGGGCGCGGGGAACTGCGCGACCAGCCCCCACACACCCGCACCCGGCCAGCACCCCGAGAACCCCGAGGCCCCCGAACCGACGCGCCCCCGCCCGCCCAAGCCCCGCAGGGCCTCTCAGCCCAGCGACGAGTAGGCCACAACCCCCCGCAGCAGCTGATCCACGGCCTTCCGCGCAGCGCGAGGCACCGTGGACCCCTCCGCGTGCGACGACGCCCCCGCGATCTGCCCCAGCACGTCGATCACCTGCTTGCACCACCGCACGAAGTCCCCCGCGGGCATCTCCGCCTCGCGCAGCACCTCGTCGAGCCCCTTCTCGGAGGCCCACATGAACGCGGCCCAGGCGAACCCGAGATCGGGCTCCCGCTGGCCGACCCCCTCGGTCTGGCTGATCCGGAAGTCCTCCTCCAGCGCGTCGAGCCGCCCCCAGATCCGCACCATCTCCCCGAGCGCGGCCTTGGCCCGCCCCGCGGGCAGCTTGGGCGCCATGGCGTCGTCCCCGACACGGGACTCGTACACGAGCGCGGACACGCACGCGGCCAGCTCGGCGGGCGCGAGCCCTTCCCAGACCCCGGCGCGCAGGCACTCGCTGGCGAGGAGGTCCAGCTCGCCGTAGAGCCGGGCGAGCCGCTTGCCGTGCTCGGTGACCTCGTCGCCGCGCAGATAGTCCAGTTCGGTGAGGAGCGCGACGATCCGGTCGAAGGTGCGGGCGATCGTGTTGGTGCGCCCCTCGATGCGCCGCTCCAGCTGCGAGGTGTCGCGCTGGAGCCGGTAGTACCGCTCGGCCCAGCGGGCGTGGTCCTCGCGCTCGGAGCAGCCGTGGCAGGGGTGGGCGCGCAGTTCGGTGCGGAGCCGGGCGATCTCCCGGTCGTCGGCGGCCTGCGCCCGCTTCTTGCGGGCCCGCTCCGGCGGGATGTGCCCGGCCTTGGTGCGCAGCGCGGAGGCGAGGTCGCGCCGGGACTGCGGGGAGCGCGCGTTGAACGTCTTGGGGACGCGCATCCGGTCCAGGGCCTCCACGGGCACCGGGAAGTCCATCGACGCGAGCCGCTTGACCTGCCGTTCGGCGGTGAGCACCAGCGGGCGGGGCCCGTCGTGGTGGTCGAAGCCGCGGTGGCCGTTGGAGCGTCCGGCGGGCAGGCCGGGGTCGAGGACCAGGGCCAGTCCGGCGTACTTGCCGGTGGGCACGTGGATGATGTCGCCGGGCTTCAGCTTCTCCAGCGCGACGGCCGCCTCGGCGCGCCGCTGGGCGACGCCCTGCCGGGCGAGTTCGGTCTCCCGGTCCTTGAGCTGGCGGCGCAGGCGCGCGTACTCCTCGAAGTCGCCGAGGTGGCAGGTCATGGAGGCCTGGTAGCCCTCCAGTCCTTCCTCGTTGCGCTGGACCTGGCGGGAGATGCCGACCACCGAGCGGTCCGCCTGGAACTGGGCGAACGAGGTCTCCAGCAGCTCCCGCGAGCGGTGCCGCCCGAACTGCTCGACCAGGTTGACCGCCATGTTGTACGACGGCTTGAAGCTGGAGCGCAGCGGATACGTACGCGTTCCGGCGAGTCCGGCGAGGTGGTCGGGGTTCATGCCGCGCTGCCAGAGCACCACGGCGTGGCCCTCGACGTCGATGCCGCGGCGGCCCGCGCGGCCGGTGAGCTGGGTGTACTCGCCGGGGGTGATGTCGGCGTGCTGTTCGCCGTTCCACTTGACGAGCTTCTCCAGCACCACCGAGCGGGCGGGCATGTTGATGCCGAGGGCCAGGGTCTCGGTGGCGAACACGGCCTTGACGAGGCCGCGGACGAAAAGCTCCTCGACGACTTCCTTGAACGTCGGCAGCATGCCCGCGTGGTGGGCGGCGATGCCCCGCTCCAGCCCCTCCAGCCATTCGTAGTACCCGAGGACGTGAAGGTCCTCGCGGGGGATGGCGGCGGTGCGCTCCTCGACGAGGGCGCGGACCTCGGCGCGCGCGTCATCGTCGTTGAGCCGCAGTCCGGCGTGCAGGCACTGCTGGACGGCGGCCTCGCAGGCGGCGCGGCTGAAGATGAAGGTGATGGCGGGCAGCAGGCCCTCGGCGTCGAGCCGCTCGATGACCTCGGGGCGGCCCGGCGTCCACACCCGCGACCGCGACCGGCGCTCGCGCTCCCGGTCCGCCTCGCGCATCCGGCCGCGGCGGCGGTCCTGGTACGAGGGACGGCTGGCCTCCATGCGGGCGAGGCGCGCGAGGTCGGGGTTGACGGCCTTGCGGTGGCCCTCGCCCTCCTCGAACAGGTCGTACATCCGCCGTCCGGCGAGGACGTGCTGGAACAGCGGGACGGGCCGGTGCTCGGAGACGATCACCTCGGTGTCGCCGCGGACGGTGTCGAGCCAGTCGCCGAACTCCTCGGCGTTGGACACGGTGGCCGACAGGGAGACGAGGGTGACGGACTCGGGCAGGTGGATGATCACCTCCTCCCAGACGGCGCCGCGGAAGCGGTCGGAGAGGTAGTGCACCTCGTCCATCACCACGTATCCGAGGCCGACGAGGGTCTGCGACCCGGCGTACAGCATGTTCCGCAGGACCTCGGTGGTCATGACGACCACCGGGGCGTCGGAGTTGACGCTGTTGTCGCCGGTGAGCAGGCCCACCTTGTCGCTGCCGTAGCGGCGGCAGAGGTCGGAGTACTTCTGGTTGGACAGCGCCTTGATGGGCGTCGTGTAGAAGCACTTCCGGCCCTGCTCCAGGGCGAGGTGGACGGCGAACTCGCCGACGATCGTCTTGCCGGAGCCGGTGGGGGCGGCGACCAGGACGCCCTTGCCGGACTCCAGTGCCTGGCAGGCCTCGATCTGGAAGGGGTCGAGACCGAAGTCGTACATCGCGCGGAAGGGAGCGAGCGCGGTGGCCTGCTCGGCTGCGCGCCTGCGCGCAGCCGCGTACCGCTCGGCCGGGGAGAGGTCCTCTGTCATCGTGCTTTCGAGCGTACCGGGCCCCACTGACAACAGGACGATCATTATCCGGATCGGCCCCGGCACACGGGTGTCGGCGCAGCTCAGGGCACCAGGACGCGCACCGCGCCGGGCACGCAGCGCACGGTCAGCGGGAGCGGCCCGAGGCGTTCCCCGTCGGCATAGCCGGTGATGCCGTCGGCGGCCAGGACGACCTTCGCCGCCCGGTGGACGGTGACCTTCGGGTGGGTGACGTGGGTGCCCCGGTAGACGCGCGGGAAGACGCGCAGCAGGGTGCGGCGGGAGCAGTCCCCGACGACGGTGACGTCGAACAGGCCGTCGGCGGGGTCGGCGCCGGGGCAGATCCGCATGCCGCCGCCGTAGGAGGGCCCGTTGCCGACGGCGACGAGGGTCGCCTCGATCTCCCGTACGGCGCCGTCGTCGAGGGTGATCCGGTAGGGGAAGGGGCGGAAGGCGGCGAGTTCGGCGAGCATCGCCAGGTCGTAGCGGAGCCGTCCGGCGGGCCACCGCATGCGGTTGCCGCGGTCGTTGACGCGGGAGTCGAAGCCGGAGGCGAGGACGGACCCGAACCAGCGCCCGCCGTCCGCGCCGGGGCCGCCCGGCCCGGTCCCCGCCGCCGTGCCGGGCGCGCCCGCCGCGGGTTCGGCGTGTCCGAGGTCGAGGTCCCGCAGGCGTCCCTCGCGGAGGGCGTCGGCGACGACGCGGCCCGCCGCCTCGGGGTCGCGGACGGGCAGGCCGAGGGCGCGGGCGAGGTCGTTGCCGGTGCCGACGGCGATCAGTCCGAGCGGGACGCGGGTCCCGGCGACGGCCTGGAGCGCCAGGTGGGCGAGCCCGTCGCCGCCGACCGCTATCAGGGCGCCGGTGCCGTCCGCGACGGCGGCCCGCGCGCGGGCGAGGGCGTCGGCGGCGGTCTCGCCGACGACGGTGCGTACGTCGTGTCCGGCGGCCCGCAACGCCGAAGCGGCCGGCAGCGCCGCGCGGGCGCCCCGGCCGCGGCCCGCGGTGGGGTTGACGAAGAGGGTGATCTCGCTGGTCACGGAGCGACCCTACGAGCCGCCGTACGGTTCTCAGGTCACGTCGTCATAACCGTTGATCCGCTCCCGGCTGACCTGCTCGGGCACACCGCGGGCGCTGCCGACGGGCTCGACCTCGCCGATCGCCTCGGGCGTCAGGTCGAGCGTGGAGGCCTCGTCGTCGGCGGGGCCGAGGGCGTCGCGGCGGGCCCGGCGGCGGTCGTTGAGGAGGGCGATGCCCGTCGCGCAGAAGTACATGACCCAGATCGGACCGGCCAGCGCGAGCATCGAGATCGGGTCGGTGCTGGGCGTGGCGATCGCCGCGAAGAGGGTGATGCCGATGATCATGCCGCGCCACCAGCCGGCCATCCGCTTGCCCGCGAGGACACCGCCGAAGTTCAGCATGACGAGGAGCAGCGGCAGTTCGAAGGAGAGCCCGAAGACCAGGATCATCCGCATGATCAGCTGGAGGAGGTCGTCCAGGGGCAGCTGGTTGTCACTGCCGATGATGGAGAACTCCAGCATCACGGAGGCCATCTTGGGCAGCGACCAGTAGGCGAAGTAGGCGCCCATCAGGAAGAGGGGGAAACCGGCGGCCACGAAGCCGAGGGAGTACTTCTTCTCGCTGCGGTGCAGGCCGGGCGCCACGAAGGCCCAGAGCTGGTAGAGCCACACCGGCGTGGCGAGGACGACGCCCGCCGACAGCGACACGGTGAGGGCCAGGGTGAACGGGCTGAGGAGGCCGTTCTGCACGATGCGCGCGCACTGGGTGTCCTCGGTGCCCTTGGCCAGCTCGGCGAAGCTGTACTGGCATCCCACCGCGTCGAGGATGGGATCGGTGAAGAATTGGATGACGTCCTTGTAGAAGAAGGCGGCGATGACCGTCGTGACGACGATCGCCAGCAGGCTCTTCGCCAGCCGGTTGCGCAGCTCACGCAGATGCTCCGCGAGGGGCATCCGCCCCTCGGGGTCCTTCTCCTGCTTGCGGGCAGACTTCGGCAACCCACGTTCCCATCTCGTGCGGGCCGGAGGTCACCGGCCCTGGGGTCAGCGCTTGGTCGTGTCCGTGGGCTCGCTGACCGGGCGCGAGCTGGTCACGTCGCCGGGAGAGGCCTGGATGGTGCGCTGAGCCGGGGGCTGCTGCTCGCCGGGGGTGGGCGGGGCGGCCGGGGTGGCGGAGTTGGTGCTGCCGTCTTCCTTCATCGCCTTGGCCTCGCTCTTCAGGATCCGCGCGGACTTGCCGAGCGAGCGCGCCATGTCCGGAAGCTTCTTCGCGCCGAACAGCAGGATGATGACGACGAGGATGAGAATGATCTCGGGGGCGCCGAGCCTTCCGAACATAAGTCTTTACCTTCTCACCGAGGCGGCTGGGTGGGATGCCGTCCGACCGGTCGGACAAGCGTCCGAACGATCGTGTCGACAGCGATCGTAACGCTCAGGGGTGAACGTGAAGCAATCCCCGTGCGTACTCCCGGTCCGCGTTCCGGGCCTCGTCTCCGGTCCGCGACCAGCAGCGTACCTGCCGGGACCACCGGGACGGGAGGGCGAAGTGACCCAAAACGCGCCCAAGCCCGCCGCTCCGACACCCGCGTACCGGCCGGGGACGGCGTACGGGTGCGCGGGCGCGCGGCGGTCGTGAGGCTCCGGGGACCGGAGCCGGACCCAGCAGGGCGGGGCTGGATCATGGACGGGGCCGGGCCGAGCCGGGGTCGAGCGGGGCGGCGCATCGCCATCCCCGACCCGTCGGCACGCGTACGGAACCGGAGCCCCACGGCTCGCCGTACGGGCGGAGGTCCGTCCCGCGACCGCAGCCCTGCGCGTCCCGCTCCTCAGATCCCCTCGGCCGCGCGGGCCGCCTTGAGCGACGCCTGTTCCAGTTCCTCGGCGGCCTGGTTGATGCGGCGGGCCGACTCGGCGACCTGCCGTCCGAGGCGCTGGGCCTCCAGGAAGACCCGGACGGCACACACCGCGAGGACGGCGAGCCCGACGAAACCCACGGCTACCGCGAACATCGGCCAGAACATGCCCCCGAGCCTAGACCGTCCCGGCCGCCCCACCGGACCGGGCCGTGGGTACACCCGCCGGGCAGGACCGCGCCGACGCGGCGCAGGTCGCTGAGAGGACCTAGGTCGCCGGGTGCAGGCGCAAGGTCCGGACGCCGCCGCCGGTGAGGAGTTCGACGATCCGCTCCCCCGCGGGCTTGCGGACCGCGACCCCGCAGTCGGGGCAGGTGAAGGAGTAGAAGGTGGTGCGGCTGGAGGCTCCTATGGCGAGGCGCAGCGCTCCCGCGGCCAGTTCGAAGTACCCGCGGCAGTCGGGGCAGCCGGCCCGGAAGACCACCGGCACGACACTTCTCATCCCCGCGAACGCCGAGGCCACCGAGATGCCCTGGCCGCCGGAGGACGTGACCGTGCTCCTGGCTCCGGGGGCCGTCGCCGTGCCCTGACCGCCGGAGGACGTCACCGTCTCGTTCACCGCTCCCGTTCCCTCCCGTCGGACCCCTCCCGCGCCGACGCCGGAACCCCCTGGTCCGGCACGGTCGCCCCGCTGGCCCGCGCGGCCTCGGCCTCCACGCCGTCGTACGCCGCCAGCGCCTCCCGGGCCGCCTGGCGGGCGCTGTCGGCGAGGCCCTGCGGCGCGACGATGCGGCCGTCGCGGCCGAGCCGCAGCGCGAGGCGCCGCAGCGAGGCCGGGTCGGGGGTGCGCAGGGTGATGCGCAGCCCGCCGTCGGGCAGTTCGTCGGCGCTGTCGTGTGGGTAGTACTCGGCGACCCAGCGCCCGCCGGGGCCGACCTCGACGATCACCTCGGGGTCCTCGGCGGCGGGCTGCACCAGCCCCTCCGAGAGGTCCCGCATCTCGATCTCCGGCGGCGCGGACGGCTCGTCGAGAATCCTGATCTCGGCGACGCGGTCGAGGCGGAACGTGCGCCGGGCCTCGGAGCGGCGGCACCAGGCCTCGACGTAGGTGTGGCCGAGGCTGACCAGGCGGATGGGGTCGATCTCGCGCTCGGCGAGTTCGTCGCGGGCGGGCGAGTAGTAGCGGATCCAGAGGCGGCGGCGCTCGGAGATCGCGCGGTCGACCTCGGCGAAGACACCGCCCTCGGACTCGAAGGTCACCGACAGCCGGGAGCTGGCGCCCGCCGTCTCCCCCGCCGCGGTCTCCACCTTGGCGGTGGCCCGCAGCAGGGCCTGCCGGTCGCCCTCGCGCAGTCCGGGCAGGGTCGCCACGGCGCGGGCGGCGACCAGCAGCGCGGTCGCCTCGTCGGCGGCCAGCCGCAGCGGCTCGGCGGCGTCCGCGCCGAGGGCGGCGGGGTTGTGCCACCAGATGCGCTCGCCGTCGGTGTCGATGTCGAGGAGGTCGCCGCCGCGGAAGCTGGTGCCGCACATGGGCAGCACGTCGAGGTCGGAGACCAGCTCGTCCTCGGTGATCCCGAAGGCGCGGGCCACGTCCTCGATACGCGCGCCGGGCCGCTCCCGCAGATACGTCACGAGGGAGAGCATCCGCCGGGTCTGGTCGATCGCGTTCGCCGGCCTGGCCGGTTTGCCTGCCACTGTGTTGCTCGCTCCCCCTCAGCCCTTGGCCACGGCACGCAGCCGGTCCACCACGTCGGCCCGCAGCTCGGCGGGTTCCAGGACCACCACGTCGGGCCCGAACTCCACCAGCCAGGCGTCGAGCCCGTGGCCGTACGGAATCTGCAACTCGTCCCACCCGTCGCCGAGTTCCCGGACCGCCGTGGCCTTCGCCCGCAAGGGGTACCCGGACCCGGCGCGCAGCCGGATCAGGGCGCTGCGGTCGGCGTTCTCCCCGGCCCAGCTCGCGACCGTCTCGCGGACGGTGACGACGTCCGGGACGGGCGCGGTGAAGGCCGCGGCGCGGGAGCGGACCCGGCCGGTGATGCGGGAGAGCCGGAAGACGCGCTCGGCGCCGCGCTCGCGGTCCCAGCCGGCCAGGTACCAGTGGCCGCGCCAGCACTCCAGCGCCCAGGGCTCGACCTGGCGGGGCTCGGGCTGGGCGGCGTTGGCCTTGCGGTAGTCGAAGACGACGGGGCGGCGGTCGCGGCAGGCCAGCATCAGCGGTTCGAAGGCGGCCTCGTGCACCGGGATGCGAGGCTCCAGCGCGCCGTGCGACTCGTAGGGGTCGACGTCCTCGGGGAGTCCGGCGGCGCGCAGCTTCTGGAGGGCGCCGCTGGCGGCCCCGGCGAGCCGGGCCTGCTGCCAGACCTTGGCGGCGAGGCCGAGGGCGGCGGCCTCCTCGGCGTCGAGGGTGATGGGCGGCAGGCGGTTGCTGTCGCGGCGGGCGAGGTAGCCGATCTCGCCGTCGAGGCTCTCGACGGTCTCGATGACCAGGCCCAGCTCGCGCAGGTCGTCCTTGTCGCGCTCGAACATGCGGTTGAAGGAGTCGTCGTTCCCGGCGGCGCCCTTCTCGGGCCGGAACGCCTCGACGTAGGCCTCGATGGAGTCACGCAGCTCGCGCTTGCTGAGGGGCCGCCGCGTCCCGAGCAGACACAGCGCCAGGTTCATCAGCCGCTCGGCCTTGGCAATGGCCATCGACGCCCTTCGCCTTCCCTATGGTGCTTCTGACGGATGACCGTACCGCTCCGCGTGGCCGGGGCAAAACCCCGGCCAAACCGCGACCAATGCCCTGCGCGCACGAAAGGCCCATGCCCGGACAGGCATGGGCCCCAGGTGATCGGAACCGGTCACCGTCGTGCGCTGAATGGCCGGATGACCCGCCCCGGTCCGGTCACGGTACGACGATCCCACCGCGACCGGGCCGGGCGTCACCCGACCGGTCCCGGCCCCGCCGGACGGTCGCGGGCGTCGCCGCACCGGCTCCGGCGACACCCGGCGACACGTGACGGACTCAGACGCCGAGCAGGTCCACGACGAAGATCAGCGTCTCGCCGGGCTTGATGGCCGGGGTCGGGCTCTGGTTGCCGTAGGCGAGGTGGGCCGGGATGGTCAGCTGGCGGCGCCCGCCGACCTTCATGCCCTGCACGCCCTGGTCCCAGCCCTTGATGACCCGGCCGCCGCCCAGCGGGAAGCGGAACGGGGCGCCGCGGTTCCAGCTGGCGTCGAACTCCTCGCCCGTGCTGAAGCTGACCCCGACGTAGTGGACGGTGACGGTCTGGCCCGCCTTCGCCTCCTCGCCGTCGCCCTCCCAGAGGTCCTTGATCTCCAGGTCCGCCGGCGGCTCACCCTCGGGGAAGTCGATCTCGGGCTTGTCGATGCTCACTTCATGACTCCTTGTTACGTGACGTACGTCGGGACCAGTCTCACAGACCGGGGGGTCAGACCGCGCCGAGGATGTCCACCACGAAGACCAGCGTGTTCTTGGACAGCTCGCTGTTGGGGCTGGCGCCGTAGCCCAGCGAGGGCGGGATCACCAGCAGGACGCGGTCGCCGACGTTCTTGCCGACCAGGCCCTTGTCCCAGCCCTGCACCACGGCGCCGGTGCCGATCTGGAAGGCGGTGGCGCCGCCGTGGTCCCAGGACGAGTCGAACTTCTTGCCGTCCTCCCACTTGACGCCGGTGTACTGGGCGATGAGGCCCTGCCCGGCCTCGACCTTCTTGCCGGTGCCCTTGACGAGCACCTGCTCCTCCAGCTCCTTGGGCGCCTTCTCCCCCTTGGGGACGGTGATGACGGCGGCCTTCTGGGACGGCTCGTCGACCTTGGGCAGCCCGGCCTCGGAGGCGGCCTGCTCGCCCTTGACGGTGGCCTTGGCGTCCACGGCGGTGGCGGCGACCGGGTCGACCACCCAGACCAGGACGTCCTTGGCGGCGATCCCGCCGGAGGTGTTGAGGTTCGGGCCGATCAGGTCGCCCGCGGTGCCCTGCACCAGGACCCGGCTGCCGGGCTTCTTGCCCTTGACCGCGTCGAGGACCTTCTCGGGGAGCTGCTGGCTCGGCTTGCCGATCTGCTCGACCGACTGCTGGCGGGCCGCGGTGGCGCCCGCCGGGGCGGCCCAGGTGCCGCCGAGTTCCTGCTTGTCGCCCCACTTCTGGACCGTCCAGTCCAGGCGGACGAAGTCCGACGCCTTGATCGGGGTGCCGCTGCCCGCCGAGACCGTCTTGACCACGGTCTTCTCGGACGGGTCGCCGTCCTCGGCGATCGTGGGCTTGGCCCCGGCCTTCCCCGTGACCTCGGCGACGCCGCCCGCCGTGTCGCCGTTCTTGTCGTCGTCCGATCCGCACGCGGCGGTGAACAACAGGGCGGGAACGGCCAGCAGGGCGGCCACGTGGCGTTTCGTGTTGTAGTTCATCAGTCCAACTGGGATCGGGGGTGGGGGGCAATGGCCGCCACTCTACGACGTACGCGCGCGCCGCACCGGTCTCCTCACGACACGCCGACCGCACCCGCCCCGGCCCCGCCCGGAGCCACCCGGACCCGTCCCCGGCGCCGCGCTCGGCCCGTACGCGGACCGACGGACGCGGACCGACGGACGCGGACGCGCCGGTGCCCGGAGGCGCGTACGCCTCCGGGCACCGGCGAACCCGTACGACCGGCCGGGCGGCCCGGCCGGAGGGCGCTCACATCCCGGCGATCAGCTTCTCCACCCGGTCGTCCACGGACCGGAACGGGTCCTTGCACAGCACGGTCCGCTGCGCCTGGTCGTTGAGCTTCAGGTGGACCCAGTCGACCGTGAAGTCGCGGCGCTGTTCCTGCGCGCGGCGGATGAAGTCGCCGCGCAGCCGGGCCCGCGTGGTCTGCGGCGGCACCGACTTGCCCTCGAAGATCTTGAGGTCGTTGCAGATCCGGGCGGCCTGGCCCTTGCGCTCCAGCAGGTAGTAGAGGCCACGACGGCGGTGGATGTCGTGGTAGGCGAGGTCTATCTGCGCCACACGCGGATGAGACATCGTCATGTTGTGCTTGGCCCGGTAGCGCTCGATCAGCTGGTACTTCATCACCCAGTCGATCTCGGTGCCGATCCGGTCGAGGTCCTCGGCCTCGATCGCGTCCAGGGTGCGGCCCCACAGCTCCAGGACCTGCTCGACCGTGCCGGTGCGGATGCCCCGGCGCTCGACGAAGTCGACGGCCTTCTCGTAGTACTCGCGCTGGACCTCCAGGGCGGAGGCCTCGCGGCCGCTGGCGAGGCGGACCTTGCGGCGGCCGGTGATGTCGTGGCTGACCTCACGGATGGCCCGGATCGGGTTCTCCAGGGTGAGGTCGCGCATCACGGTGCCCGCCTCGATCATGCGCAGCACCAGGTCGGTGGCGCCGACCTTCAGCAGCATGGTCGTCTCGGACATGTTGGAGTCGCCCACGATGACGTGCAGCCGGCGGTAGCGCTCGGCGTCGGCGTGGGGTTCGTCGCGGGTGTTGATGATGGGCCGCGAGCGGGTGGTCGCCGAGGAGACGCCCTCCCAGATGTGCTCGGCCCGCTGGCTGACGCAGTAGACGGCCCCGCGGGGCGTCTGGAGGACCTTTCCGGCGCCGCACAGCAGCTGGCGGGTCACCAGGAAGGGAATGAGGATGTCCGCGAGGCGGGAGAACTCCCCGTGCCGCGCCACCAGGTAGTTCTCGTGGCAGCCGTAGGAGTTGCCCGCCGAGTCGGTGTTGTTCTTGAAGAGGTAGACGTCGCCCGCGATTCCTTCCTCGTGCAGGCGTCGTTCCGCGTCCACCAGGAGTCCTTCGAGAATGCGCTCGCCGGCCTTGTCGTGGGTGACCAGTTCGGTCACGTTGTCACATTCGGGTGTCGCGTATTCCGGATGCGATCCCACGTCGAGATAGAGGCGGGCGCCGTTCCGCAGAAAGACATTGCTGCTTCGGCCCCATGACACGACACGGCGGAAGAGGTACCGCGCCACCTCGTCAGGCGACAGGCGGCGCTGTCCCCTGAACGTGCACGTGACGCCGTACTCGTTCTCCAGCCCGAAAATGCGGCGGTCCATGACTGAACATTACGCCCGATCCCCTGAACTGAAACGGGGTTCGGCAGCACGGTTTGGATCATTTTCCGATGAAGCCGCAACGACCTCGCTCTCCGCCGGAGCTGCGAGGACCCGTCCCGTGGCGAGCAGGACGAGCAGGGCCGCGGCGCCGCCCGCGACCGGAAGGGTGAAGCCCCACTGGGCGCCGCCGGCCTCGACGACCGGGCCCGCGAGGCCCGTTCCGACCGACGCTCCGACGGTGAACGTGGTCACCAGCCAGGAGAACGCCTCGGTGACGGTGCCGCGCGGGGCGTGCCGGTCGATGATGACGAAGGCGCAGGCGAGGGCGGGCGCGAGGAACACGCCCGCGAGGGCGCTGAGGGCCACCATGGCGACCGCGCCGGGCATGAGGAGCAGGGGCAGGTAACACACCGCCAGGAAGGCCACCAGGACCCGCAGTCGGCGTTCCGGGGCTCCGGCCCACTGCCGGGCGCCGTAGACGAGGCCGCCGACGAGGGCGCCGAGGCCGAGGGCGGCCATCAGCCAGCCGTAGACGGCGTCGCCGCCGTGGTCGTCGGCGTACGGCACGGAGGCGACCGTGATGGAGCCGAGGGCGATGCCGACGCAGAGGAAGGCGGCGAGCAGCACCAGCAGGCCGGGTGAGCGCAGGGCGCCCAGCCAGTGGGCCTCGCGCGGGGCGGAGCGCCACGCGCGCGAGGGCGGCGACACGACCACGGAGAGCGCGCCGAGCACGCCGACGGCGTTCAGGACGAGCAGCGCCGCCTGTTCGGACCACAGGGACACCGAGACGGTCACCAGCAGGGGGCCGACGGTGAACATGACCTCCTGGGCGATCGCGTCCATGGCGTACGCGGTGTGCACCTGGTCCTCGCGGCGCAGGACGCCCGGCCACAGCGCGCGCAGGCCGCCCTCCAGCGGCGGGGTGAAGAGCCCGGCGGCGGCCACGGCCGCGCAGGCGAGCGGCAGCGGATCGGTGCCGGAGAGGGCGAAGAGGGTCATCGCCAGGGCGGAGGCGAGGGCTGCGGGAAGCTGCACGCGGGGCTGGCCGTGCAGGTCGACGAGGCGGCCGAGGAGGGGCTGGCCGACGGCGTTGGCGATGCCGTAGACGGCCGCGAGGGCGCCCGCGAGGCTGTAGGAGCCGCCCTGGGCGCGCACGAACAGGACGATCGCAATGGGGGCGGTGGCGTTGGGCAGCCGCCCCACGAGCGTGCCGGTGAGCAGCCGGGCGGCGTGCTTCGCCCTGAGGATCTCCAGGTATCCCGCGGCCATGGTCCTGCCTCCGTCGGCCCGCCCGAGTCGGTGCCCCCACCCAGGTTTTACGTATAACTTCGGTTGTCATACGTACCATGTGCGCTGTTCGCGAGTCCAGACGTCCCGACGAAGGAGCAGGCGCACCGTGGCACGAGGTAGCACGCGCCCGACGAGCCGCGACGTGGCGCAGGCCGCCGGGGTGTCCCAGGCGGCCGTCTCCCTGGTCCTCGGGGACAAGTGGCGGGGCCGGGTCTCCGAGGCCACCGCCGAGCGCGTGCGGGAGGCCGCCCGGGACCTGGGCTACCGGCCCAACCTGGCCGCCCGCAACCTGCGCCTGGGCCGCACGCGGACGGTGCTGCTGGTGGTCCCGGCGCTGACCACGGAGTTCTTCGCCGGGGTCTACACGGGCGCCGCGCGCGTGGCCGCCGCGCACGGTTTCGGCGTGGTGCTGTACCCCTCCCCCGAGGGCGTCGGCCCGGCCCGTGACCCGTTCGCCTCCGCCCAGGCGGCGCTGGACGGCGTCCTCGCCTCGTCGATGGCCGCCGACGCGCTCACCGCGATCCGCGGCGACCAGCTGCCCCTGGTGATGCTGGACAGCGACCCGGAGGGCAGTCTCGGCGCCGCCACGGTCAATCTGGACATCACCGACGGCATGCGCCAGATCGCCGACCACCTGCTGTCGCTCGGGCACCGGTCGTTCCTGCATCTGGCGGCGGACGTGCCGTCCTGGACGTTCGAGGTGCGCGCGCGGGAGCTGGCCGCGCGGGTGGGCGCGGTGCCGGGCGCCTCGCTGCGGACGGCCCGCGCGCCCATCTCGATCGACGGCGCGGTGGCCGCCGCCGAGGCCGCGCTGTCCGCCCCGGGCCCCCGCCCGACCGCCCTGGTCTGCGACGACGACAAACTGGCCGCGGGCGCCTGCAAGGCCGTACGGCGGCTGGGTCTGCGGGTGCCGGACGACGTGTCGGTGACCGGGCTGGACGACCTCGCCCTCGCCACCGCCCTCGACCCGGAGCTGACGACGGTCCGGCTGGACGCGGAGCTGTTCGGCGAGCGGGGCATGCGGGCCCTGCTGGCCGTCCTGGAGGGCCGGACGCCCGAGGCCGGGGACATCCCCGTCGAACTGGTCGTGCGGGCCTCCACGGCCCCGCCCAGCGCCTCCTGAACCACCTGTGCCCCGGCCGTGAGGTCGGCCGGGGCACAGCAGGGCGGTGGGACGGGAGGGTCTACTCCTCCTCGGCGCTCTCGGCCTCGGTGGTCGCGCCACCGGCCTCCAGCAGCCGGGCGAGCTGCCGCCCGACGATCCGCTTGAACTTGCGCTGCTGCGGCCGGGTCCGGTCCAGCACCGCCACCTCCAGCCGCTCGGCGGGGATCTCCCGCTCCGTGCCGTTGGTGTCCCGCGAGAGCGCCTGCACGGCCAGCTCGAGCGCCTCGGCGAGGCTCATGCCGTCCTGGTGGCGCTGGTCGAGGTAGCCGCTGATCTGCTCGGCGTTGCCGCCGACCGCGACCGAGCCGTGCTCGTCGACGATCGACCCGTCGTGCGGCAGCCGGTAGATCTGGTCGCCGTCGGGCGTCTCGCCGACCTCGGCCACCACCAGCTCGACCTCGTACGGCTTCTCGCCCGCCGAGGAGAAGATCGTGCCGAGGGTCTGGGCGTAGACGTTGGCGAGACCGCGGGCGGTCACGTCGTCCCGGTCGTAGGTGTAACCCCGCAGGTCGGCGTAGCGGACGCCGCCGATGCGGAGGTTCTCGTACTCGTTGTACTTGCCGGCGGCGGCGAAGCCGATCCGGTCGTAGATCTCGCTGAACTTGTGCAGCGCGCGGGACGGGTTCTCGCCGACGAAGACGATGCCGTCGGCGTACTGCAGCACGACCAGGCTGCGGCCACGGGCGATGCCCTTGCGCGCGTACTCCGCGCGGTCGGCCATCGCCTGCTGGGGTGAGACATAGAACGGCGTCGACACCGGTTATCCGTCCCTTTCTGTGGAAGTCACTGGATCACCTGGCAGAGGAGCGGGTGCGCCCGTCAGAGCAGGGCGGCGCGGGGGCCGTCCGGCTCCTCCAGGCGGCGCGCCAGCACCGCGCGGGCGATCTCGGAGGACTCGTCGTCGGTGAGCCGGCGGAAGCCGTCCTCGGTGATCACGGTGACGATGGGGTAGATCCGGCGGGCGACGTCGGGACCACCGGTCGCCGAGTCGTCGTCGGCCGCGTCGTAGAGGGACTGGACCACCAGCGTGGTGGCCTGCTCCTCGGTGAGGTCGTCGCGGTAGAGCTTCTTCATCGCGCCGCGCGCGAAGATCGAGCCCGAGCCGGTCGCCGCGAAGTTCTTCTCCTCGGAACGGCCGCCGGTCACGTCGTAGGAGAAGATCCGGCCGCGGTCGCGGTCGACGTCGAACCCGGCGAACAGCGGGACGACCGCCAGCCCCTGCATGGCCATGCCGAGGTTGGAGCGGATCATGGTCGACAGGCGGTTGGCCTTGCCCTCCAGGGAGAGCTGGGCGCCCTCGACCTTCTCGAAGTGCTCCAGCTCCAGCTGGAAGAGCTTGACCATCTCGACGGCGAGACCGGCGGTGCCGGCGATGCCGACGGCCGAGTACTCGTCGGCCGGGAAGACCTTCTCGATGTCGCGCTGCGCGATGACGTTGCCCATGGTGGCGCGGCGGTCACCGGCGAGCACGACGCCGCCGGGGAAGGTCACGGCCACGATGGTCGTCCCGTGCGGCGCCTCGAGGACGCCCTGGGTGGGCGGCAGCTGCCGCTTGCCGGGCAGCAGCTCCGGCTGGTGGTCGGTGAGGAAGTCCATGAACGAGGAGGAACCAGGCGTCAGGAAGGCCGCTGGTAGACGCCCGACGCCAAGAGAGTTGGCTGCCACGAGTTTCCTTCCGGATAGGCCGAATTCACAGGTGGAACGTTGATGTGTCAGGGACCCTACCCGGCTCACGGCGGTGATCCACATGTCCTGCGGAAGCCGTTGTGCGCAGCGCGTGGCGCCCGGTCGGGAGCACGGGTACCGGGGGTCGGCGCCGGGTGGCGCGCCCACCGGTCGCCCGTGCTCCCGCACGCTCGATCCGTGCGGTCAGCGGGCCGAGGCGGCCTACTGCCCGCCCTTCTGCACGAAGGACCGCACGAAGTCCTCGGCGTTCTCCTCCAGGACGTCGTCGATCTCGTCCAGGACGGAGTCCACGTCGTCGCTCAGCTTCTCCTGGCGCTCCTTGAGGTCCTCGGAGCCCTGCGCCTCCGCGGTCTGCTCCTCGGTCTCCTCGGTGGAGCGCGTCGCCTTCTGCTGGCCGCCGCCGGTGTCCTTGGTCGCCATAACCCTCACCCCGCTCAGTTCGCCCGACATGGTCGACAGGTCGGCATCCTGCCGATCGGTGATGATCAGACCCTACAAGCCGGGTCCGACATCGGCCCCGCAGTTGTTCCAACGTGCGGGGGCCACCTCGATGATTCCCGTACGGCGGGATTTCCACCCTGCTCCGCGGGGTGGCGCCGTGCGTCCGCTCAGCCGCCCGACAGGACCCTGACCAGGTCTTCCGCCGTACGACAGCGGTCGAGTAGCGCCTTGACGTGATTTCGCGTTCCGCGAAGCGGTTCGAGGGTTGGAACGCGCTGGAGGCTGTCCCGGCCCGGCAGGTCGAAGATCACCGAGTCCCAGGAGGCCGCGGCGACGTCGTCGGCGTACTGCTCCAGGCAGCGGCCGCGGAAGTAGGCGCGGGTGTCCTCCGGGGGCTTGCCCACGGCCCGCTCGACCTCCGCCTCGTCCAGCAGCCGCTTCATCCGCCCGCGGGCCACCAGACGGTTGTAGAGGCCCTTCTCGGGCCGTACGTCGGCGTACTGGAGGTCGACCAGGTGCAGCCGGGCGGCGTCCCAGTCGAGGCCGTCGCGGCGCCGGTAGCCCTCCATCAGCTCCCGCTTGGCGACCCAGTCCAGCTCACCGGCCAGGCTCATCGGGTCGTTCTCCAGGCGGGTGAGGGTGTCCTCCCAGCGCAGCAGGACGTCCGTGGTCTGTTCGTCGGCGTCGGCGCCGTACCGCTCCTCGACGTACTTGCGGGCCAGCTCGAAGTACTCCATCTGGAGCTGCACCGCGGTCAGCGTCCGGCCGCTGCGCAGCGTGACCAGGCGGCGCAGGGTCGGGTCGTGGGAGACCTGGTGCAGGGTGCGGACGGGCTGGTCCACGGCGAGGTCCACGGCGATGAAGCCGTCCTCGATCATGGACAGGACCAGCGCGGTCGTGCCCAGCTTGAGGTAGGTCGAGATCTCCGAGAGGTTGGCGTCGCCGATGATGACGTGCAGGCGGCGGTACTTCTCGGCGTCGGAGTGCGGCTCGTCGCGGGTGTTGATGATCGGGCGCTTGAGGGTGGTCTCCAGCCCGACCTCGACCTCGAAGTAGTCCGCGCGCTGGCTGAGCTGGAAGCCGTGCTCGTGGCCGTCCTGGCCGATGCCGACGCGGCCCGCCCCGGCGAAGACCTGGCGCGAGACGAAGAAGGGCGTCAGGTGGCGCACGATGTCCGAGAAGGCGGTCTCCCGCCGCATCAGGTAGTTCTCGTGCGTGCCGTAGGAGGCGCCCTTGTTGTCGGTGTTGTTCTTGTAGAGGTGGATGGGCTGCGCGCCGGGCAGCGCGGCGGCCCGCTCCGCCGCCTCGGCCATGATCCGCTCGCCCGCCTTGTCCCACAGGACGGCGTCGCGCGGGTTGGTGATCTCCGGCGAGCTGTACTCGGGGTGGGCGTGGTCGACGTAGAGCCGGGCGCCGTTGGTGAGGATCACGTTGGCGAGGCCGATGTCCTCGTCGGTGAGCTGGCTGGAGTCGGCGGCCTCCCGGGCGAGGTCGAAGCCTCGCGCGTCCCGCAGCGGGTTCTCCTCCTCGAAGTCCCAGCGGGCCCGGCGGGCCCGGTGCATCGCCGCCGCGTAGGCGTTGACGATCTGGGACGAGGTGAGCATGGCATTGGCGTTGGGATGGCCGGGGACGGAGATCCCGTACTCCGTCTCGATACCCATTACTCGCCGTACGGTCATGCGGCCCTCCTTGCCCGGCGGCACCCTCGGTCGTGGATGCCGCTCAAGTACCGCGGGTGCTCCGGTGCGTGTGCGGTGCCCGTGCCCGCACTGCGCCCGGCGGTACGGAAGAGCCTAGAACGCCTCTGCACCGGTGGGGAGATCATTTGCGTCATTGCCTTGCCGCCTTGTTCCGGCCCTTGTCCCCGCGTCTGCCCGTAAAAAGCAGTCGGCTGCGGGTACCCGCGAAAGGGGACCCGCAGCCGCCCGTTTTTTACAGGTACTGTCCGGTGTTCGCCACCGTGTCGATGGAGCGACCGGTGTCGGAACCCTGCTTTCCGGTGATCAGGGTGCGGATGTACACGATCCGCTCGCCCTTCTTTCCGGAGATGCGGGCCCAGTCGTCCGGGTTGGTGGTGTTCGGCAGGTCCTCGTTCTCCTTGAACTCGTCCACGCAGGCCTGGAGGAGATGGGAGACGCGGAGACCCTTCTGGTTCTTCTCCAGGAAGTCCTTGATCGCCATTTTCTTGGCGCGGCCCACGATGTTCTCGATCATGGCGCCGGAGTTGAAGTCCTTGAAGTAAAGGACTTCCTTGTCGCCGTTGGCGTAGGTGACTTCCAGGAAGCGGTTCTCCTCGGATTCGGCGTACATGTGTTCCACGGCCGTCTGGATCATGCTCTGGACGGTGGTGGTCCGGTCGCCGCCGTGCTCGCCGAGGTCGTCGCCGTGCAGCGGAAGGCGCTCGGTGAGGTACTTGCCGAAGATGTCGGTCGCGGCCTCGGCGTCGGGACGCTCGATCTTGATCTTCACGTCCAGGCGGCCGGGGCGCAGGATGGCCGGGTCGATCATGTCCTCACGGTTGGAGGCACCGATCACGACCACGTTTTGAAGGCCCTCGACACCGTCGATCTCGGCGAGCAGCTGCGGGACGATCGTGTTCTCGACGTCCGAGCTGACACCCGAGCCGCGGGTGCGGAAGAGGGACTCCATCTCGTCGAAGAAGACGATGACGGGCGTGCCCTCGCTGGCCTTCTCCCGGGCCCGCTGGAAGACCAGGCGGATCTGCCGCTCGGTCTCGCCGACGTACTTGTTCAGCAGCTCGGGGCCCTTGATGTTGAGGAAGAAGCTCTTGCCGGCGGCCTGGCCGGTGACCTCGGCGACCTTCTTGGCCAGCGAGTTGGCGACGGCCTTGGCGATGAGCGTCTTCCCGCATCCGGGGGGCCCGTACAGCAGGACGCCCTTGGGCGGCCGCAGTTCGTGCTCCTTGAACAGGTCCGGGTAGAGGTAGGGCAGCTCGACCGCGTCGCGGATGGCCTCGATCTGGCCGCCGAGACCGCCGATCTGCTCGTACCCGATGTCGGGGACCTCTTCGAGGACCAGCTCCTCGACCTCGCTCTTGGGAACGATCTCGTAGACATAGCCGGAGCGGGGTTCGAGCAGCAGGGCGTCGCCGGGGCGGATGGTGACGCCCAGCAGCGGCTCGGCGAGCCGCACCACCCGTTCCTCGTCGGTGTGCCCGAGCACCAGGGCGCGCTCGCCGTCCTCCAGGATCTCCTTGAGGGTGACGATGTCGCCGACGCGCTCGAACTCCATGGCCTCGACCACGTTCAGCGCTTCGTTGAGCATCAGTTCCTGGCCGCGCCGCAGCTCTTCGAGCGCGACGCCGGGGCTGACGTTGACGCGGAGCTTGCGGCCGCCGGTGAAGATGTCGGCGGTGCCGTCCTCGTTGGCCTGCAGGAAGACTCCGAAGCCGGCCGGGGGCTGGGCGAGCCGGTCGACCTCCTCCTTGAGGGCCACGATCTGGTCGCGGGCCTCACGGAGCGTGTTCGCAAGCCGCTCGTTCTGGGCGGACACCCCGGCCAGGTTGGTCTGCAACTCGACGATCCGCTCTTCGAGGATCCTCGAGTGCCGCGGAGAGTCGGCGAGCTTACGTCGCAGGACGGCGATCTCCTGCTCAAGGTAGGCAACCTGCCCGGCGGGGTCTTCGGACCCTCGTCCCGGGCGGATGCCGCGGTTCATGTCGTCGTCGTGGGCTGCCACGGTCCTCACCTCCTCCAAGGGGAGCTGGACGCTTCCAGACCCTACCTGGGTGGGTGTCGATTGAAACCCCTAGATCAAAAGACTCTCGGGGTGTGTCCGATCTTCACCCTTGCGTTTCCCCTCACGCCAGGGGAATACCCACCGAACATGATTGGGAAGCTGCCGAAGGTAGGGTCGAACTGTTCAACACCCGTCCGGGTCCGCATCGTTCCCGGGCGGCCCGGTGAGATTCGGCAGGAGACATGAGCGTGCAGCAGGAGGCCGCGGTCGAGGGAGAGGCGCTGGAGGTCTGGATCGACCAGGATCTCTGTACCGGCGACGGCATCTGCGCGCAGTACGCGCCGGAGGTGTTCGAGCTGGACATCGACGGCCTGGCCTACGTCAAGAGCGCCGGGGACGAGCTGCTCCAGGACAAGGGGGCGACCACCCCGGTCCCGCTGCCGCTGCTGACGGACGTGGTGGACTCGGCGCGCGAGTGTCCGGGCGACTGCATCCACGTACGGCGGGTTTCGGACAGGGTCGAGGTGTACGGGCCGGACGCGGAGTGATCCGTGCGCCACGTTCCGTGGCCGCTGTCTGCTTTCTCACAGCGGTGGACGACGGGGGTCAGACGTCGTGGGAGCCGGCCGGTGTCGAGCGGATGAACCGGTCGTCCTTCCACTGCCAGCGGGCCGCGTCCTTGACGTCCGGGCAGCAACTGGGCACGTCGGCCGAGGAGTAGCCGAGGTAGTCGGCGTGCACGGTGCCGTCGGCCGCGACGGAGAGCGCGGTGACGGTGAGGCGGTCCTTGGGGGCGACGAGGGTGGCCACCACGCGCGGGGCGCTCGCCCCGGCGGCCCGGGTCAGGACGTAGACCCCGTCGGGCGGGGTGCCCATGGGGGCGTCGCAGTGGACGGCGGCGACGGTTTCCGGCCTGCCGTCGCCGTCGAGGTCGCCGGAGGCCTGCCGCATGACGAGGGCCTTGACGGGTCCGCACTCCAGCGGCCAGTCGACGCCCTCGGTGGAGGGGGCGGCGGAGGTGGTGGCGGGGGCGGGCTTGGGGCCCGGGGCGCTCGCCTGGGCGGCCGTCGCGGGGTCCGGTTGCAGCACCGAGGAGAACGCCACGACACCGGCCAGGGCGGTGGCGGTCGCGACCCAGTGGATGGGGCGCGTGTGGGTGTGTGCCAGTTCCGGGACGGCGGATTGCTGCACGAGGAGCGTCTCCTGTGAGGGCTGTGCCGGTGGGGGTGGGTGGCCTGCATCGTGCCACACGTCACAGGGCGGGGGAACAGGGGGGTGACCGATCCGCCGGGCGGGCTCCGGGCGGGCAACACGATGGCGCCGTGGCGCAGTTCCCAGGGGTGCTGGGGGAACTGCGCCACGGCGCCGGTGCGTTGTGCGGGTGGGTGCGATGCCGAGGGCCGGGCCTGGGTCAGCGGCCGGAGGCGCCGTCGGCGTTGGGGCCGGCGTAGTCCTCGCCGTAGGCGCCCTTGGCGGGGCGGCGGCGGCGCATGGGCGGCTCGACGCCGTCGGCGAGGCGGCGGGCGGTGAGGAGGAAGCCGGTGTGGCCGATCATCCGGTGGTCCGGGCGGACGGCGAGGCCCTCGATGTGCCAGTTGCGGATCATGGACTCCCAGGCGGTCGGCTCGTTGAAGCAGCCGATCTCCCGGATGGACTCCACGGTCCGGGCGAGTTGGGTGGTGGTCGCCACGTAGCAGCAGAGGATGCCGCCGGGGACGAGGGCCTTGGAGACGGCCTCCAGGCACTCCCAGGGGGCCAGCATGTCCAGGATGACGCGGTCCACGTCCCCGTCGGACAGGTTGTCCTGGAGGTCGCCGACGGTCAGCCGCCAGGCCGGGTGCGGGCCGCCGAAGTAGCGCTCGACGTTCTGCTGCGCGATCTCGGCGAAGTCCTCGCGGCGCTCGTAGCTGTGCAGCATGCCCTGGTCGCCGATGGCGCGCAGCAGGAAGCTGCTGAGCGAGCCGGAGCCGACGCCCGCCTCGACGACGCGCGCGCCGGGGAAGATGTCGGCGAAGGCGAGGATCTGCCCCGCGTCCTTGGGGTAGACCACGGCGGCGCCGCGGGGCATGGACAGGACGTAGTCGGGGAGCAGGGGGCGCAGCGCGAGGTAGGCGACGTTGCCGGTGGTGCGGACCACGCTGCCCTCGGGAGCGCCGATCAGTTCGTCGTGCGGGAAGGAACCCTTGTGGGTGTGGAAGTTCTTCCCGGCCTCGAGCGTGAACGTGTAGTGGCGGCCCTTGGGGTCGGTCAGCTGAACCTGGTCCCCGACCTTGAAGGGCCCGCGCCTGCGGGCGGCACCGGTCGGTTCGGACATGTGAACAGCCTACCGGGGTTTACGGGGGCCGCCGACCACCCGGACGGCCGTGCGGGCGGGGTCTACGAGGGGCGGGCCATGGCCTTCACGAAGGCGCGTTCCACGTCGGCCGCGGACAGGACGCCGTAGATCTCGCCGGTCTCCTCGACGACCAGGTACTCGGTGGCGGGGGCGGCGCGCAGGGCGTCGAGAAGGTCCTCGCCCGCCAGTTCGGCGGAGACGCGCATGCCGTCGGTGAGGTCGGCGGCGAGGCCGCTGACCGCGACCCAGGGGCGGCGGTGCTCGGGGACGCCGACGATGGCGGCCTCGCGGACCAGGGAGACGGGTTCGCCGTGGGCGTCGACGACGACCAGCGCGCGGGCCCCGGCGTCGTTGGCGCGGCGCAGGGCCTCGGAGAGCGGGGTGTGGGTCTCCACGGGGACGGCGCGGCGGGTGAGGTTGCGGGCGCGCAGTTCGGGGAGGTGCTCGCGCAGCCGGGCCATGCGCAGGCTGTTGCCCGCCCCGGTCCAGATGATCGCGGCGAGGATCGCGGCGAGCAGGGCGTCGAGGACGGTGTCCATGCCGACGCTGTCCTCGGCGTTCGAGCCGAGCGCGCCGGACTGGGTGAGCAGCGGCAGGCCGATCAGGACGGAGACGGCGAGCGCGCGTCCGACCCAGGCGGCGGCGACGGTGCCGGTCATGGGGCGGCCGGTGAGCTTCCAGACGACGGCGCGCAGCATCCGGCCGCCGTCGAGCGGGAGTCCGGGCAGGAGGTTGAACGCGGCCACGATGAGGTTGGAGATCATCAGACCGGCCAGCAGGACGCCGGGGACCGTGCCGGGCTCGACGGTCAGCATCGCGAGGTAGAAGAGGCCCGCCAGGACGAGCGAGAGCAGCGGGCCGACGAAGGCCAGCACGAACTCGCGGCCGGGGGTCTCGGCCTCCTTCTCGATCTCGGAGACGCCGCCGAAGAACTGGAGCTGGATACGGCGCACCGGGAGCTTGAAGCGGAGCGCGGCGATGGTGTGCGCCAGTTCGTGGACGAGGACGGAGGCGTAGAAGGCGACCGCGAAGAAGAGGGAGACGAGGTAGCGGGCGCCGCCCAGCTCGGGCAGGACGCGGTCGAGCTGTCCGCCGAACACCCAGGTGATCAGGGCGGCGACCAGGAACCAGCTGGGTGCGACGTAGACGGGTACGCCGAAGGGGCGGCCCATGAGGAGGCCGCCGCGGGGCTCCGGCGGGCGCGGGGGGCGGCCCTTGCCGCGGGTGCCCGGGGTGCCTCGGGTGTCCGGTGCGCCCGGTGTGTCGGCCGTGGGGGTGCCCAGGGGCGGGGTGGCGGCCGGGTCTGCGTCACCGCGGGCGGGGGCAGGAGCGGTCGGGGTGTGGGCGTGGGGGCGGTCGGGGTGGAGGTCGTGGGGGGCCGTGGGGTGCTCGGCGGGTTCGGGGGCCTTCGGCTCGTCGGATGCTTCGGGGGCCGTCGGCTTCGCCGGGGGCTCGGGAGCATGCGCGGGCTCGGGAGCCTGCGGGGGCTCGGGGGCCTGCGGGGGTTCCGGGGTGTCCGTCCTGCCCTGCGGCTCGCGCGGCTCCTCCCGTTCCTCCGGTTCCCGCGCGTTCCGCGGGTCCCCTGTGGTCCGGGGCTCCCCCGGCTGCGGTGCGTCACCGTCCGGGGGTGTGGTGTCGGTCCGCGGCGCGGGCTCCCGGGGTTCCGCCGGGGCGGACGCAGGGGTCGGCCGGAGGTCGGTCGCCTCTTCGCTGTCCGGCCGCGGCCGCCCGCTCCCGCCGCTTTCCACCACGGTGTCCCCTCGTTCGCTTCGTAAGCCTTGTTCACATCGTGCGCAGCAACTCCCGCTCCTGAGGGGCGGAAGGGTCTGGGACCGATGGTATGCGTCCGTCGTGGCGCGTTCCGCCCCGGCACCCCCTGTGTTTTCCCGGTCGTCGCCGGTCACGGGCGCGGGTGCGTCACTGTCAGTGGTGGGCCGTAAGGTCTGTGGACATGGAGAGCAGCAGCGCGGAGGCCACCGGGAGCGGCGGCGAGGGTACCGGGGCGGACGGGGCGGGGGCGGGATCGGCGGGGCCGGTCGTCGGGACGGCGCTGGACGCGGTCCTGGAGACGGCCGCGGCCACGGCCGCCGCGGTCGCGGACGCCGGGACCGAGCGGACGGCCGTCGCCGTGGCGCCCGCCTCGCTGTCGCCCTCCCGCGCCGGTGACTTCATGCAGTGCCCGCTGCTGTACCGGTTCCGGGTCATCGACCGGCTGCCGGAGAAACCGAGCCCCGCGGCCACCAAGGGCACGCTGGTGCACGCGGTCCTGGAGCGGCTTTTCGACGCCCCGGCGGCCGAGCGGACCCCGCCGCGGGCGAAGTCGCTGGTGCCGGGGCAGTGGGACCGGCTGCGCGCGTCGCGGCCGGAGGTCGTGGAGCTGTTCGCGGACGATCCGGAGGGCGTGCGGCTCGCGGGCTGGCTGACGGAGGCCGAGCAGCTCGTGGAGCGCTGGTTCACCCTGGAGGACCCGACGCGGCTGGAGCCCGCCGAGCGGGAGCTGTTCGTCGAGGCCGAGCTGGACTCGGGGCTGCGGCTGCGCGGCATCATCGACCGGATCGACGTGGCGCCCACCGGCGAGGTCCGCATCGTCGACTACAAGACGGGCAAGGCCCCCCGCCCGGAGTACGCGGAGGGCGCCCTGTTCCAGATGAAGTTCTACGCGCTGGTCGTCTGGCGGCTGAAGAACGTGATCCCGCGCCGCCTCCAGCTGGTCTACCTGGGCAGCGGTGACGTCCTGACCTACGACCCCGTCCTCGCCGACCTGGAGCGGGTGGAGCGCAAGCTGCTCGCGCTGTGGGAGGCGATCCGGCTGGCGACCGAGACGGGCGACTGGCGTCCCCGGCCGACGAAGCTGTGCGGCTGGTGCGACCACCAGGAGCACTGCCCGGAGTTCGGCGGGACTCCCCCGCCGTATCCGCTGCCGGTGAGGGCGGCCGGGTCGGGCGGACCGGCACAGGGCAGAATGGCAGCGGGCTAGAGAAGGAGACACACGTGGCCATCCGCGTCCTACTGGTCGATGACCAGCCGCTGCTGCGCACCGGCTTCCGCATGATCCTGGAGGCCGAGCAGGACATCGCGGTGGTCGGTGAGGCCGGTGACGGCCTCCAGGCCCTCGACCAGGTGCGGGCCCTGCAACCCGATGTCGTGCTGATGGACATCCGGATGCCCCGTATGGACGGGGTGGAGGCGACGCGGCAGATCACCGGTCCGGACCGGGACGGTCCGGCGAAGGTGCTGGTCCTGACCACCTTCGACCTCGACGAGTACGTGGTGGAGGCGCTGCGGGCGGGGGCGAGCGGCTTCCTGCTGAAGGACGCGCCCGCCAACGAACTGGTGCAGGCGATCCGGGTGGTGGCGGGCGGCGAGGCGATGCTCGCGCCGAGCATCACCCGGCGGCTGCTCGACAAGTACGCCACGCATCTGCCGTCCGGTGACGAGCCGGTGCCCAACATCCTGCACACGCTCACCGACCGTGAGGTCGAGGTGCTCAAGCTGGTGGCGCGCGGCCTGTCGAACGCGGAGATCGCCGCCGACCTGTTCGTCAGCGAGACCACCGTGAAGACCCACGTCGGGCATGTGCTGACCAAGCTGGGCCTGCGCGACCGGGTGCAGGCGGCGGTGTACGCGTACGAGAGCGGGCTGGTGCGCCCCGGCGCGCAGTAGCGGGCCGCGCGCTCGGCGCGCCGGACCCGCCGGACACACAGAAGGGCGCCCCCCCCCCCGGCGGGGGGGCCCCCCCCCGGGCCCGCGCGGGGGCACCCCCGCCCCCCCCGGCCCGGGCGCGCGGGGGGGGCCCGCGGGGGGGCCCCCCCCCCCCCCCCCACCACCCCCCGGCCCCCCCCCCCCGGGGGGGGGCCCCCCCTTCTCGGTCACGCGTCGGGTCAGCCGCTGACGCCGCGGGCCAGCTCCCAGAGCTGGAGGGTGGCCGAGGAGTTCAGGACGTACGAGGTGCCGGTGATGTCGTCGCGGGAGGCGACGTACTGCTTGCCCTGCCAGAGCGGGAGGATCGGGACGTCGTCGGCGACGATGTCCTGGATCTCCATCATGGTCTTGCCGGCGGACAGGCGGTCGGCCTGGCGGCGGGACTCGGGGATCAGGTTGTTGATGATGTCCGTGTTGCGGTACGGCGACTTGAGGAAGTTGTCCTTGTCGAGGAACGGCGCGATGTAGCTGTCGCCGTCGGGGAAGTCGGGGAACCAGCCCATGCCCCAGACGTCGTACTCGCCCTTGCGCTCGGCCGGGACGAAGGTGTCCCAGGGCGCGCCCTCGATGGAGACGTCGAACAGGCCGCTGCCGTTGAGCTGCTTGCGGAGCTGCTCGAACTCCTTCTTCGTGGCCGAGCCGTAGTGGTCGGTCGTGTAGTGCAGGGTCAGCTTCACCGGGGTGGTGATGTCGGCCTTGCTCAGCAGGGACTTGGCCTTGTTGTTGTCCGCGTCGCCGTACTTGTTGAAGAACGAGTTGGAGTGGCCGGTGACCGAGGTCGGGACGAGCGAGTAGAGCGGCTCGGCCTGGGAGCCGTAGACGTCGTCGACGAGCTGGGCGCGGTTGACGACCTGGGCCATCGCCTGGCGGACCGCCTTCTGCTTCACCGACGGGGCGGTGGTGTTGAAGGCGAGGTAGCGGATCTCCAGACCGGCCAGCTCGACGAGGTCGATCTTGTCGTCGGCGGCGGGGTCGGACAGCTTGTCGATCTGCTCGGGCGACATGGTGCGGGTCATCACGTCGATGTCGCCCTTCTCGAGCGACTTGCCCATCTCGTCGGCGTCCGCGAACGAGACCATGTCGACCTTGTCGTTGTTCACCGTGAGCGCACCCTTGTAGTTCGGGTTCTTGGTGAAGACGGCCTTGGTCATCTCGTCGCCGTCGGTCTCGGCCTTGATGGTGTAGGGGCCGGACCCGTCGATCGCGAAGCCGTCGCGCAGCTTGCCCTTGTCGTAGTCGTCGGGGTTGACGATGCCGGCGACCGGGGTCGACAGCTTGAAGGGGAAGGTGGCGTCCGCCGTGTTGAGGTGGAAGACGACTTCGTTGTCACCCTTCGCTTCGACGGTGTCGACCGTCGAGAGGAGGGCGAAGACACCGGAGTCCGCCTTGATGGCACGGGCCCGGTCGATGGAGAACTTGACGTCCTCGGCGGTGACGTTGTCGCCGTTGGCGAACTTCAGGTCCTTGCGGAGCTTGCAGGCGTAGCGCTCGTTGCCGGTGTCCGTGAAGCCGCAGCTCTCGGCCGCCTCGGGTACGGGGTCGCCCTCGCCCTTGGGCTGGATCATCAGCGTCTGTACCGTCTGGCGCAGGATGTTCCAGCTGCCGACGTCGTAGGCGTAGGCCGGGTCGAGCGGCGCGGGAGCGTCCTTCGTGGCGGTGAACCGGTCGGTGGTGCCCACGACGATGGCGTCGCCGCCGCCACTGCCGCTGTCGGACCCGCCACAGGCGGCGAGCACGGGCGCGAGCAGACCGACCACGGCCGGCAGCACCAAAGTCTTGCGGTTCATGCTCGAGTTTCTCCAGAGCTGTCGGTCCGTGTACCCGGCATGCAGGGGTGTCGCGGCGGATCACGGGGGTAAGGCGGATGTTCTCGCGGACGAGATTAGTCCGCACCAGCACGGGGGTTCGCGGCAACCGGAGTTGAAACCTCATCACGCTGCGGAACCGGCTGCGGACGCACCGAAAACCCGGCAGCGGAATGATTCGTGCAGGGTTTCATGAATCGGGACACAAGGGCGCGGCCGAACCGCCCGTACGGGGGTGAACAGCACACCGCCCCCGCCTTGTCGACCCCGCGAAGAGTGGTGAACATCACAGCTTCAAGGGAACCTGTACGCAGCGTAATTCAGCCGGGGGCAACGCTCCGAATTCACCCCGTACACGCGCGGCGAATTTCCCTCGCTAACAGCGGTGCACGCTGGGTGAACGGCTATCGCATTTCCGTCATCGGAAGATCGGCGATCTTCTCGGATGATCTCCGCCACGATCATCGGAGCGGCATCAGTCCCCGGAGAAAGGGGAGGTCGACCTGCTCCAACGAGCGGACGACGGTGCGTCCGGCGGCGGGGGCGATGGGGGCGACGGACGGCACGGCGACGACCTGGCAGCCGGCCGCCTCGGCGGCGGCGACCCCGGTCGCGGTGTCCTCGACGACGGCACATCTGGCCGGATCGGCACCCAGCCCGGCGGCGGCGAACAGGTACGGGTCGGGGTGCGGCTTGGTGCGTTCGACCTCGTCCCCGGCGACGGTGAGCGCGAAGTGCTGCGGGCCGAGCGAGGTGAGCACGCGGTCGATGATCCGGCGGTGCGAGGCGGAGACGAGGGCGGTGGGGACGCCGTGCGCGGCCAGCTCGGCGAGGAGCCGGGCGGCGCCCGGCATCAGGGGCAGCGACCGCCCGATGCGCTCCTCGAAGCCCTCGTTGAGCAGGACCGCGAGATCGGCGAGGCCGATGTCGGCGCCGGTCGCCTCGATCAGGAACCCGGCGCTGCGGCTCATGGGCCCGCCGACCACGACATGGCGCCAGGACGCGTCGAGGGTGTGGCCGAGCCGGGCGAAGATCTCGACCTCGACGTCCCACCAGAAGCCCTCGGTGTCGACGAGGGTGCCGTCCATGTCGAGGAGCACGGCCTGGAGGGCGGAGCCGTCGGCCGTACGGGTCACGGGTGCGGGGACCGTGCTGGTCATCCACGTACCTCCTTGAGGGACGAGCAGGCCGGTTCCCGCTGGGGGAACCGGCCTGCAGTGGACCGACCAGTGTACGACTTGTCGGATCATCGTGTCGGATGCGACGCGATGCGCGCGTGTTGCGCCTGGTCAGCGGAGGTCCGGGCACCGGAGGTCCGGGCACCGGGGCGCCGGGGCCATCCACGCGTCCGGGGACACACGCGCGTCCGGGGTCACCGGGCGTTGAAGTACTTCGCCTCGGGGTGGTGGATGACGATGGCGTCGGTGGACTGCTCGGGGTGGAGCTGGAACTCCTCAGAGAGCTGGACGCCGATCCGCTCGGGCTTGAGCAGGTCGGCGATCTTGGCGCGGTCCTCCAGGTCGGGGCAGGCGCCGTAGCCGAGGGAGAAGCGGGCGCCCCGGTACTTCAGGGCGAACATGTCCTCGATGTCGGCCGGGTCCTCCCCCGCGAAGCCCAGCTCGGAGCGGACGCGCGCGTGCCAGTACTCGGCGAGGGCCTCGGCGAGCTGCACCGACAGGCCGTGCAGCTCCAGGTAGTCGCGGTAGGAGTCCGACGCGAAGAGCTTGGCGGTCTCCTCGCCGATGCGGGAGCCGACGGTGACGACCTGGAGGCCGACCACGTCGGTCTCGCCGGACTCCTCCGGGCGGAAGAAGTCCGCCAGGCACAGGCGCCGTCCGCGCCGCTGGCGGGGGAAGGTGAAGCGGGTCCGCTCGTTGCCCTGGTCGTCGAGGATGATCAGGTCGTCGTCCTTGGAGACACAGGGGAAGTAGCCGTAGACCACGGCCGCCTCCAGCAGGTTCTCCGTCTGGAGCTTGTCCAGCAGGCCGCGCAGCCGGGGGCGGCCCTCGGTCTCCACCAGCTCCTCGTAGGTCGGGCCGTCGCCGGTGCGGGCCTGCTTGAGGCCCCACTGGCCCTTGAAGAGGGCGCCCTCGTCGAGCCAGGAGGCGTACTCCTTGAGCTGGATGCCCTTGATGACCCGGGTGTCCCAGAACGGCGGGGTGGGCACCGGGTGGTCGATGGAGACGTCGGAGCGGACGTGGCCCTCCTCCGGGCGCTCCTCCACCTGGACCGCCGGGGCGCTCGCCCGCACGCGGCGCTGCTTCAGCTCGGGCAGCTTGACGCCGGGCACCCCGCGCTTGACGCCGATCAGGGCGTCCATCAGGCGCAGTCCCTCGAAGGCGTCGCGGGCGTAGCGGACCTCGCCCTCGTAGATCTCGTGCAGGTCCTGCTCGACGTAGGCGCGGGTGAGGGCCGCGCCGCCGAGGATCACCGGGAAGTCGGCGGCCATGCCGCGCTGGTTCAGCTCCTCCAGGTTCTCCTTCATGATCACCGTGGACTTGACCAGGAGGCCGGACATGCCGATGACGTCGGCGCGGTGCTCCTCGGCGGCCTCCAGGATCGCGGAGACGGGCTGCTTGATGCCGAGGTTGACGACGTTGTAGCCGTTGTTGGACAGGATGATGTCGACGAGGTTCTTGCCGATGTCGTGGACGTCGCCGCGGACGGTGGCCAGCACGATGGTGCCCTTGCCGTCGGCGTCGGTCTTCTCCATGTGCGGTTCGAGGTGGGCGACGGCCGTCTTCATGACCTCGGCGGACTGGAGGACGAACGGCAGCTGCATCTGGCCGGAGCCGAACAGCTCACCGACGACCTTCATGCCGTCGAGGAGGGTGTCGTTGACGATGTCGAGCGCCGGACGCTCCTGAAGGGCCTCGTCGAGGTCGGCCTCCAGGCCGTTGCGCTCGCCGTCGATGATCCGGCGCTTGAGCCGCTCGTCCAGCGGGAGCGCAGCCAGTTCCTCGGCCTTGCCCGCCTTGAGGGACTTGGCGGTGGCGCCCTCGAAGAGGGCCATCAGCTTCTGGAGCGGGTCGTAGGCCGGTTCGTCGCCCTGCTGGGGCCTGCGGCGGTCGTGGATCAGGTCGAGGGCGGTCTGCACCTCCTCCTCGCTGAAGCGGGCGATCGGGAGGATCTTGCTGGCGTGCACGATCGCGGAGTCCAGTCCGGCCTTGACGCACTCGTCGAGGAAGACCGAGTTCAGCAGGATGCGGGCGGCCGGGTTGAGGCCGAAGGAGATGTTCGACAGACCCAGCGTGGTCTGGACGTCGGGGTGGCGGCGCTTCAGCTCGCGGATGGCGTCGATGGTGGCGATGCCGTCCCCCCGCGACTCCTCCTGACCGGTGCAGATGGTGAAGGTCAGGGTGTCGATGAGGATGTCCTCCTCGCGGATGCCCCAGTTCCCGGTGAGGTCGTCGATGAGCCGTTCGGCGATCTCGACCTTCTTCTCCGGGGTGCGGGCCTGGCCCTCCTCGTCGATGGTGAGGGCGATCAGCGCGGCGCCGTGCTCACGGGCCAGCCGGGTGACCTTGGCGAAGCGGGACTCGGGGCCGTCGCCGTCCTCGTAGTTGACGGAGTTGATGACCGCGCGCCCGCCGAGCTTCTCCAGACCGGCCTCGATGACCTCGACCTCGGTGGAGTCCAGCACGATCGGCAGGGTGGAGGCGGTGGCGAAACGCCCGGCGAGTTCGGCCATGTCGGCGACGCCGTCGCGGCCGACGTAGTCCACGCACAGGTCGAGCAGGTGGGCGCCCTCGCGGATCTGCTCGCGGGCCATCTCCACGCAGTCGTCCCAGCGGGCCTCCAGCATGGCCTCGCGGAACTTCTTGGAGCCGTTGGCGTTGGTGCGCTCGCCGATGGCCAGGTAGGAGGCGTCCTGGCGGAACGGCACGGTCTGGTAGAGGGAGGCGGCGCCCGCCTCGGGGCGGGGGCTGCGCTCGGCCGGGGTGAGGCCGCGGACCCGCTCGACGACCTGGCGCAGGTGCTCGGGGGTGGTGCCGCAGCAGCCGCCGACCAGGGAGAGGCCGTAGTCGCGGACGAAGTTCTCCTGCGCGTCCGCCAGCTCGGAGGCGGTCAGCGGGTACGTCGCGCCGTCCTTGCCGAGCACGGGCAGACCGGCGTTCGGCATGCACGCCAGCGGGATGCGGGCGTTGCGCGCCAGATAGCGCAGGTGCTCGCTCATCTCGGCGGGGCCGGTGGCGCAGTTCATGCCGATCATGTCGATGCCGAGCGGCTCCAGGGCCGTCAGGGCGGCACCGATCTCGGAGCCGAGCAGCATGGTGCCGGTGGTCTCCACGGTGACCGAGACGATCAGCGGGACGTCCACCCCGGCGTTGGCGCGGGCGCGGTGGGCGCCGATCACGGCGGCCTTGGTCTGGAGGAGGTCCTGGGTGGTCTCGACGATGAGCGCGTCGGCGCCGCCCGCGATGAGTCCCTCGGCGTTCTGCTCGAACGCGTCGCGCAGCACGCCGTAGGCGACGTGGCCCAGGGTGGGGAGCCGGGTGCCGGGGCCGATCGAGCCGAGCACCCAGCGGGTACGGCCGTCGCGCGCGGCGAAGGCGTCCGCCGTCTCACGGGCGATACGGGCGCCCGCCTCCGACAGTTCCAGGACCCGTTCGGGGATGTCGTACTCCGCCATCGCGGCGAAGTTGGCGCCGAAGGTGTTGGTCTCGACGCAGTCGACCCCGGCGGAGAAGTACTCCTCGTGCACCGACCGGACGATGTCGGGCCGGGTGACGTTGAGGATCTCGTTGCACCCTTCGAGGTTCTCGAAGTCCTCCATGGTGGGCTCCTGGGCCTGGAGCATGGTGCCCATGGCTCCGTCGGCGACCACCACACGGGTGGCCAGGGCCTCGCGGAGCGCGGACACACGGGTCCGGCTGTCGGCGGAAGGGGTCGGCGGCACAGAGGCCATGAAAGGGCTCCCTCGGATGCGACGGCTGTCGGCTTGCGGCGCCCGCGACTGCTCCCGGGTCGCCCTTCGCAGGACGGGTACCCGGAGCTGCCTTCGGCAGGCGCTCGCCGTCAGGGTAGCCGGGACCGGGGGCTTATGGTCAGGGCGTCCACGGGACGGACCTGGATGGCGTAGGGGGCGGGGCGCCCGATGGCGTACGCGAGGGCGGGGGCGGCGGCGCACCCGGCGGGGCGTCCGGGGGCGGGGCGGGTGGGGTGGGCGGGGCGGGTCGCCGGGTTGCGCGGAGGGGGGAGACGCCGGACGGGTGACGGCGGCGGCTGACGGCGGGCGGGGCGGCTGAGGGGACGGGGCAGCAGTCAGGTCACGGCAGGTGGGGTGTGCCGTGGGCCGGGCGGCACTCGTCCGGGGGCGTGGCTGTGGCATCCGGCTGACGGAGGGCGGGCGCGTGGTGTAACACGGGGCGACCGACCATTGGCGGGAGGTCGACATGGACCGGTAGTGTTCGACATTGCCGAACGACGGCAGCGTTCACCGTGGGTGGACGGCCGAGGGGACGGAGGCAGGGACGGCGATGGCACGAAACATCCAGTCGCTCGAACGGGCGGCCGCGATGCTGCGGCTCCTCGCGGGCGGCGAGCGGCGGCTCGGCCTGTCGGACATCGCCTCGTCGCTGGGCCTGGCCAAGGGCACCGCCCACGGCATCCTGCGCACCCTCCAGCAGGAGGGGTTCGTCGAGCAGGACGAGGCCTCCGGGCGCTACCAACTGGGCGCCGAGCTGCTGCGCCTGGGCACCACCTATCTCGACGTGCACGAGCTGCGCGCGCGGGCGCTGGTGTGGACGGACGACCTGGCCCGCTCCAGCGGCGAGAGCGTCCACCTGGGCGTGCTGCACCAGCAGGGCGTCCTCGTCGTGCACCACGTGTTCCGCCCGGACGACAGTCGGCAGGTGCTGGAGATCGGCGCCATGCAGCCGCTGCACTCCACAGCCCTCGGCAAGGTGCTGTCCGCGTTCGACCCGGTCGCGCACAGCGAGGCCCTGGAGGCCGACCGCAAGCCCTTCACCGACCGCACGGTGTACGAGACGGCCGACTTCGAGCAGATCCTGGACCTCACGCGCGCGCGGGGCTACGCGGCCGACGTGGAGGAGACCTGGGAGGGCGTCGCGTCCATCGCCGCGCCCATCCACGACCGGCGGCGCATGCCGGTCGGCGCGGTCGGCATCACCGGCGCCGTGGAGCGCCTGTGCCGCGAGGGCGAGGTGCGCCCGGAGCTGATCGCGGCCGTACGGGACTGCGCCCGCGCGGTGTCGCGGGACCTGGGCGCCGGGCGGTTCTGACCCACCCCTGACACGGGACCGGTACGGCACACGAGCCGTACCGGCCCTTCGGCGTGCCCGCGGAGACCCGTACGCGGTCCCGCACGGGTGTCCGCACGCGCGCGTGCGCCCGTACGCCGACCCCCGACCACGCCCCACACCCCGCGCGCCCCGCACCCCGAGCCCCGAGCCGCGGAAGGCCGCCCTCCGCCGCCGCCCCGCGTACACCGGGCCCGCCGGGGAACCGATAGCCCAAAGCGATCAATAACGATCGTGTTTTCGATTACGGAACTCTTGACGCACCCGCGAACCCGGAGCAAGACTCCCGTCCATCGGTCGGCATTGTCGAACACCTACCGGCAATACGCGTTAGAGTGGGACAAGCCAAGGGCCGGCCACGCTCTCACCCCGAGGGCAGCTCGAACTCCCGGAGGGACCCGGGGTTCGTCCCCTGGACGAAGGACAAAGGAGTCGCGGGTGTCCAGCTCCGACATCTTCATCGGCGAGACCATCGGTACCGCCATACTCATCCTGCTCGGCGGCGGCGTCTGCGCCGCGGTCACGCTCAAGGCCTCCAAGGCCCGCAACGCCGGATGGCTCGCCATCGCGTTCGGGTGGGGCTTCGCCGTCATGACGGCCGTCTACATCTCCGGCCCCCTCTCCGGTGCCCACCTCAACCCGGCCGTCACGGTCGCCCTCGCCATCAAGGACGGCGAGTGGAGCAATGTGCCGACCTACTTCGCCGGACAGCTCCTCGGCGCGATGATCGGCGCGGCCCTGGTGTGGGTCGCCTACCTGGGCCAGTTCCAGGCGCACCTCACCGACCCGGAGATCGTCGGCGAACCGGTCGCCCCGGACAGGGCCGACAAGGCGGTCGAGGCCCAGGAGAAGGGCGCGGGCCCGGTCCTCGGGATCTTCTCGACCGGCCCCGAGGTCCGCAACACCGTGCAGAACCTCCTCACGGAGATCGTCGGCACCGTCGTCCTGATCCTCGCGGTCCTCACCCAGGGCCTGAACGACAACGGCAACGGCCTCGGCATCCTGGGCGGCCTGATCACCGCGCTCGTGGTGGTCTCCATCGGTCTCTCCCTGGGCGGCCCCACGGGGTACGCGATCAACCCGGCGCGCGACCTCGGCCCGCGCATCGTGCACGCGCTGCTGCCGCTGCCCAACAAGGGCGGCTCCGACTGGTCGTACGCCTGGATACCGGTCGTCGGTCCGCTGGTCGGCGGCGCGATCGGCGCGGGTATCTACAACCTCGCGTTCGCGTAGCACCGGCGAGCGGCATGTCGCCCACCGCGCACACGCCGTACGTTCAGCCCCTCACCCACCGAGCCCCCAGGAGCACACCGTGACCGACGCCCACACCGCCGGCCCCTTCATCGCCGCGATCGACCAGGGCACCACCTCCTCGCGCTGCATCGTCTTCGACCGGGACGGCCGCATCGTCTCCGTCGACCAGAAGGAGCACGAGCAGATCTTCCCGAAGCCGGGCTGGGTCGAGCACGACGCGAACGAGATCTGGACCAACGTCCAGGAGGTCGTCGCCGGAGCCGTCGCCAAGGCCGGGATCACCCGCGACGACATCAAGGCCATCGGCATCACCAACCAGCGTGAGACCACGCTGCTGTGGGACAAGAACACCGGCGAGCCCGTCCACAACGCCATCGTCTGGCAGGACACCCGCACCGACGCCCTCTGCCGCGAGCTGGGCCGCAACGTCGGCCAGGACCGCTTCCGCCGCGAGACCGGCCTGCCGCTGGCCTCCTACTTCGCCGGCCCGAAGGCACGCTGGCTGCTCGACAACGTCGAGGGCCTGCGCGAGCGCGCCGAGGCCGGGGACATCCTCTTCGGCACCATGGACAGCTGGGTCATCTGGAACCTGACCGGCGGCGTCGACGGCGGCAAGCACTACACCGACGTCACCAACGCCTCCCGCACCATGCTGATGAACCTGCACACCCTCCAGTGGGACGAGAAGATCGCCGAGTCCATCGGCGTCCCCCTCGCGATGCTTCCGGAGATCCGTTCCTCCGCCGAGGTCTACGGCGAGATCGCGGGCGGCCCGCTGGGCGAGCTGCTCGGCGGCATCCCCGTCGCCTCCGCGCTCGGCGACCAGCAGGCGGCCCTGTTCGGCCAGACCTGTTTCGCCGAGGGCGAGGCCAAGTCGACGTACGGCACCGGCACGTTCATGCTGATGAACACCGGCGAGAAGATCATCAACTCCTACTCCGGGCTGCTGACCACCGTCGGTTACCGCATCGGCGACGAGAAGCCGGTGTACGCCCTGGAGGGCTCCATCGCGGTCACCGGTTCGCTGGTGCAGTGGATGCGCGACCAGATGGGCCTGATCTCCACCGCCGCCGAGATCGAGACGCTCGCGCTCTCCGTCGAGGACAACGGCGGCGCCTACTTCGTGCCCGCGTTCTCCGGCCTCTTCGCCCCGTACTGGCGCTCCGACGCCCGCGGGGTGATCGCCGGTCTCACCCGGTACGTCACCAAGGCGCACCTCGCGCGCGCCGTCCTGGAGGCCACCGCCTGGCAGACCCGTGAGATCACCGACGCCATGACGAAGGACTCCGGCGTCGAACTCGCGGCCCTCAAGGTCGACGGCGGCATGACCTCCAACAACCTGCTGATGCAGACCCTCTCGGACTTCCTGGACGCGCCCGTGGTGCGCCCGATGGTCGCCGAGACGACCTGCCTCGGCGCCGCCTACGCCGCCGGTCTCGCCGTCGGCTTCTGGACCAGCACCGACGACCTGCGCGCCAACTGGCGGCGGGCCGCCGAATGGACCCCCCGCATGGACGCGGAGACCCGCGACCGTGAGTACAAGAGCTGGCTCAAGGCCGTGGAGCGGACCATGGGCTGGCTCGACGAGGACGAGAGCTGACGAAGGCCCCCGGCCGGCCGCAGCGCCGGCCGAGGCCCCTCCCGACGGCTCCGACGAGGAGTAAGAACCCGATATGACCAGTCAGACCACTCTGCAGTCCGTGCCTGCCCTCGGTGCGCACCCGGCGTCCGGCTCGAACCCGAGCCGCGCCGAGACCCGCGAGCAGCTCTCCAAGGCGTCGTACGACCTGCTCGTGATCGGCGGCGGCATCCTGGGCATCTCCACCGCCTGGCACGCCGCGCAGTCCGGCCTCAGGGTGGCCGTGGTCGACGCGGGCGACTTCGCCGGAGCCACCTCCTCCGCCTCCTCCAAGCTCCTCCACGGCGGTCTGCGCTACCTCCAGACCGGCGCGGTGAAGCTGGTGGCGGAGAACCACTTCGAGCGCCGCGCGGTCTCCCGCCAGGTGGCCCCCCACCTGGCGAACCCGCTCACCTTCTACCTCCCCGTCTACAAGGGCGGGCCGCACGGCGCGGCGAAGCTCGGCGCGGGCGTCTTCGCGTACTCCGCGCTGTCGGCGTTCGGCGACGGCGTCGGCCACCTGCTGTCGCCCGCCAAGGCGCAGCGCGACGTGCCCGAGCTGCGCACCGAGAACCTCAAGGCCGTGGCCGTGTACGGCGACGACCAGATGAACGACGCGCGCATGGCGCTGATGACGGTCCGCGCGGCCGTCGAGTCCGGCGCGGTCGTCCTCAACCACGCCGAGGTCACCGGGCTGCGCTTCACCAAGGGCCGGGTGACCGGCGCCGAACTGCGCGACCGGCTCTCCGGCGACGAGTTCGGCGTGAACGCCCGCCTCGTGCTGAACGCGACCGGGCCGTGGGTGGACCACCTGCGCCGGATGGAGGACCCCGGCGCGGCGCCGTCGATCCGGCTGTCGAAGGGCGCCCACCTGGTGCTGAAGCGCACCGCGCCGTGGAAGGCCGCGCTGGCCACGCCGATCGACAAGTACCGCATCACCTTCGCCCTCCCCTGGGAGGACATGCTGCTGCTCGGCACGACCGACGAGGTCTACGAGGGCGACCCGGCCGACGTCGCGGTCACCGAGCAGGACACCGCGCAGATCCTCGACGAGGCCGCGTTCTCCATCCGCGACCAGCAGCTCGACGGGGACCTCATCACGTACGCCTTCGCGGGGCTGCGGGTGCTGCCGGGCGGGCCCGGCGACACCGCCCAGGCCAAGCGCGAGACGGTGGTGACCGAGGGCAGGGGCGGGATGCTGTCCGTCGCGGGCGGCAAGTGGACGACGTTCCGGCACATCGGGCGGACCGTCATGCAGAAGCTGGAGGCGCTGCCGGGCCACCCGCTCGGCGACGACTTCGAGCCGGTCTCCGCGCTGCCGAAGAAGCTGCCGCTGCCCGGCGTCGCCAACCCGCGCGCGGTCGCGCACCGGCTGCTCGTCGACGGGCCCGCGCCCGGTCCGCGGATGGCGGCCGACACCGCCCGCCACCTGGCCACGCACTACGGCTCCCTGGCGTTCGACATCGCCCGCCTCGCCAACGAGAACCCGGCGCTGGGCGAGCGCGTCCACCCGGACGCACCGGAGATCTGGGCCCAGGTCGTCTACGCCCGCGACCACGAGTGGGCGGAGACGGCGGACGACGTGCTGCGCCGCCGCACCACGCTGACGATCCGGGGCCTGGCCTCGGACGAGGTGCGGGCGAAGGTGCAGGACGTGCTGGACGGGAAGTAGCGGCGCGCCGCCCGGCGGCGGGCGGTACGCGCGAGGGGCGGCTCCGGTTCCGGGGAGCCGCCCCTCGCGGCCGTCCGGGCATCGAAGTCGGCCCGGCGGGTGTTCCGTTGCGTACGGTGTCGGGCGTGCGGATCATCGCCGCAGCCACGGCCCGCCGCCGTCGCCGTACCCGTCCTCCTCTCTCCGGAGCCGTCACATGACCCAGGACCTGCTGCCCATCACGCGCGTGCCGCGCACCGGCCTGCCCGCGCACGGCGTGGTCGTCGGCGACCCGGCCCGCGCCGCCGCGGTCGCCGCCCTCCTCGACGACGCGGAGGAGGTGTCGTACCACCGCGAGTACCGGGTGTTCCGCGGGAGTTGGCGGGGTCTGCCGGTCGTCGTCGCGTCGCACGGCGTGGGCGCGCCGGGCGCGGTGCTGCTCTTCCAGGAGCTGGCGGAGGCGGGCGTCGGCACGTTCCTGCGGTTCGGCACGGCGGGCGCGATGCGGCCCGGCGTCCGGGACGGCGACCTGGTGATCGCGGAGGCCGCCGTCCGCGACGACGGCGTCACCCACCAGCTGCTGCCCCCGGAGTACCCGGCGGTCGCCGCGCCCGAGGCGGTGCTGGCGCTGGCCCGCGCGGCGCGCGCGGCCGACGTCCCGCACCACCGGGGCGTGGTGTGGACCCGGGCCGCGTTCCAGCCGGGGCTGCTCCCGCTGTTCTCGTACGAGGGCGCCGGGCTCGCCGCGATCGAGATGGAGCTGTCGGCGCTGCTGGTCACCGCCTCGCTGCGCGGCCTCGTCGCGGGCGGGGTCCTGGTGATCGACGGGGCGAACGCCGACGAACTCGTCGACGAGGAGGCGACCGGCGGCTACGACCCGCACCGCGAGGTGGTCGCCGAGGGCGTGGCCCGCGGCGCGGTGGTCTCCCTGGAGGCGCTGCGGCTGCTCGCCGACGCGGACCGGGCGGACCGCGGCGAGGCGGGGGCGCGGGCATGAGCGTCGACCTGCTGGTGCGCGGTGGTGACGTGCTGACGGTGGACGAGGCCGGGACCGTCGTGCGGGACGGGGCGGTGGCCGTCCGCGGCGGCGAGATCGTCGCCGTCGGGCCGGCCGCCGAGCTGACCGCCCGGCACCCGGCGGCCGAGGAGATCGACGCCACCGGCTGTCTCGTCCTGCCCGGCCTGATCAACACGCACACGCACCTCGCGATGACGCTGCTGCGCGGCCGGGCCGACGACGTGACCCTCCAGGGCTTCCTGGAGCGGGTCCTGGCGTGGGAGGCGCGGCTGCTGACGCCGGAGAACGTGGCGGCGGCGGTCCGGCTGGCGATCGCGGAGAGCGTACGGGCCGGGGTGACGTCGGCGCTGGACATGTACTGGTTCCACGAGGCGGCCGCCCGGGTCGCGCGCGAGGCGGGCTGGCGGCTGCACACCGGGCCCACCTTCATGGACGTACCGGAGCCGCCGGACGGGATGGCGTACGAGAAGCGCCTGGCGTGGGCCCGGCAGGACCTGGAGGCGCAGGGGGCGGCCGGGGCGGGTCGGCGGCCCGTGCTGTTCGCGCACTCCGCCTACACCCTCTCCCCCGACCAGCTCACCGAGATCTTCGCGCTGGCACGGGAGTTCGGGGCGCTGGTGCATCTGCACGCGGCCGAGAACGCCGCCGAGGTCGCCACCGTCGAAGTGGCCCACGGCAGGCGGCCGGTGGAGCTGCTGGACGCGCTCGGGCTGCTCGGTCCGGACGTGGTGATCGCGCACGCCGTCGACCTGACCGGCGCCGAGATCGCGGCGCTGGCCCGCACCGGGACGGCCGTCGCGCACTGCCCGGTCTCCAACCTCAAGCTGGGCTGCGGGATCGCGCCGGTGCCGCGGCTGCTGGCGGCCGGGGTGACCCTGGGCCTCGGCACGGACGGCGCGGTCAGCTCCAACACGCTGGACGTGCTGGGGGCGGTGCGGCTGGCGGCGCTGGTGCACAAGGCGGGCGGCGACCCGACGGCCGTCGGCGCCGAACAGGCCGTACGGATGGCGACGATCGGGGCGGCGCGGGCCCTCGGGCTGGGCGACCGGCTGGGGTCGCTGGAGGTGGGCAAGCGGGCCGACCTGGTGGTGCTCGACCTGAGCACCCCGCACCTGCGGCCGCCGCACGACCCGTGGTCGACGCTCGCCTACGCCGCGCAGGCGTCCGACGTGCGGGACACGGTGGTGGACGGGCGGGTGCTGCTGCGCGACCGGACGCTCACCACGCTGGACGCGGGCGCCGTGACGGCGGAGCTGGAGGCGCTCCTCGGCGTGGACGGCTGAGGGGCGGACGGCGGGGGACGGCGGACCGGCGCGCGGGGTTCCGCCGCACCCCGGCCGGTGTGTTCGAGGCGTGCGAACGGGGCAGTGATCCGTTCACTCCCCCGTGCAAGGGGGCTGCGGGCGCCCCCGCCGGACGCCGTAAGGTTGGGTGGTCAGGCGAGGGCACGTCGGAAGGAGGCGCTGGGTGATCGAGCTCGAGGGGGTTCCCGAGCTGATCGACCCGGTCATGGTGGCCGCGTTCGAGGGCTGGAACGACGCCGGCGACGCCGCCTCCACCGCGGTCGCGCATCTGGAGCAGGAGTGGAAGGGCGAGGTGTTCGCGGCGCTGGACGCCGAGGACTACTACGACTTCCAGGTCAACCGGCCCACGGTGTGGATGGACGCCGGCGTGCGCAAGATCACCTGGCCGACGACCCGGCTGTCCGTGGTGCGGGTCGGCGGGGAGAAGCCGCGCGACCTCGTCCTGGTCCGCGGGATCGAACCGTCCATGCGCTGGCGGTCGTTCTGCAACGAACTGCTCGGCTTCGCGCACGAGCTGGGCGTCGAGCTGGTCGTGATCCTGGGCGCCCTGCTGGGCGACACCCCGCACACCCGTCCGGTCCCGATCAGCGGCACGACGTCGGACGCCGACCTGGCGCGGCGGATGGACCTGGAGGAGACCAAGTACGAGGGCCCGACGGGCATCGTCGGGGTGCTCCAGGAGGCGTGCACGCACGCGGGTGTCCCGGCGGTGTCGCTCTGGGCGGCCGTGCCGCACTACGTGTCGCAGCCGCCGAACCCGAAGGCGACGCTGGCGCTGCTGAACCGGCTGGAGGATCTGATCGACGTCCGCATCCCGCTGGGCGAACTGCCCGAGGACGCGCGGGCGTGGCAGGTCGGCGTGGACCAACTGGCCGCCGAGGACAGCGAGGTGGCGGAGTACGTCCAGACGCTGGAGGAGGCGCGGGACACCGCCGAGTTGCCGGAGGCGTCGGGCGAGGCGATCGCCCGCGAGTTCGAGCGGTATCTGCGGCGCCGTGACGGCGGCGGCCCGCCCGGCCCCGGCGAGCGCACCCGCCCGCCCCGCCCGCAGCAGAAGCCGACCGAGCCGGGCGCCGGTCCCGCGGCACCGGGCGCGCCGGGCGCCGCGGGCGGCAGGCCGGACGAGGACGACGGGGAGAGCGGTCCCGAAAGCGGCTCCGCCGACTGACCGGCTGACCGGGGAACCGGCCGGGGCCGACCTTGGCAGGACGTACGGGAGAGGGCGGTGCGCGTGACGCGCACCGCCCTCTCCTGTTCTGTTCTCCCGCTCCGGCCGCCGGAGGCTAGAGCGCCACGCCCAGCAGCGCGTCCACCGCGCGGGACACGACGCCCGGCGCGCCGGGGTCGGTGCCGCCGGTCTCGGCCTGGCGGGCGGCCCACCGGTCGACGGCGGCCAGCGCGGCCGGAGCGTCGAGGTCCGCGGAGAGGGCCGCGCGGATCTCCTCGACCAGCGGCTCGGCGGGCGGACCGTCGGGCCGGGAGACGGCCGCGCGCCAGCGCCCGAGCCGGTCCACGGCGTCCTGGAGCACCTGGTCGGTCCACTCCCAGTCGGACCGGTAGTGGTGGGCGAGGAGGGCGAGGCGGATCGCGGCCGGGTCGACGCCGTCGCGGCGCAGCCGGGAGACGAAGACCAGGTTGCCGCGGGACTTGGACATCTTCTCGCCGTCCAGGCCGACCATGCCGGTGTGGACGTAGGCCTTGGCCATGGGGAACTCGCCGGTGAGCACCTGGGCGTGCGAGGCGCCCATCTCGTGGTGCGGGAAGGCGAGGTCGGAGCCGCCGCCCTGGACGTCGAAGCCCATGCCGAGGTGGTCGAGGGCGATGGCGACGCACTCGATGTGCCAGCCGGGGCGGCCCCGGCCGAGCGAGCCGCCGTCCCAGCTGGGCTCGCCCTCGCGGGCGGCCATCCACAGCATCGGGTCGAGGGGGTTCTTCTTGCCGGGCCGGTCGGGGTCGCCGCCGCGTTCGGCGGAGAGCAGCCGCATGGCGGCGGCGTCGAGGTGCGAGACGCCGCCGAAGTGCGGGTCGCTCTCCACGGAGAAGTAGATGTCGCCGTCGAGGTCGTAGGCCGCGCCCTGGTCCCGCAGCCGCTCGACGAGCGGCACGATGCCCGGTATGGCCTCCACGGCCCCTATGTAGTGCCGCGGGGGCAGCATCCGCAGGGCGGTCATGTCCTCGCGGAAGAGGGCGGTCTCGCGCTCGGCGAGGGCGACCCAGTCGACGTCGTCGCGCTGGGCGCGCTCCAGCAACGGGTCGTCGACGTCGGTGACGTTCTGGACGTAGTGGACCTGCCGCTTGGTGTCGAGCCACACGCGCTGTACGAGGTCGAACGCGTTGTAGGTCGCCGCGTGCCCCATGTGGGTCGCGTCGTACGGCGTGATGCCGCAGACGTAGAGGCGGGCGACGGGACCGGGGTCGAGGGTGACGAGGCCGCCGGTCGCGGTGTCGTGGATCCTCAGGTCGCGGCCCTGACCAGGCAGGGCGGGGACCTCGGAAGCGGGCCAGGCATGCATGTACATGAGCCTAACCGGAGGGAGCATCCGTATACGAACCGGAGCCGTCCGGTCGGCGGCGGGCGCGCTCAGGGCCGGGGGTGGTGTCAGACGGGCGGCCAGGGGATGGCGGGCCACTCGGTGCCGGGCAGGGGGTGGCGGCCGGAGGCCAGGAGGGTCTCGACGCGGGCGCGGGTGGCGTCGAGTTCGGCCGGGGTGACGAGGTCGGCGAGGGTGCGGGCGAGGTGCCCGTCGGGCTCCAGGGCGGCGCCGAGCGTCTTGAGGACGTCCACGGCCTCCCCGGTGAGGGGTTCGCCCGCCCAGCCCCACAGGAGGGTGCGGAGCTTGTTCTCGACGTGGAAGGTGACGCCGTGGTCGATGCCGTAGAGGCGGCCGTCGGCGGTGGGCAGCAGGTGGCCGCCCTTGCGGTCGGAGTTGTTGACGACGGCGTCGAGGACGGCGAGGCGGCGCAGCCGCTCGTCGTCCGCGTGCACCAGCAGCGCGGTCCGGCCCTCGCCGACCTCGGCGAACCCGATCGCCTTCCAGCCCTCGCCGGGCTCCTCGGCGTCGAGGAGGGCGAGGAGGCCGTCGGCGCCCAGGTCGCCCTCTTCCTCCCCTGGTCCCTGCTCGATCCACAGCTGGCACATGCCCTCGCCGTGCGGGCCGTCGCGCAGCACGGTCGGCGGCACCAGGCCCCAGCCGGTCGCCTCGGAGACGGCGTACGTGGCGACCTCGCGGCGGGCCAGGTCGCCGTCGGGGAAGTCCCACAGGGGCCGTTCCCCGGCGACCGGCTTGTAGACGCAGGCGGCCTCGCGGCCCTCCAGGGCGACGGTGCAGTACAGGACCGTGTTGGACGCCTCGCGGATGCGGCCGCGGACGGTCAGCTCGCCGCGGGCGAGCAGCGCGGTGACGGCCGGGTCGGTGGCCGTCACGCTCCTCGCCGGTATCCGTTCTGGCGCGGACATACGTGTCCTTCCGGGTCGAGCGGGAGACTGCACAGCGGGCAGGGCGGGCGCCCGGCGTTGACGACGTCGAGGGCGCGCTTGGCGAAGGCGCGGGCCTGGGCGCCGGTGAGGCGGACGCGCAGCATCGGGGGGCCGTTCTCCTCGTCCTGGAGGAGCCGTTCCTCGGCCTCCGCGAGGTCCTCCTCGGAGTCGGCCTCCAGCTCGACCAGGGCCTGCGCCTCGACGATCATGCGCTGCTCGTCGCCGTCCCAGGCCAGGGCCATGGTGCCGACCCGGAACTCCTCCTCGACGGGGGTGTCCAGGGGGCGGGTGTCGGCGACCTCGGAGGGGGCGACCGCGGGCACGGAGGCGCTGCCGCCGCTGCGGCGGACGACCTCGTCGAGCAGTTCCTCCATGCGCTCGGCGAGCGCGGCCACCTGGGTCTTCTCCAGGGCGACGCTGGTGACGCGGGGACCGGCGGCGGCCTGGAGGAAGAAGGTGCGGCGTCCGGGCAGCCCGACCGTGCCGGCCACGAAGCGGTCCGGGGGGTCGTAGAGGAACACCTGACGGGACACGACCTGTCTCCATGGGAAATCGGGGTACGGGAACGTCCATGCACGAACGAGCGACTACGCGGACCGCTTCACCCTACTGCGGCCGACGATCACGGTGCGCCCGCATCGCCCCCGACCGTGGCGTCCTGCGCCGGGGGCTCCTCGCGGGGCACGAGGGAGGCGAAGTCACCGGTGTCGCCGAGCCGGACGAGGAACGGCCGCAGCCGGGTGTGGCGGATGACGGTGACGGAGCACGGTTCGACGGAGATCCGCTGGAACAGGTCGAGGTGGAGGCCGAGCGCGTCCGCGACCAGCGACTTGATGATGTCGCCGTGGGAGCACAGCAGCCAGACGGCGTCGGCGCCGTGGTCGCGCTCCACGCGCGCGTTCCACTCGCGGACCGCCTCGGCGGCGCGGGTCTGCATCGCGCGCATGGACTCGCCGCCGGGGAAGGCCGCGGCGGAGGGGTGCGCCTGGACGACCTCCATCAGCGGCTCGTCCTTCAGTTCGGCGAGCTTGCGCCCCGACCAGTCGCCGTAGTGGGCCTCCCCGACGCGGTCGTCGGTGTGCGCGGTCAGGCCGGGGCGGGCGTCCAGGAGCGGGCGGATCGTCTCCTGGCAGCGCTGGAGGGGGCTCGCGACGACCTCCGCGATGGGGACTCCGGCGAGGCGTCCGGGGAGGGCGGCGGCCTGGGCGGTGCCGCGCTCGTCGAGGGCGACGCCGGGGGTCCATCCGGCGAGCACTGCGGAGGTGTTGGCGGTGGAGCGTCCGTGCCGGACGAGGATGAGCGTGGGCATGCGGCCCAGGGTAGGCGTACACCCGGCGGCACCGGCCGCCCGGCGGAAGGAGAATGCGCTCCGTGATCGTGGACTGTGCCATCTACCGCGACGGACACCGTACGGACGGCCCCGAGGACTTCTCGGACGCGCTGGACCGGGCGCGGTCCGTGGGCGGCTTCGTCTGGATCGGGCTGCACGAGCCCGGGGAGGAGGAGTTCGCCCACATCACCAGCGAGTTCGGGCTGCACCCGCTGGCCGTGGAGGACGCCCTCAAGGCGCACCAGCGGCCCAAGCTGGAGGTCTACGACGACTCGCTGTTCCTGGTGCTGAAGCCGGTGGTGTACGAGCCCGACAGCGACACCGTCTCCTCCGGCGAGGTCATGGTCTTCCTCGGTGACGGCTTCGTGGTGACGGTCCGGCACGGCGGGGGCTCGCCGCTGGCGGCCGTCCGGCGGCGGCTGGAGGCGGAGCCGGAGATGCTGGCCAAGGGGCCGACGACGGTGCTGTACGCGATCGCCGACGCCACCGTCGACCACTATCTCGACGTGGCGACCGAGCTCCAGACCGACCTGGAGGAGCTGGAGGCGGAGGTGTTCTCCCCGGACGGCGGCGGCTCCCGCAACACCGCGTCCCGCATCTACACCTTCAAGCGGCAGGTCCTGGAGTTCCGGCGGGCGACGGTGCCGTTGACCCCGCCGGTGGCGCGGCTGGCCGGGGCGCCCGGACTCGGGGCGGGGCTGCCGTTCGTGGACGACAGGGCGCGCCCCTTCTTCCGTGACGTGGGCGACCACCTCGCGCGGGTGAACGAGTCCGTGGAGGCCCTCGACCGGCTGGTGTCGGACATCCTGTCGGCGCACCTGGCGCAGATGAGCGTCCGGCAGAACGACGACATGCGGAAGATCTCCGCGTGGGCCGCCATGGCGGCCGTGCCCACCCTCATCGCGGGCATCTACGGCATGAACTTCGACCACATGCCGGAGCTGCACTGGGTGTGGGGCTATCCGGCGGTGGTCGCCGTGATGGTCGCGCTGGAGCTGTCGCTGTACCGGCTGTTCAAGCGGCGGGGATGGATGTGAGGGCCGCCGCCCGGCGGAGGGGTACGGGGGTCAGGCGAACTCGGGGGCGGTGGTGGCGGGTCCGCCGAGGGCGTCGCGGCGCTCGGGCATCTCCAGGGTGACCATGCGGCGCCAGCCGACGAGGCGTTCCCAGGCGTACACGGCGTGGATGCCCGCCGCCAGGACGGCCGCCTTGGGGCGGGACCAGCCGAGGACGCGGCCCATCTCGGCCATGACGGCGAGGCTGACGTCCCGGTAGACGCGGATCTCGGCGAGCGCCGACGCGCGCAGGGTGCGCTGGATGGCGCGGCCGTGGCCCGCGCGCGCGAAGCGCAGCAGTTCCTCGTGGCAGTACGCGAGGTGGTTGTCCTCGTCCTGGGAGATCATCCGCACGGCCCTGCCGAGGTCGGGGTGGTCGGCGAAGTGCTTGCGCAGCAGTTCCATCTGCTCGGAGGCGCGCTGCTCGGTGACCCGGCTGTGGGCGAGGTAGGTGACGATGTCCTGCACGGTCAGCGGCTGGTCGGCCGTGAGCCTGGCGTGGGGCAGGCCGATGCCGCCGCGCTCCAGGAGCATCGTGTAGTCGGTCTCGGGCGGGACGGGGACGGGCTGGAGCCCGCGCTTCTTGAGCAGGGCGTTGAAGATCCGCCCGTGCTTGTCCTCGTCGGCGCCGTGCCGGACGATCTTCGGGGCGAGGTCGCGCTCGGCGGGCGGCACGAGGGCCGCGATCCGGGCGTTCTCCCAGCCGCCCTGGGACTCCCCGCTGGCGGCGATCGAACAGAACAGCCGGAACGACTCGTCGTGGTCGAGGATCTCCTGGAACAGACTCTTGGCCGAAAGCATCGTGAGGCACCCTCTCCGCATCCCGTGGGAATCCGCAGGTCCGCAGAGAACGAGTCAAGTGCGGGGCGGTGGGTGCTGCAACAGCTGTGTCGGACAACTCCGCCGAATGGATGACAAGCCAGGAGACACCCGGCACCCCGATCCACCGCCGTCCCACCCGTGACCGTCCCGCCCCGCGCGGCGTTGTTCCCCGTGACGGCCGTGGCGGGGAAGACCCCCGAGCCCCCACCACGGCCGCGGAACCTCCCCACGACGCCGGGCCCTCGGGCCCGGCGTCGGTGCGTGTCCGTGACCGGGGTGAGGTGACCGTCCACCCCCGGAGGGACCCTCAGGCGAGACCCGCCAGTTCCAGCGCCTCGGCTCCCGCGCGCAGGGACGTGAGGCGTTCTTCGAGGGTGAAGCCCGCGGGGGCGAGGGTGAGGGTGGTGACGCCGACGGCGGCGTACGCCTTCATGCGGTCGGCGATCCGCTCGACCGAGCCCAGCAGCGTCGTCCGGTCGATCAGCTCGTGCGGTACGGCGGCCGCGGCGGCCTGCTTGTCGCCGGAGAGGTACTTGTCCTGGATCTCGGCGGCGGCCTCCTCGTAGCCCATGCGCTGCGCGAGCTGGTTGTAGAAGTTCTGCTTGCGGCTGCCCATGCCGCCCACGTACAGCGCGGTGTAGGGGCGGAAGGTGTCGGCGAGGCGCTCGACGTCCTTGTCGTCGCCGGTGGCCAGCGGCAGCGTGGGGCAGACGTCGAAGCCGTCCAGCGTCAGCCCCGCCTTCTCGCGCCCCGCGCGCAGGTGCCGCAGCGCGGTGTCCTCGATGTGCTCGGCGGCCGGGAAGATCAGCAGGGCGCCGTCGGCGATCTCGCCGGTCTGCTCCAGGTTCTTCGGGCCGATCGCGGCGATGTAGAGCGGGATGTGCTCGCGCTCGGGGTGCACGGTCAGCTTGAGCGGCTTGCCGGGACCGCCGGGCAGCGGCAGCGTCCAGTGCTCACCGTCGTACGACAGGCGCTCGCGGGTCATCGCCTTGCGGACGATCTCGACGTACTCGCGGGTGCGGGCGAGCGGCTTGTCGAACTTGACGCCGTACCAGCCCTCGGAGACCTGCGGGCCCGAGACGCCGAGGCCGAGGCGGAAACGGCCGCCGGAGAGGGAGTCCAGGGTGGCGGCCGTCATCGCGGTCATCGCGGGCTGGCGGGCCGGGATCTGGAAGATGGCGGAGCCGACGTCGATGCGCTCGGTGCGCGCGGCGACCCAGGCCAGCACGGTGGCGGCGTCGGAGCCGTACGCCTCGGCGGCCCAGCAGACCGCGTAGCCGAGCCGGTCGGCCTCCTGGGCCACGGCGAGGTTGTCCCCGTCCATTCCGGCACCCCAGTAGCCGAGGTTGATCCCGAGCTGCATGGCGGATTCCCCTTACCGATCAGTAACGACGCTGTCGCGGAGACACTAGCGCGGCGGCGGGCCGGGCGGGGAGGGCGCGCGGGCGTGGGGCGCGTCACCGGCCAGGGCGCCGACCTGCGGCTCACCGGCCCGCGGACCGGGCCGGATTCGGTTGTCCACAGGCAACCCACGGCTCAGTTCTGGCCAGTAATCTCGGCGTTCATGGAGCAGAGGCATCTCGGCCGCACCGGCCTGCGTGTGTCCCGGATCGGGCTGGGCACTTTGACCTGGGGCCGCGACACCGACGAGCACGACGCCGCGGACCTCTTGAAGACGTTCTGGGAGGCGGGCGGCACCCTCGTCGACACGGCCGACGTGTACGGCGACGGGGAGGCCGAGTATCTGCTGGGACGGCTGCTGGACGGCCTGGTCCCGCGCCGGGACCTGGTGATCTCGACGAAGGCGGGCAGCGTGCCCGACCCGGACCGCCGGGTGGACGGCTCGCGGGGACACCTGCTCGCCGCCCTGGACGCCTCGCTGGCCCGGCTGGGCACCGACCACGTCGACCTCTGGCAGGTGCACGCGTTCGATCCGGACACCCCGCTGGAGGAGACCCTCCAGGCGCTGGACGTCGCGGTCGCCAGCGGCCGGGCGCGGTACGCGGGCGTGTCCAACTTCTGCGGCTGGCAGCTCGCGAAGGCCGCCACCTGGCAGCTCGCCGCGCCCGGCACCCGGACCCGCCTCGCGGGCACCCAGCTGGAGTACTCGCTGCTCCAGCGCGGGGTGGAGCGGGAGGTGCTGCCGGCCGCCCGGGACCTGGGCATCGGGCTGCTGCCGTCCTCGCCGCTGGGTCGCGGAGTGCTGACCGGCAAGTACCGGGGGGACGCGCTGCCGCCCGACTCGCGCGCCGCGTCGGACTATCTCGCGCCTTTCGTGGAGCCGTATCTCGACGACACGGCGGGCCGGGTGGTGGACGCGGTGCAGACCGCGGCGGACGGGCTGGCGGTGACCCCGCTCCAGGTCGCCCTGGCCTGGGTCCGCGACCGGCCGGGCGTCACCGCCCCGATCGTCGGCGCGCGCAACGCGCAGCAGCTCACGGCCGCGTTGTCAGTGGAGACGCTTAGTCTTCCTGACGAGATCTGCCGGGCGCTCGACGACGTGTCGGCGCCCGTGCACCGCTATCCCGATCACCACTGGAGCACGCTGTGAGCACGGAGCCGGAGCCCGCCGAGAGCACGGAACACCCCGCGCCGGGGACACCGGACGAGGGCGCCGGGGGCGGCGAGGGCATGGACGGCGGCGGGACCGCCACGGCCCCGGACCACACCGGCGCGGGCACCGACGACACCGGCGCCGACGCGGAGGACACGGGTCCGGAGGGCGGCGGCGCCGAGGGAACCGGAGAGGCGACCGGCGAGGGCGGGGAGGCGGCGCCCCGGCTCTCCGAGGCGGAGGCCGAACTCGCCGCGCAGAAGCTGGAACGCGAGCGGATCGCGCGCCGCAAGGCGGAGAAGGCCGGGCCGATCGCCGCCGGGGCGAAGCTGAGCGGCACGGCGGCCGACCTGCTCGCCGCGGTGCGGGCCGTGGAGAGCGGCGCCCGTCCCACGACCCTGGCCGCCGACCCGGCTCCCGCGGCCTCGGCCACGCCTCCGGCACCCCGCCGCCCCGCCCCCGAGCCCGTACGACGCCCGCAGCCGGTGCCCGCGGCGCCCCCCGCGCCCGTGGCTCCCGCCGCCGACACCGTCGAGGGCGTACGGCGCGTGCTGGCCGGTGGCGGTGCCCCCGAGACGCTGGCGCCGCAGGTCGCGGCGGTCCTCGGCGAGGGGGCCGCGGAGCTGCTGGGCGAGGACCCCTGGCAGTTGCTGCGCGTGCCGGGCGTGCGGCCGGAGCAGGCCGACGGATTCGCGCGGGCCCTGCTGGGCGCCGAGTGCGCTCCCGACGACGAGCGGCGCGGCCGGGCGGTCACGGTCTGGCTGCTGGAGCAGGCGGCGCTCGCCGGGCACACCGCGCTGGAGGTGTCGACGCTGACCGGGGCGCTGGCCCGGCAGGGCGTGCCGGACGCCGACGACGCCGTGCAGAGCGCCCTCGCGGAGGGCGAGGCCCTGGCCTTCCAGGACGCCCTGGACGAACCCGGCGCGTCCCGGCCCGCCCAGCCCGCCGCCGAGGCCGCCGGGGCTGACGAGGAGGGCGCCGAGGACGCCGACGAGGAGTCGGTGCCGGTCCGGGTGCTGGTGGGCCTGGAGCGGTTCGCGCTCGCGGAGGAGAGCCTGGCGGACGGTCTCGCCCGGATCGTCAACGCGCTGGACAAGGAGTCCGCCCCGGCATGGGAGGGCGTCGCCGGCGCCGCGTCCGGCAGCGCGGCCGACCTGATCCGCGCCGTCGCGGGCCACGGGCTGGTCCTGCACACCGGCGGCGAGGCGGCCCGCGCGGAACCGGTGGCGCTGCTCGCCGCCGCCCGCGACCTGGGCCTGCGTCCCGTCGCGGCCTGCCTCACCGAGGACGGCCGCCGCAGGCTCGCTGCCCTCGCCTCCTCCACCGCACCGGGGTCCGAGGAGGCGCCGGACGCGGCGGCCGGTGTCGTCACCCTGCCCGGCCTGCTGTCCGGCGCGGAGGGCCCCGGCCGGGACGCGGACGGCGCCCTCGCCCTGGACCTCCTGGTCCTGCTGGACGCCCCGCAGCTCGACGTGGAGGCGGCCGCGATGGTCGTGGAGGCGCTGCCCGACGGCGCCCGGCTCGTCCTCAGCGGTGATCCGGCGCTGCTGTGGTCGGCCGGTCCCGGCCGGGTCTTCGCCGACCTGCTGGCCGCCAAGGTCTGCCCGCAGGTCGCCTCCCGCACCCCGGACCCGGGGCCGCTCGGCGAGCTGGTCTCCGGGATCGGCGTCGGCGAGCTGAACCAGGTCGAGGCACCCGGCAAGGAGATCGTGATCGTGCCGGTGCGGGACGCGGGCGAGGCCGTGCACCGCACCGTGCAGCTGGTCGCGGACTCGGTGCCGCGCGCCTTCGGCGTCACCCCCGAGCACACAGTGGTGATCACTCCGGGCCACGGCGGCGCGGCGGGCACCCGCGCCCTCAACACGGCGCTCAAGGAACGCCTCAACCCCGGCCCCGGCCGCTTCGGCGGCTTCGACCCCGGCGACCGCGTCGCCTACTCCCCCGCGCCGGGTCGTACGGTGCCCGGCCAGGTGGTGACGGCCGACGCCGACGGACTGCACCTGTCCTGCGCGGGCGCCGCCGTCGTCGTCCCCAGGGAGCGGGTCGAGCAGTCCGTCCGGCACGGGTGGGCGCTGACGGCGCATCAGGCGGTGGGCGGCCGGTGGCCCGCGGCGGTCGTGGTGCTGCCCGGAGACGCGGCGCAGGCCCTCTCCCGCCCCTGGGTCTACACGGCCTTCGGCCGGGCGGAGCGCCATCTGTCCGTGGTGCACGGCGCGGACCAGGCCCTCCCCCGTGCGGTCGCCGAGGTCACGGCGAAGCCCCGGACGACCCGGCTGCCCGCCCTGCTGCGCGCCCAGGTCCCGGCCGCCTCGGCCTGACGGCCCCCGAAGACGCCGACGGCGGCGGCCGGACCACGGGCTCCCGCCCGCCTCCGCCCACCGCCGTCCAGACACCACACGCCGTACGCACGCCGTACGCCTTTGCCAACGCCGTACGCCGCCGACCGGCCCTAGCCGACCACGCGCCCCGCGCGCCCGTCGTCCAACGGCTCCAGATCCTCGTCCGTGTCGTCCGTGTCGTCGAAGTCCTCGGCCTCGCTGTCGTCGCCGTCGTCCTCTTCGGCCCCGTCGTCCTCGTCGTCCTCGTCATGAAGATCGACGTCGTCGTCGAAGACCGAGCTGACATCGAAGCGGCACACCACCCGCTGCGGGTCGAGCTGCTCGAAGGGGGTCTCCAGCCACTCCCCCGGCTCGGCCGGTTCGTCCGCGGCCAGCACCCACAGCGTGGAGTCGCCCTCCTCCAGGCCGAACTCCTTGTGCCGCGAGGCGATCTCGTCCGGCTCGAACTCGCCGAACAGCAGCCCCAGCGCCCCGTGCACCGTGCCGGAGGACTCCGCGTCCGTGCCGTCCTCGGCCTCGGCCGCCTCCACCCGCTGCGCCTGGGCCAGCAGCCGCTGCGGCTCCACCACCGCGTAGTCGCGGCGGATCAGCACGCTGAGGGCGTTCGGCTCCTCCGGGCCCGCGTAGGGGGGCAGGGAGTCGTCCGCGCCCGGGATCTCGAAGGGGGTGACCTCGTCGTACCGGTCGTAGAGCAGCTCGTCGTAGACCTCGGCGGCCGCGGCCAGCTCGTTGAACGCCTCGTAGACGGACGGGTCGTCCTCGCCCGTCCTGCGTTCGACCGCCGCCAGGTGACGGTCGAGCGCGGTCTTGACCGCCTCGGCGGCGGCGCGTACCTCGGCAGCGGTGGGCTGCGCAGCATCAGACATAGTGCAGACGCTATCCGTACCGGGCCCCAGCCCGCACAATAGATGCGATGCCGGAATACGAATTTGTCGACGTGTACGTGCCACGCGGGGTTTCCCGCAAGGAATCGACCCGTCTGCTGACCGACCATGCCGAGTACGGGAACTGGGAGTTGCACCGTCTGAGCCTGATGCGCGACGGCAGCCGCAGAGTGCGGCTGCGGCGGCGGATCATCCGTCAGGCGCGGGCCACGTGGTGAGCGGTTCCACGACGTGAGGTGACCCCGACGACGACGGAGCGGGCCCCGCCGAGGCGGGGCCCGCTCCGTCGCGCGGTACCGGGCGGCAGAGGTGCCGCGGCCGGTCAGACCGAGGCGCGCGCCTTGCGGTAGAGGACGGCACCCGCGAGCAGCGCGCCCGCGCCCGCCGGGAGGACCAGGCCGAGCGGGACGCCGTTGCCGGTCTCGGCGAGCTGCGCGGAGTGCGCGGGCCGCTGGGCCGAGACGGCCGGGGTCACGTGGCCGGGCCTGACCGGGGTGGTCTCGGGCTCGGAGGAGCTGGGCTTGCCGGGGCCGGTCGGCTTGCCGGGGGGCTGGGTGCCGGGCGGCTCCTCCTCACCGGGCGGGGTGGGGCTCTCGCCGTTGGCGCAGTCGTTGCCGTAGGCGGGGTTGAGCAGGCCGACGACGTCGACCGTGTTGCCGCAGACGTTCACCGGGACGCTGACCGGGGCCTGGACGTTGTTGCCGGACAGGACGCCGGGGGAACCGGCGGTGTGGCCGCCCGCCTGCGCGCCGCCCGCGCCACCGTGCGCGCCGGAGCCGCTGTGCGTGCCCGAGCCGTTGTGCGAGCCGCCGTGCTGCCCGCCCGCGTGGCTGCCGCTCCCCCGGCCGCCGCCGTGGCCGCCGCCCTGGTTGCCTCCGCCCCCGGCGTGCTTGCCGCCGGTCTTCCCCCCGGTCTTGCCGGTGCTCTGGTTGGCGCAGGAGTTGCCCATCGCCGGGTTGAGGACGCCGACGACGTCCACGGTGTTGCCGCAGACGTTGACCGGGACGTTCACCGGGGCCTGGACGTTGTTGCCGGACAGGACGCCGGGGGAACCGGCGGCGGAGCCCTGCGCGCCGGTGTCGGCGTGGGCGTATCCACCGGCGGCGGCGATCACCCCCGTCGCCGCCGCCACCGTCATGAGGCCTTTGCGGGTGACCTGTCGCATTGCTGAATCCCTGCTTTCGATCGCGTCCCGAATCGCCCGCATCTTTCCAGCCGCGCGGCGCGTATCGGGCTTTTCGGGTTCCGAGACTTCTTCGGCTTTTCCTTCGGCTTTCGCGCGAAGTGACGGGAAAAGGGCCGTCGGCCCCGGAGCGCATGGCGCGCGCTCCGGGACCGACGGTGTGGACGACCCCTCGGTGGGTCGACGTCAGCCGTTGACGCAGGCGTTGCCGAAGGCGGGGTTCAGCAGACCGATCACCGAGATCGTGTTGCCGCAGACGTTCACCGGGATGTGAACGGGCACCTGGATCACGTTGCCGGAGAGGACGCCGGGGGAACCCACGGCGGCACCCTGGGCACCGGAATCGGCGACGGCCATGCCCGCGCTCATGAGCACCAGACCGCCGGTGGCAGCCGCAGCGGCGACGACCTTCTTGATCATTATTCCTCCTCGTTGGCAAAGCGACCCCAGAGCAGCGGATCGCATCACCAGTAACGAGGGGGAAGTAATGGGGCTACGTGCTTATCGGCGCATTCACTCTTCTCAGTCCGTTCCGTACAGGCGGCCGTACACGCCAGGTTGACGGGGCGCGGCACACCCCGGCACGCCCCGGCACATGGGCGTCGGGTCAGGAGGCGTCGATGAAGCGGTCGAGCACCCGGACGCCGAACTTCAGGCCGTCCACCGGGACCCGCTCGTCGACGCCGTGGAACATGCCCGCGAAGTCCAGCTCCGGGGGCAGCTTCAGCGGGGCGAAGCCGAAGCCGCGGATGCCGAGGTCGTCGAAGGACTTGGCGTCGGTGCCGCCGGAGAGCATGTACGGGATGGCCTTGGCGGTCGGGTCCTCGGCGACCAGCGCGGACTGCATGGCCTCGACGAGGGGCCCGTCGAAGGAGGTCTCCACGGCCTTGTCTGCGTGGACGTCCTCGCGGCGCACCTTCGGGCCGAGGATGCGGTCGAGGTCGGCGAGGAACTCCTCCTCGTGACCGGGCAGGAAGCGGCCGTCGACGTGCGCGGTGGCCTCGCCGGGGATGACGTTGACCTTGTAGCCCGCGCCGAGCTGGGTCGGGTTGGCGGTGTTGCTCAGGGTGGCGCCGATCAGCTTGGCGATGCCGCCGAGCCGGGCGAGCGTGGACTGCATGTCGTCGGCGTCCAGTTCCAGGCCGAGGGCGTCGCCCAGCTCGTCCAGGAAGGCGCGGGTGGTCTTGGTGACGCGGACGGGGAAGGTGTGGCGGCCGAGGCGGGCGACGGCCTCGGACAGCTCGGTGATCGCGTTGTCCCGGTGGATCATCGAGCCGTGCCCGGCGGTGCCGGCGACGGTCAGCTTCATCCAGTGCATGCCCTTCTCGGCCGTCTGGATCAGGTAGAGCCGCCGCTGCTCGCTGACCGTGAAGGAGAAGCCGCCGACCTCGCTGATCGCCTCGGTGACGCCCTCGAACAGGTCGGGGTGGTGGTCGACGAGGTGGCGGGCGCCGTAGGTGCCGCCGGCCTCCTCGTCGGCGAGGAAGGCGAGGACGATGTCGCGCGGGGGGCGGCGCCCGGAGCGCAGCCGGTCACGGACGACGGCGAGGGTCATGGCGTCCATGTCCTTCATGTCGACCGCGCCCCGGCCCCACACGCAGCCGTCGGCGATCTCGCCGGAGAAGGGGTCGTAGGTCCAGTCGGCCGCGTTGGCGGGGACCACGTCGGTGTGGCCGTGGATGAGCAGCGCGGGCCGCGAGGGGTCCTCGCCCTCGATGCGGGCCACGGTGGAGGCCCGTCCGGGGTGCGACTCGAAGATCTTCGGTTCGAGGCCCACCTCGGCGAGCTTCTCCGCGACGTACTCGGCCGCCGCGCGCTCCCCCGGACCCGAGTGGTCGCCGTAGTTGCTGGTGTCGATCCGGATCAGGTCGCGGCAGAGGTCCACGACCTCGTCCTCGCCGCTGACGCCCCGGGTCGTGTCGTCCGTCGCGCTCACGCTGGTTCCTCCCGCTGTCACTGCTGGTGGTTCTCAGTCCTTTCATCCTCTCTCTCCCGCGCCCCCCGCCCAAGGCCGGTCCCGGCCCGTCACACGCCGTTCACGCCGGAGGCGATCGGGAGCGGGGGCGGTCCCGCGGGGCGGGGGCGCGGGCGCGGGGCGCGGGCCGGGGTGCGCGGCCACCACCGGTGATCGGGCACCCCGCAAAGCCTGGTAACGTTTACTTCGTCGCCGCGGGGGAAACCCGGCGCGACAGACACCTTGTCCGGGTGGCGGAATGGCAGACGCGCTAGCTTGAGGTGCTAGTGCCCTTTATCGGGCGTGGGGGTTCAAGTCCCCCCTCGGACACTCTTCGACGGCGAGGGCCGCGACCATCAGGTCGCGGCCCTCGCCCGTTGTGTGGGGCATCTCTCCCGGTCCGGAAGATCACCAGGTCAGCGCGGTGCGGGAGGGTGCGACCGGCACTCGAACGGCTGACCCCGGTGGTCGTCACCGGGGGCCCGGCCTAGCTTCGTACTAAAATTTCCGGCTTGTTACGGAGCTGGCGCCGGACAACCCCAGGCAGACCTGCGGGCCCGCCAGCGCCCCGGAGGTTCCGGGAACGAGACGCGAGGACCTGATGGCAGCCATAGACGAGAGCAGCGCTCTCGGCCTGCTCGACGAAGAGATCCGCGAACAGCTCGGCGACACCGCCCGCTTCTCCGGCGGTCCCGCGGCCTCCCCCCGGACCCTGATCGACATCCTGGACGCCTCCGTGCGCTCCTTCCCCGACGAGCCCGCGCTCGACGACGGGACGACCGCGCTGACCTACCGGGCGCTCGCCGTCGAGGTGGACCGGCTGCGGCGGCGGCTCGCCCGGGCCGGGGTCGGCCTGGGCGACCGGGTCGGGGTGCGGGTGCCGTCCGGGACCAACGACCTGTATGTGGCGATCCTGGCCGTCCTCGCCGCCGGGGCCGCCTATGTGCCCGTCGACGCCGAGGACCCCGACGAACGGGCCGAGCTGGTGTTCGGGGAGGCCGGGGTGCGGGCCGTCGTCGGCGCGGGCCACGAGCTGACCGTGCACGGCCGTTCCGAGGCGCCCGCCGCCCGGCCCGGCGCCGAGCACGACGCGTGGATCATCTTCACCTCCGGCTCGACGGGGAAGCCCAAGGGGGTCGCCGTCAGCCACCGCAGCGCCGCCGCGTTCGTGGACGCCGAGGCCGCACTCTTCCTCACCGAGGAGCCGATCGGGCCCGGCGACCGGGTCATGGCGGGCCTGTCGGTCGCCTTCGACGCGTCCTGCGAGGAGATGTGGCTGGCCTGGCGGTACGGCGCCTGCCTGGTGCCGGTGCCGCGCTCCCAGGTCAGGAGCGGCGCCGACCTCGGGCCCTGGCTGGTCGAGCAGGAGATCACCGTCGTGTCGACGGTGCCGACGCTCGCGGCCCTGTGGGAGTCCGAGACCCTCAACGACGTACGCCTGCTGATCTTCGGCGGGGAGGCGTGTCCGCCCGAGCTGGCGCAGCGGCTGGTGACCGAGGGGCGGGAGGTCTGGAACACGTACGGGCCGACCGAGGCGACCGTCGTGGCGTGCGCGGCCCTGATGACGGGCGCGGAACCGATCCGGATCGGGCTGCCGCTGCGGGGCTGGGAGCTGGCCGTCGTGGACGAGGCCGGGGAGCCGGTGCCGATGGGCGCCACCGGGCAGCTCGTCATCGGCGGCGTCGGCCTGGCCCGCTATCTCGACGCGGAGAAGGACGCCGAGAAGTACGCGCCGCTGGAGTCGCTGGGCTGGGAGCGGGCGTACCGCAGCGGTGACCTGGTGAAGGCGGACCCCGAGGGGCTGGTCTTCCTCGGGCGGGCCGACGAGCAGATCAAGCTCGGCGGGCGGCGCATCGAGCTGGGCGAGGTGGACGCGGCGCTCCAGGCGCTGCCGGGGGTCGCCGGTGCCGCGGCGGCCGTACGGACCGCGCGCAGCGGCAACCAGCTCCTCGTCGGCTATGTCGTCACCCAGGACGGCTGGGACCGGGCGGCGGCCGTGGAGCGGCTGCGGGCCGAGCTGCCCGCCGCGCTGGTGCCGCTGCTGGCCCCGGTGGACGACCTGCCGACGCGGACGTCGGGCAAGGTCGACCGCAACGCCCTGCCGTGGCCGCTGAAGGATCTTGAGCCCGCCGGGCCCGCCGAGCAGCTCTACGGGACCGAGGCGTGGCTGGCCGAGCAGTGGGCGGCGGTCCTCGGGGTGCCCGTGGGCGGGGCGCGCGACGACTTCTTCGCGATCGGCGGCGGCAGTCTGGCCGCCGCGCAGCTCACCACCCGGCTGCGGACCCGCTACCCGAGCGTCGCCGTGCTCGACATCTACCAGCAGCCGGTGCTGCGCAAGCTCGCCCGGTACCTGGAGGAGTCCGCGCAGGACGACGGCGCGCGGCGCGTGATCGCCCCGGTCCCCCGGCGGGCGCAGCTCGTGCAGCTGCTGGTGCTGGTGCCGCTGTTCACGCTGCTCGGCGTGCGCTGGACGCTGCTGCTGGCCGCCGCGGGCAACGTGCTGCCCGCGCACGGCTGGCTGCCGACCGCGCCCTGGTGGCTGCTGGCGGCCGGGGCGCTGGTGTTCTTCAGCCCGCCCGGCCGGATCGCGCTCGGCGCGGGCGGGGCGCGGCTGCTGCTGCGCGGGGTGAAGGCGGGCCGTCATCCGCGCGGCGGGAGCGTGCATCTGCGGTTGTGGACGGCGGAGCGGCTGGCCGAGTTCTCGGGGGCGACCTCGCTGACCGGGTCGTGGCTGGAGCGGTACGCGCGCGCCCTGGGCGCCCGGATCGCGCCGGACGTCGACCTGCACGCGCTGCCGCCGGTCACCGGGATGCTCCGGATGGGCCGGGGCGCGGCGGTGGAGTCCGAGGTGGATCTGTCGGGCTGGTGGCTGGACGGCGACCGGCTGGAGATCGGCGCGGTCCGGGTCGGCGCGCACGCCGTCGTCGGCACGCGCAGCATCCTCTTCCCCGGGGCCCGCGTCGGCAAGCGGGCCGAGGTCGCGCCGGGCTCGGCCGTCACCGGGCAGGTCCCCACGGGGCAGCGCTGGGCGGGCGCGCCCGCGGTGAAGCTCGGCAAGGCGAAGCGGAACTGGCCCAAGGACCGCCCGCCGCGCGGCCGGGCCTGGCGGGTGCTGTACGGGGTGACGGGCCTCGGTCTGACCCTGCTGCCGGTGCTGGCGGCGGGCGCCGCGCTGCTGGTGGCGTACGCGCTGGTCACGCCGGAGGCCCCGCTGCGGGGCGCGGCGATCGCCCTGGTCCCGGCGACGCTGGCCTACGGGCTGGCGTACGCGCTGCTGATCCTCGTCGGGGTGCGGCTGCTGAGCCTGGGGCTGCGGGAGGGGACGCATCCGACGCACGGGCGGATCGGCTGGCAGGCCTGGACGGTCACCCAGCTGATGGACCGCTCCCGCGAGACGCTGTTCCCGCTGTACGCCGGGCTGGTCACGCCGGTGTGGCTGCGGCTGCTGGGGATGCGGATCGGGCGGGGCGCGGAGGTGTCGACGGTGCTGGCGCTGCCGAGCCTGACGACGGTCGGCGAGGGCGCGTTCCTCGCCGACGACACGCTGACCGCGCCGTACGAGCTGGGCGGCGGCTGGATGCGGATCGGGCGGGCCGAGATCGGGCGGCGGGCGTTCCTCGGGAACTCGGGGATGACCGCGCCGGGCCGGTCGGTGCCGGACGGCGGGCTGGTCGGCGTGCTGTCGGCGACGCCGAAGAAGGCGAAGAAGGGCAGCTCCTACCTGGGGCTGCCGCCGGTCCGGCTGCCGCGCGCGGCCGGCGCGGGCGACCAGAGCCGCACCTACGACCCGCCGGCCCGGCTGCTGTGGGCGCGCGGGCTGGTGGAGCTGTGCCGGCTGGTGCCGGTGTTCTGCTCGGCCGGTCTGGTGGTGCTGACGGTGGCCGCGCTGTGCGCGCTCGGCCCGTGGGCGGCGCCGCTGTCGGGGCTGGTGCTGCTGGGCGCGGGCGGGGCGGCGGCGCTGCTGTCGATCGTCGCGAAGTGGCTGCTGGTGGGGCGGCACCGCAGCGGGGAGCACCCGCTGTGGAGCGGTTTCGTGTGGCGCAACGAGCTGGCGGACACCTTCGTCGAGGTGGTGGCCGTGCCGTGGCTGGCGGGCGCCGTGCCGGGTACGCCGGTGATGACGGCGTGGCTGCGCGGGCTGGGCGCGAAGGTCGGCCGGGGCGTGTGGGTGGAGAGCTACTGGCTGCCGGAGACCGACCTGGTCACCCTGGAGGACGCGGCGACGGTGAACCGGGGCTGCGTGCTCCAGACTCACCTCTTCCACGACCGGATCTTGCGGACGGATACTGTGGTCCTCCGTGAGGGTGCCACGCTGGGCCCTGGCGGGATCGTGCTGCCCGGCAGCACGGTCGGGGCCCGGACGACTCTGGGTCCCGCGTCGCTCGTGATGGCCGCGGAGTCCGTTCCGGACGACACCCGCTGGCTCGGCAACCCGATCGAGGCATGGCGCCCCTGAGCGCCGGTCACTCGGAACCGGACGGCGGCACACCGGCGGGGAGTGGCGGCACGGCGCAGGGAGCGGACGCGGCAGTGGCAGTTCAGCAGGCGGTGGGGTCGGACCCGTACTTCCCGGCCAACGGCGACGCCCGGTACCGGGTGCATCGCTACGAGCTGACGCTGGACTACCGGCCCGCGCCGAACCGGCTCTCCGGGGCGGCCCGGATCAACGCGATAGCGGGCCGCTCGGCGCTTCCCGAGTTCCAGCTCAACCTGGCCGACTTCAAGATCGGCCGGGTCCGGGTCGACGGCCGCCCCGTCCACTACACGCACCGGGGCGGGCGGCTGCGGGTGCGGCCCGCGAAGCCGCTGCGGGCGGGGGCCGCGTTCACGGTCGAGGTGCAGTGGGCGGGGAATCCGGGGCCGGTGAGCAGCCCGTGGGGCGGGATCGGCTGGGAGGAGCTGGCCGACGGGGCGCTGGTGGCGAGCCAGCCGGTCGGGGCGCCGTCCTGGTACCCGTGCAACGACCGGCCCGCCGACAAGGCGTCGTACCAGATCTCGGTGACCATCCCGTCCGCGTACGCCGTGGTGGCGGGCGGGCGGCTGCTGACCCGGACGACGAAGGCGTCCACGACGACCTGGGTGTACGAGCAGTCCGCGCCGACGTCGAGCTATCTGGTGGGCCTCGCGATCGGGAAGTACCAGACGGTGCTGCTGGGCGACCCCGGGCTCGGCGGGGTGCCGCAGCACGGGCACATCCCGGCGCAGCTGCTGCCGGAGTTCTCGCGGGACTTCGCCCGGCAGCCCGGCATGATGCATCTCTTCCAACAGCTCTTCGGCCCCTACCCGTTCGACGAGTACGCGGTGGTGGTGACCGAGGAGGAACTCGATGTCCCCGTCGAGGCGCAGGGGTTGTCGCTGTTCGGCGCCAACCACGTGGACGGGGCGCGGGGTTCGGAGCGGCTGGTGGCGCACGAGCTGGCCCACCAGTGGTTCGGCAACAGCGTCTCCATCGCGGACTGGCGGCACATCTGGCTCAACGAGGGCTTCGCCAAGTACGCGGAGTGGCTGTGGTCGGAGCGCTCCGGCGGCCGGTCCGCGCAGCAACTCGCCGCCGCCGCGCACCGGTTGCTGTCGACGCTGCCGCAGGACCTGCGACTGGCGGACCCCGGCCGCAAGTCGATGTTCGACGACCGGCTCTACGAGCGCGGCGGCCTGACCGTGCACGCGCTGCGCTGCGCGCTGGGCGACGACGCGTTCTTCCGGATGCTGCGCGCCTGGCTGGGCCTGCACCGGGGCGGCGCGGTCACCACGTCCGCCTTCACCTCCCACGCGGCCCGCTTCGCCGACGAGCCCCTCGACGACCTCTTCGACGCCTGGCTGTACGGGACGGCCCTGCCGCCGCTGCCGCGGGCGGAGACACGGGCGGCGAGCTGAACGGGCCGCCCCACCGGGGCCGCCCCACCGGGTGCGCTGCGCCGGGGGCGGGCCGGAGCGGGCGGCGGGGTCCGGTTGAATGGGGGGTATGGCCTCCCGTTCCTGCCCCTGTGGTCTGCCCGGTTCCTACGACGCCTGTTGCGGGCGGTATCACGCCGGTCCCGGCGGTGCGCCGACCGCCGAGGCGTTGATGCGGTCGCGGTACAGCGCCTTCGTGCGGGGGGACACGGCGTATCTGCTGCGGACCTGGCATCCGCGGACCCGGCCCGCGACGCTCGACCTCGGTCCGGGGACGCGCTGGACGGGGCTGGAGATCCTGGACACCGTCGGCGGGTCGGCGTTCCACACCACCGGGGCGGTGGAGTTCCGGGCGTCCTACCGGGGCGGGGCGCTGCGCGAGCGCAGCACCTTCGAGCGGGTCGACGGGGCCTGGGTGTACGTGGACGGGGAGTTTCCCGCGTAGCCGGGGCGGCCCCTCAGGGGGCCAGGATGTCCAGTTCCTGGAGGGCGCCCACGGTGATCTCCCGGGTCAGTCTCTCCGCGCGGTCCGCGTCGCCCTCCCGGACCGCCTCCGCGACCTGGACGTGCAGGGTGACGGCGGCCGGGTCGGGGTCGGGGTACATCACCTCGTGCTGGGTGCGGCCGGTGAGGACCTCGGCGACGACGTCCCCGAGGCGGGCGAACATCTCGTTGCCGGACGCCGTGAGGATCACCCGGTGGAAGGCCACGTCGTGGAAGAGGTAGTTCTCCAGTTGCCGCCCGCGTGAGGTGGCCACCATCCCGAGCGCGCACTCGGTGAGTTCCGCGCACTGCTCCGCCGTGGCGTTGCGGGCCGCCAGGGCCGCCGCGGCCGGTTCGACCGCCGACCGCAGCACGGTGAGCGAGCGCAACTGGTGCGGGCGGTCGGCGCCCGCGAGCCGCCAGCGGATCACCTGCGGGTCGTAGACGTTCCACTCCGCCCTGGGCCGCACGGTGACGCCGACGCGCCGCCGGGACTCCACCAGGTGCATCGATTCGAGGACGCGGACCGCCTCCCGCATCACCGAGCGGGAGACGTCGAAGCGCTGGGCCAGTTCGTCCGTGCGCAGAACGCTGCCCGGGGGGTATGCGCCCGCTGTGATGGCGGGGCCGAGGGAGTCGAGTACATGGCCGTGCAGACCCCGGCCCGGAGTGGTCATGCACTCAGCGTACGGGGTGCGTCACGGAGCTAAAAAGTCAGACTTATACGTCACAGACTCTTGAATTCGTCGTACCTAATGCGTTTCAGTGTGGTCGACATCAGGTGTCGAGGAAGACAGCGAGGCAGAGATGCACACCCCTCACGTCGTCGTGGTGATGGGCGTCGCCGGTACGGGCAAGACGACCATCGGTCCGCTGCTCGCGGCCCGGCTGGGCGTCCCGTACGCCGAGGGCGACGACTTCCACCCGCGGGCCAACATCGCCAAGATGTCGGCCGGCACCCCGCTGGACGACGGCGACCGGTGGCCCTGGCTGGACGCCATCGGCTCCTGGGCGCACACGCGGGACGGGCTCGGCGGGGTGGTCAGCTGCTCGGCGCTGAAGCGGTCGTACCGTGACCGGCTCCGCGCCGCCGCCCCCGGCGTCGTCTTCCTGCACCTCTCGGGCGACCGGGCGCTCATCGAGGACCGTATGGCGCACCGGCAGGGGCACTTCATGCCGGCCGCGCTGCTCGACTCCCAGTTCGCCGCGCTCCAGCCCCTGGGCCCGGACGAGGCGGGCGTCGCGGTCGACGTCACCGGCGGCCCCGAGGAGATCGTCGCGCGGGCCGCGGCGGCTCTGGAAGGACCGGCGGACCCACAGCCCCCCGCGCGGCACCCGTAGTACCCGCACCACCAGTTGGGCCCGCACCACCCGTAGGACCCGTAGTACCGCCGTATCCGCAGTACCGCAGCACCTCCTCCCCCACGCTCCCCGTTCCCCGTCATTCCCCCGTCTCCCAAGGGACCCCCGTGACCAGACTCAGCGTCGAGATGCTGGCAGCGGACAGCGTCGAGCCGATCACCTCGGCCGGCCACGCGCAGCTCGGCATCGCCGTCCTGGCGGGCATCGCCGTCATCGTCCTGCTCATCACCAAGTTCAAGGTCCACGCCTTCCTGGCCCTGACCATCGGCACGCTCGCCCTCGGCGCGTTCGCCGGGGCGCCGCTGGACAAGGCCATCGTCAGCTTCACGACCGGGCTCGGCTCCACCGTGGCCGGTGTCGGTGTGCTGATCGCGCTCGGCGCGATCCTCGGCAAGCTGCTCGCCGACTCGGGCGGCGCCGACCAGATCGTCGACACGATCCTCGCCAGGGCGAGCGGCCGGTCGATGCCCTGGGCCATGGTGCTGATCGCCTCGGTGATCGGCCTGCCCCTCTTCTTCGAGGTCGGCGTCGTCCTGCTGATCCCGGTCGTCCTCATGGTCGCCAAGCGCGGCAACTACTCGCTGATGCGGATCGGCATCCCGGCGCTGGCCGGTCTCTCCGTGATGCACGGCCTCGTCCCGCCGCACCCCGGTCCGCTGGTCGCGATCGACGCCATCGGCGCCAACCTGGGTGTGACGCTCGCGCTGGGCGTGCTCGTCGCCATCCCGACGGTGATCATCGCCGGGCCGGTGTTCTCCCGGTACGCCGCCCGCTGGGTGGACGTGCCCGCCCCGGACCGGATGATCCCGCAGCGGCCCTCCGAGGACCTGGAGAAGCGGCCCGGCTTCGGCGCCACGCTGGCGACCATCCTGCTGCCGGTCGTGCTGATGCTCGCCAAGGCGCTCGTCGACATCGTGGTGGACGACCCCGAGCACGGCGTGCAGCGCGTGTTCGACGTCGTCGGCTCGCCGCTGATCGCCCTGCTCGCCGCCGTCCTGGTCGGCATGTTCACGCTGGGCATGCCCGCCGGTTTCTCCCGTGAGCGGCTCTCGCGGCTCGTCGAGCAGAGCCTCGCGCCCATCGCGGGCGTCCTGCTCATCGTCGGCGCGGGCGGCGGCTTCAAGCAGACCCTCATCGACTCCGGTGTCGGGCAGATGGTCCTGGACATATCCGAGGACTGGTCGATCCCGGCACTGCTGCTGGGCTGGCTGATCGCGGTGGTGATCCGGCTGGCGACCGGCTCGGCCACGGTGGCGACCGTGTCGGCGGCCGGGCTGGTCGCCCCGCTCGCGGCCGACATGTCGACCGCGCACGCGGCCCTGCTCGTCCTCGCCATCGGCGCGGGCTCCCTCTTCTTCAGCCACGTCAACGACGCCGGGTTCTGGCTGGTGAAGGAGTACTTCGGACTGACCGTCGGCCAGACCCTCAAGACCTGGTCCGTGATGGAGACCCTGATCTCGGTGGTCGCGGGCGGACTGGTGCTGTTGTTGTCCCTCGTCATCTAGCGACGCCTCGCGCGGAGGGCCATCGCCTTCCGGTACGCCGCCCGCCCCGGCCCGTCACGGTGTTCTCCCACCGTGACGGGCCGGGGCGGTTCGGTCGTGGGGGCGGCTCAGTCGTCGGGGCGGTTCGGTCAGTCGCGCCAGAGGGGGTGTTCCCGTTCCGCCCAGGCCCGGCTCACGGTGCCGGTGCGCATCCCGCGGCGGGCCTCCGGGTCGCCGAGGGCCATGCCGATGTGCCCGGCGAGGACGATGCCGACGGTGAGGGCCAGCCAGTCGTGGACGAAGGTCGCGCTGGTCCGCCACATGACCGGGGTGAGGTGGGTGAACCACATGAGCAGGCCGGTGCCGAGCATGACGAGCGTGGCGCCCGCGATCCAGGCCGCGTAGACCTTCTGGCCCGCGTTGAACTTCCCGGCGGGGCGGGACGCTTGCCGTCTGTCGCGGCGGAGCGCGGCCCGCAGCCAGCGGCGGTCGTGCGGGCCGAAGCGGTTCAGCCGGCCGAGGTCGGCGCGGAACGCCCGTGAGGCGAGTCCGGCCAGGACAGGCACCGGCAGGGCGAGGCCCGCCCACTCGTGAATCCGTACGACCAGTTCGCGGCGGCCGACGAGTTCGGCGAACTCGGGGACGTACAGGGCTGCGGCCGTGACGACGCAGACGCCCATGAGGACGGCCGAGGCGCGGTGCACCCACCGTTCGGCCGGGGTGAAGCGGCGGACCTCGGACGGGCGCACGGGCGGGGCGGTGGGGGCGGCGGTGTCAGCTCGTCGGTTCATCGTCCCGCCCGTTGGACCGGCCGACCCAGGCGTCCACGTCGTAGCCGCGGTCCTCCCAGTAGCCGGGCTCCACCTTCTTGGTGACGGTGATGCCGGAGAGCCACTTGGCGGACTTGTAGAAGTACATCGGGGCGACGTAGAGGCGGGCGGGGCCGCCGTGGGAGTGGCCGAGGTCCTCGTCCTGCATGCGCAGGGCGACCAGGACGTCGGCGCGGCGGGCCTGGTCGAGGGTGAGGCTCTCGGTGTAGGCGCCGTCGAAGCAGGTGAAGCGGACCGCCCCGGCCTCCGGGCGGACCCCGGCCGCGTCGAGCAGCACGGACAGCCGTACGCCTTCGAAGGGGGTGCCGGGGACGCGCCAGCCGGTGACGCACTGGACGTCGCGGACCATCCGGGTCTGGGGCAGCGCCCGCAGGTCGGCGAGGGTGTGGGTGGCGGGGCGGTCGACGAGGCCGTCGACGGTGAGGCGGTAGTTCGTGGCGTTCTTGCGCGGGACGGAGGAGGTGACGGAGTAGTAGCGGAAGCCGCCGCCGTTGGGGAGCAGGCCGGTCAGACCCGTGGGGTCCTTGTCGGCGGCGCCGCCGAGGAAGTCCTCCAGACGGCGCTGGAGGACGGGCGCGGCGACCAGGCCGAGGGCGCCCAGGCCGAGGGTGCCGAGGAAGACACGGCGTCCGACGGGGGTGCCGCGGCGGTCGGGGTCGTCGGGGGCGGGGGGACCGCCGGGACCTGCGGAGCCACGGCTGGCTGCGGAGCCACGGGGGGCTGCGGAGCCACGGGAGCCATGGGGGGCTGCGGAGCCACGGGAGCCATGGGGGGCTGCGGAGCCACGGGGGGCTGTGGAGCCACGGGGGTGTTCGGGACCGGCGGGGTCCGCGGGGCCGCTCTGGTCGGCCGGACCGTCGTCCGGCGGTGGTGTCGCGGGGTGCACCCCACCATTCGAACACCCTTGGCCCGGCCGGACCAAGGGATACCGGATTTCCCTCACCCACTTCTCAGCGGGCCGACTCGCGGCGGGCCGGTCACGCGGGCCGGTCGCGGCGGAACCGCCGTCCGTGGGGGTGGGCCCACCGCCGTCGGGGCGGGCCCACCGCCGTCGGCGCGCTCAGCCGAAGGCGCCCGCGCCGAGCGCGCCGGCCCGCGCCGCCCGGAACGCCGCGCGCGGGTCGCGGTCCGGGTAGGACCAGGGGGCCGGGGTGACATGGCCGCCGATGCGGTGGAACACGGCGGCGGCCTCGGCGGGGCGGCCCTCGCAGACCTTGGCGTGGGCCAGGTAGTTCAGGTCGACCAGGCGCCGTGGATGGTCGTCGTGCTCCCACTCCAGCCACCAGTCGAACGCGGCCTTCATGACCTCACCGGCGCCGTCGTCCCGCCAGTGCGCGGCGGTGGCCGGGTCGGCGGGGGCGAAGCCGCGGACGGCGAGGGCGCGGTAGCGCTCGGCGTGCGCGACGATCGGCAGGATGGCGAGCGGGGAGTCGGCCGGGGCCTGCTCGGCGGCCCAGGCGGCGAACTCGTAGACCTCGTGGAGCGCGTCGGGCCCCCGGTCCGCGCGGCGCTCGGCGAGCAGGGCGACCATCAGGTGATGGGCGTGGTGGTGGTCGCGGTGCCGCGCCCGGATCTCCTCGAAGACGCGGACGGCGGTGGCCGTGCCCTCCCCCTCCAGCATCAGCAGGCCGAGCCAGGGAGTGGGGTCGGCGGGCGCGCGGTCCGCCGCCGCCCGGCAGGCCTCGCGGGCGGCGGCCGGGTCCTCCTCGCCGCGCAGCGCGCGGCCCACCAGGGCGAGCGCCAGCAGGACGGCCCCGTCGGCGGAGTCGGGCTCGGCGTCCAGCCAGGCGCGGGCCCGCGGCAGGGCGAGCGGCGCCCGGGCGAGGACGACGGCGCGGTGTCCCCGGCGGTCCCAGTCGTCGCCGGTCCGGGCGAGCAGGGAGCGGGCGGACTGCCAGCAGCCCGACGCGGAGGCGTCGACCAGCGCCGAGAGGAGCGGGGCGTCGTCGAGCGCGGCGGCCACGCAGGGGGCGGGGACGGGCCCGGCGGGAGTGTCCGGCGCGGGTCCGCCACGGGACACGGCGGGAGGGCCGGGAGGTGCGGGATCGCCGCCCGGTGCGGGATCGCCGCCCCGTGGGGGTACGGCCGCGGCGGCGGCCCCCGGCTCGGGGGCCCGGTCGTCCGGGCCGGGGCCCGGCCCCGTATCCGGAACGTGGTCGGGTCCGGCGTCCCGGTCCGCGTCGGGCGACGCGGCGGCGTCCGACGCGGCGGCCTGGGACGGGACGGCGCCGGAGGCGACGCGCTGGGCGGGGAGAGAGGCCGTGCGGTCGACGCCGCGGCCGGAGGAAAGAGCTGGTAAGGGCACCGCGGGACTTCCTGATCCTCTTCGGTGGTGGTTCGGGGGTGGCGCAGGCAGGGCCCCGCAGCGCGTCCAGGTCCTGTCCTGGCGCGTGGGGTCCACGTCGGCACGCAATCGACCGATCACCCACAGCAAACCCCCAGCCAACGCTCACCGTCAAGGCCGGTCACCACATGACAGGTGTCAACCACCCTTTCCTGGTCCGGACTTGACCGAGTCCGCCGCTGGTGGGGCGGGCGGGCCGACCGGAAATGTGGCGTGCACCATGGCGCGGGCCCTCCGGGTGCCGCAGCATGGTCGTACGGTCGCCCCGTCCTCCCGGCCTCCGCGCCGGGCCCCCGTCGGGTGTTCACGACCATGTCAGCCACCCGGCTCCGGGCCCGCCAGGGCCGGGTCCAGGGACCGGGCCGAGCCGGGGACACCGGTCGCCCCGGGACGCTACAGTCGGCCCCTACGCACTCCGTGGCCCGACCCGATGATCGAGGTACGCAGCGTGTCGGTTCTGGTTCTGGTCCTCTCCGTGAGCGCCGCCTGCTGCCTGGGCTTCGGTTTCGTCCTCCAGCAGAACGCGGCCCAGAAGGCACCGCTCAGCGACTTCCTCTCGCCCCGCCTGCTGCTCGACCTGATGCGCGTCCCGCGCTGGCTCGGCGGCCTCGGGCTGATGGTGGTGGGCATGGCGCTCGGCGCGGTCGCGCTGGGCCAGGGCGAGCTGTCCCTGGTCGAACCGCTGCTCGCCACGAACCTGCTCTTCGCGCTCGCCCTCTCCCGGCACCAGACCCGCCAGCCGCTCGGCCGCCAGGGCTGGGCGGGGCTGCTGCTGCTCGCGGGCGGGGTCACCGCGTTCATCGTCGCGGGCCAGCCGCGCGGCGGCACCGCGCTCACCGACCCGTTGCGGCACTGGGTCATCATCGGTGTGATGATCGGCCTGGCCATGCTGCTCACCGGCTACGCCAAACGCTCACGCCTCTCCGCCGCCCCCGTCCTGCTCGCCCTCGCCGCCGGGCTGCTCTACGGCGTCCAGGACGCCCTGACCCGGGTCAGCGGGCAGCGCTTCTCCGACGGCGGCCTCGTCGAACTGCTGACCGGCTGGCAGCCGTACGCCGTGCTGGCGCTCGGGGTGACCGGGCTGGTGCTGGTCCAGAGCGCGTTCGAGACGGCGCCGCTGCGGATGTCGCTGCCCGCGCTGACCGCCGCACAGCCGATCGCGGGCATCGTCTGCGGGGTGGGGTTCCTCGGTGACCGGCTGCGCACCGACGCGGGGGCGCTGGCCTGGGAGGCGGCCGGGCTCGCCGCGATCGTCACCGGCATCGTGCTGCTCGGCCTGCACCCCGCGATGCCGCAGGGCAAGGCGCCCCGCGAGCGGGTGCCCGACCTCCAGCCGCTCTGAGGCCACCGACGCGACCGGCGGCCCGTCGCCCGTAAGCCCCCCCCCACCCGGTGGCCCGTGGGGCCGTGGGTCCGGCCCTGCCTGGATGGGCGGCCCTGCTTGGATGGGGGCATGAGCGCTGCTGACGAGATCCTCGACGTGGTCGACGAGCAGGACCGGGTGGTGACACAGCTCCCCCGCGGCCGGGTCTACGCCGAGGGCCTGCGCCACCGCTGCGCCTTCGTGCTGGCGCGGGACGCGCACGGCCGGATCTTCGTCCACCGCCGCACCGCCACCAAGCTGGTGTACCCCTCGCTGTACGACATGTTCGTCGGCGGCGTGGTCGGCGCGGGCGAGAACTACGACGACGCCGCCCTGCGCGAGGCCGAGGAGGAACTCGGCGTGAGCGGGCTGCCCCGCCCGGAGTTCCTCTTCAAGTTCCTGTACGACGACGGCTCCGGCGCGAGCTGGTGGTCGGCCGTGTACGAGGTCCGCTGCGAGCTGCCCGTCCGCCCGCAGGCGGAGGAGGTCGCCTGGCACGCCTTCCTGCCCCCGGAGGAGGTCGAGCGGCGGGTGGCGGGCTCCCCGGCGGGGACCGTGGACGGCCCCGGCGGCGCGGAGCCCTGGGAGTGGGTGCCGGACGGGCTCGCGGCGTACGGGCGGCTGCGGGCGCTGTGGGGGGCGGAGGGCTGAGCCGGGCCCGGCGGGTAGGGTCCCCGACGTGATCGACTTCGTGCGGAACGTCCGGTTGTGGTTCGCGCCCGGAGAGGTCCGGCGGGAGGGCGGGACGCCCGACTACCGGTTCTCGCTGGCCAACGAGCGCACGTTCCTGGCCTGGCTGCGGACCGCGCTGGCACTGATCGGCGGCGGCTTCGCGGTGGACCAGTTCCTGCCCGACCTGCGCTGGGGCTGGCGCGTCGGGCTGGCCCTCGCGCTGCTCGCGGCGGGCGTGCTGTGCTCCCTGCGCGCCGTGAACCACTGGGTGCGCTGCGAGCGGGCGATGCGACGCGGCGAGGACCTGCCGGTGTCCCGCTTCCCGGCGCTGCTCGGCGTGGTCGTGGCGGTGGTGGCCGTGGCGATGGTCGTGGTCGTGCTGCTCGGGTGGGAAGGGTGAGCGGCGGTCCGGTCCCGGAGCGCGGGGCGGGTGCCGCCCGTGGGGGCGCGGAGCGTGATCCCGGCCTGCAGCCCGAGCGGACCCGGCTCGCCTGGCGGCGTACGACGCTGGCGGCCACCGTCGCCGCCGTGCTCGCGGTCCGCAGCGTCCTGCACGGCGGCGCGACCCCCGCCGGGGTGGTCGCGGGCGCGCTCTGCTGCGGCCTGTGGCTGCTGTTCCTGCTGCTGGCCCACCGCCGCATCACCGCCCTGGCCGCGACTCCGGTCCCCGCCCCGTTCACCCCGCCGCACGCCACGGCGGCGGCCCTGTGCACGGTGGCCCTGGCGGTGTGCGCGGCGGCGCTGGTGCTGTAGCCGCGCGCCGGGCGGCCGCGGACTGACAGGCGCGCGAAGGACATACGAGGTCAGGGCATCACCGGCGCCCCTGTCCCCGCCGTTCCGCCCGCCGCAGCGCCCGGCGCTGCTTGCCCTGCAGGGTGGTGGCCAGCTCGCCCACGCGGGCGACGTCGTGGCCGTCGCCGTCCGGGGTGCCCCGGCACCACCACACCGGGGGACCTGCCGGGTCGCCGCCGTCCGGGGAACCGTCGGCGTCGGTGCCGGGCGGACGGACGTGGGTGCCGATCCGGTGCTCCCCGCAGATCGGCCAGACCTGCCAGAGGAGTTCCATGACGGTCTCCTGGGCGGCGTCGGCCACGGCGTACAGGGCCGTCGTGTCGTCGTACGGCTCCCGTGGGTCGCCTTCCGCCACGTCGTCCTCGTTGACCGGATTGCCCTGCCAGCTGCCGTCCGGCATCGCCACGTACACGTGTTGCGCGTGTTCCGCGTGTTCCGCGCGCGTCCCGTCGGGGACGGTCACGAGGATCAGCGGGCCGTGGCCCGGCAGGGTCGCCGTCAGGTCGCGGTTGACCACGGCGAGCGCGGCCTCCAGCTTCGGCCAGTGGCCGGGCTCGGCGGGAGCGGGTTCCGGGCCCGGGGCGGGGTCGGGGCCCGGGACGGCGTACGAGAAGTGGTCCACGCGGGCATGATCGCAGCCGTGCCGTCCTCCCTGGTGATCGGGGACGGAAGCGGGGGCGGGGCGGTCAGGCGTCGGGGGCGACCGGCTCGTCGGGCCACTCCACGGTGACGACGATCTTGCCGGGTGCGCCGCCCGCCTCGGCGCGGCGGTGCGCGTCGGCCGCCCGGTCCAGCGGGAACGTCTCCGCGACACGGACGGAGACCACGCCCTGCTCGGCCAGGTCCGCGAGGCGGGTGAGGTCGTCGGTGTCGGGGCGGACGAAGCAGTACCGGCCGCCGTAGTCGACGACGTCGCCGTCCGCGACGGACGCGAGGCGGCCGTCGGGGACGAGGAGGTCGGCGGAGATCCGCAGGGTGTCGCCGCCGACGGTGTCGAACGCGGCGTCGACGCCCTCGGGGGCCAGGCCGCGGACCCGTTCGGCAAGACCCTCGCCGTAGGTCACCGGTTCGCCGCCGAGGGAGCGCACGTAGGCGTGGTTCGCCTCGCTGGCCGTGCCGATGACGCGGGCGCCGAGGTGGCGGGCGAGTTGGACGGCGACCGAGCCGACGCCGCCCGCCGCCGCGTGGACGAGGACGGTCTCGCCGCGCTTGACGTCCAGGCCGCGGTGGAGGACCTGGTAGGCGGTGAGGCCGGTGAGGGGCAGGCCCGCGGCGGCCTCCCAGGTGAGGTTCCGCGGCTTGCGGGCGAGGGTGCGGACGGGGGCGGCGACGTACTCGGCGAAGGTGCCGCGGGAGAGGAAGTCCTCGCGGACGTAGCCGATCACCTCGTCGCCGACCGCGAACTCGGTGACCGCCGCGCCGGGCTGGACGACGACGCCGGAGACGTCCCAGCCGGGGACGACCGGGAAGACGGTGTCGAGGACGCCGTCGAGGTGACCCGCCCGGCACTTCCAGTCGACCGGGTTGACGGCGGCGGCCCGCACCTTGACCAGCACGGAGTCCGGGCCGACCTTCGGGTCGCGCAGGTCGCCGTACTCCAGGACCTCGGGGCCGCCGTACGCGCGGTAGCTGATGGCCTTCATTCCACCGACCTTCGGGGGAACGAAGACACCCCGCAAGCCGAATGTCCTGGAATGTACGTTTGGCGTAGCCTGTCGGGCGTCACTCCCGCCGAGGGTCCCGACGCACGCCCCATGGACGCCCCGCGGCCCCCTCGACGGCCCCCACACCCCCGCACCCCCGAAGGCGAGCGCCATGACCACCCTCCACCAGGAGCACCCCGCCCACGCCCACACGCACGGCCCGGACTGCGGCCACACCGGGGTGCCGCACGGCGACCACGTCGACTACGCGCACGACGGTCATCTGCACCGCGAGCACTCCGGGCACTGGGACGAGTGCGAGCCGGGCGGGCACGTCCCGCACCAGGACCACCCGCACCGGCACGGCGAGGACTGCGGGCACGCGCGCGTGACCCACGGCGACCACGTGGACTACCTGCACGACGGGCACCGGCACGCGGCGCACGAGGGCCACTGGGACGACCACTGACCGCACCCCTCCCCCGTCCGCCGACGGCTCCCCGGGTTCGCCCGGGGAGCCGTCGGCGCGTGGTGGCACCGGTCACGTCCGCCGCCCCCTCTGGACTACATACCGACCGGTCGGCATCATGGGGCAGGTCCCGTCGCGGGCAGGTCCCGCGACAGGGCGGGTCCCGCCGACGGACCCCGTCCCCTTCCCGTACGCCCCGAGGAGCGCCGCATGAGCCCCGACCACCCGCCCGGTCTCGACCTCGACCGCCTGGGCGCCCTCCTCGGCCGGGAGCGGCCGGGCCTGGTGACCGGCCCGCTGACCGGCCGGCTGATCGAGGGCGGACGGTCGAACCTCACGTACGCCGTCGAGGACGGCACCTCGCGCTGGGTGGTCCGGCGTCCGCCGCTCGGGCACGTCCTGGCGACCGCGCACGACATGGCGCGCGAGCACCGCGTGATCAGCGCCCTGCACCCGACGAGCGTGCCGGTGCCGCGCCCGGTGCTGCTGTGCGAGGACACCGACGTGCTCGGGGCGCCGTTCTACGTCATGGAGTTCGTCGGGGGCACGCCGTACCGCACCGCGGACCAGCTCGCCCCGCTCGGCCCGGCACGCACGCGCGACGCCGTGCTGTCGCTGGTGGACACCCTGGTCGAGCTGCACGCGGTGGACCCCGCCGCGGTGGGCCTCGCGGACTTCGGGCGCCCGGAGGGCTTCCTCGACCGGCAGCTGCGCCGCTGGGGCAAGCAGCTCGACGCCTCCCGCAGCCGGGACCTGGCCGGGATCGACGAGCTGCACGCCGCGCTCGGCCGGAACCTGCCGTCCTCCCCCGCCCCGGCGGTGGTGCACGGCGACTACCGGCTCGACAACGTGCTGATCGGCGAGGACGACACGATCCGGGCCGTCCTGGACTGGGAGATGTCGACCCTGGGCGACCCGCTCACCGACCTCGGGCTGCTGACCATGTACAGCGTGCCGCTGGAGCTGCCGCACTCCCCCGTCTCCACCACCGCCACCGCCCCCGGCCACCCCACGCCCGCCGAACTCGTCGAGCGGTACGCCGCCCGCTCCGGCCGGGACGTCTCCGCGGTGTCCTGGTACACGGCGTTCGCCTGGTTCAAGCTCGCGGTGATCCTGGAGGGCATCCACTACCGGTACACGCTCGGGCAGACGGTGGGCCGCGGCTTCGACCGCATCGGGGACCTCGTGCCGCTCTTCATCCACCACGGACTGACCACCCTCCAGGAAGGCTGACCGCCATGGACTTCGCGTTCGACGCGCGTACCGAGGAACTCCGCGAGCGGCTGCTCGCCTTCATGGACGCGCACGTGTACCCGGCCGAGGCGGTCGCCGAGGAGCAGCGCGCCCGGCTCGCCTCGCCCTGGGACACCCCGGCCGTGGTGGAGGAGCTGAAGGCCGAGGCGCGCCGCCAGGGCCTGTGGAACCTGTTCCTGCCCGACACGGAGTACGGCGCCGGGCTGACGAACCTCCAGTACGCGCCGCTGGCCGAGATCACCGGCCGCTCCCCGCACCTGGCGCCCACCGCGCTGAACTGCGCCGCGCCGGACACCGGGAACATGGAGGTGCTGGCCCAGTTCGGCGACGAGGCGCAGCGCAAGCAGTGGCTGGAGCCGCTGCTCGCCGGGGAGATCCGGTCGGCGTTCGCGATGACCGAGCCGGAGGCGGCGTCCTCCGACGCCACGAACATCACCACGCACATCGAGCGGGACGGCGACGACTACCTGATCACCGGCCGCAAGTGGTACATCTCCGGGGCGATGAACCCGGACTGCCGGATCTTCATCGTGATGGGCAAGACCGACCCCGAGGGCCCGGACCCGCGCCGCCAGCAGTCGATGGTGCTCGTGCCGCGCGACACCCCCGGTGTGACGGTGACGCGCGCGATGAAGGTCTTCGGCTACGAGGACCACTCCCACGGCGGCCACGCGGAGATCGTGTTCGACCGGGCGCGGGTGCCCGCGGCCAACCTGATCGGCGAGGAGGGCGGCGGTTTCGCGATCGCGCAGGCGCGGCTCGGTCCCGGCCGTATCCACCACTGCATGCGGCTGATCGGGATGGCGGAGCGGGCCATCGAGCTGATGTGCCGCCGGGCGGTGTCGCGGACCGCGTTCGGCAAGGAGTTGGCGCGGCAGGGCGTGGTGCAGAACTGGATCGCGGACGCGCGCGTGACGGTCGAGCAGTTGCGGCTGCTGGTGCTGAAGACGGCGTGGATGATGGACACGGTCGGCAACCGGGGCGCCCACACCGAGATCCAGGCCATCAAGATCGCCACGCCGCGCGCGGTGGTCGGCATCCTCGACCGGGCGATCCAGCTGCACGGCGCGGGCGGGGTGAGCCAGGACTTCCCGCTGGCCGACCTGTACGCGGGGGCGCGGACGCTGATGATCGCGGACGGCCCGGACGAGGTGCACCAGCGGTCGCTGGCGCGGCGGGAGCTGCGGAAGTACGCGTAGGCCCGCCGCCCCGGCCCGCCGTGCCGCTCGTCCGGGCGGCGGGGCGGGCCGGGTCAGGGGCGCAGGGCCCGCAGCAGCAGGTCGGCGAGGTGGTCGGCGAGCTGCTGGGGGGTCAGCGGGCCGTCGGGCCGGTACCAGGTGGGCAGGTGGTGGATCGAGCCGAAGTGGTAGTCGACCACCAGGTCGGCCGGGGTGGCGGTGGAGAAGGCGCCGGAGCGCTGGCCCTCCTCGATGAGGGCGCGGAACCGCTCGTGGTAGCGGCGGCGTTCGGCGCGGACCTGCTTGTTCTTCTCGGGGCTGAGGTGGTGCATCGAGCGGAAGAAGATCATCGCGTCGTCGAGGTGCTCGACGGTGGTGACGACGACGTCGGCCGCCGCGTCCCGCAGCCGCTTCTCGACCGGCTCGTCGGCCTGGGCGAAGGAGTCCAGCCGTTCCTGCTGCATGCGCAGCATGCGGGCGTACACCTCGTGCAGCAGGTCGTCCTTGGAGCCGAAGTAGTGGTAGAGCGCGCCCTTGGTGACCCCGGCCGCCTCGACGATCTCCTGCACGGAGGTGCGGTCGTAGCCCTGCTCGGCGAAGAGCCGGGTGGCGGCGGCCAGCAGCCGCTGCGGAACGGGTGCCTCGTCGCCGTCCGTCGTCCTGGGCACTGCCGCCACCTGCCTTTCCGTCCGTACGGCCGTGGTGCCGCCCGCTGGGGTGCGGGAGGAACGTGCCTCCCGAGGGAGGATCTTCCCATTCCCCGCCGCCGGCCGTACGGCCGGGACCGTACGGCGGCGGCGCGGGACCGTCAGCCGGTGGCCTCCCACGTGCGCTGGAGGTGGTTCATGTTGGTCATCCAGCGGTCGGGGTCGGTGGCGCGGGCCTGGTAGAAACCGGCGACCTCGGGGTGCGGGAGGATCAGGAAGCGGTCCTCCTCGATGCCCCGGAAGAGGGCGTCGGCGACGTCCGCCGGGTCGATCGCGGTGGGCCGCAGCACGAGGTCGCCCGCGCTGCCGGTGGCGTCGAGCATGTCGGTGCGCACGCCCTGCGGGCAGATGGCGTGCACCTTGATCCCGCGGTGGCGGTAGGTCAGCGACAGCCACTCGGCGAAGGCGTACGCGCCGTGCTTGGTGACGCTGTAGGGGGCCGCGCCGATCATGGTGAGCAGTCCGGCGGCGGAGACGGTGGAGACGAACCGGCCGTGGCCGCGCTCCAGCCAGCCGGGGACCAGGGCGTGCGCGGCGCGGACGTGGGCCATCACGTTGACGTCCCAGGCCTGTGCCCACACCGCCTCCTCGGCGGCCTCGGAGCCGCCGGAGCCGACTCCGGCGTTGGCGCAGTAGACGTCGACCGTGCCGCCGAGGGCCGCGCGGGCCTCCTCGACGACGGCCGAGGCGTCCCCGGGGACGGCGGCGACCGCGCCGATCTCCTCGGCGACCGCCTTGGCCCGTTCGGCGTCCAGGTCGTTGACGACGACGCGGGCGCCCTCGGCGGCGAAGCGGCGCGCGAGCGCGGCCCCGATCCCGCCTCCGGCCCCGGTGACGACGACTCCAGCTCCCTGCACGGCTTCCACGCTCGGTCTCCTTCGGCACGACTGCGGCCATCCCCGCGCGGCCAGACTAACCGGTCGGTATGTCGCGGGGAAGGGGGCGGCGGGGCCCGCCGACGCGGGGAGAAGCGCGCACACGGCGGACCGTTTCACCGGATTGATCCTCCTTGTCGGCCATACTGGCCGCCTCCTCGTTCCTCCCAGCACCTCTCCGAGGGAGCGCCCGTGCCGCTGTCCCGACGTGCCCTGCTCGCCACCACCACGGGCGCGGTGTCCGCCGCCTGTACGTCGCCCGCGTCCGCGTCGGCCGGGTCTCCGGGGCCGTCCGGGGCACCGGGGACGGGCGCCGTCGGGCGGGCCGGGCCGGTGGAGACCGGGTTCGAGCGGCTGGCCGCCGAGGGGTACGCGCGGCTGGCGGGGCAGCGGGTGGGGATCGTCACCAACCCGACCGGCGTGACCCGCGACGTCCGGCACGTCGTGGACGTCCTGCACGCCGACGACCGGGTCGACCTGGTCGCCGTCTTCGGCCCCGAGCACGGCTTCCGGGGCACCGCGCAGGCGGGCGGCTCGCAGGAGCGGTACGACGATCCGGCGACCGGGCTGCCCGTGCACGACACGTATCTCAAGAGCGGGCGGGCGCTGGCGGACGTGTTCACCGCCGCGGGCGTCGACACGGTCGTCGTCGACCTCCAGGACGTGGGCGCCCGCTTCTACACGCACGTCTGGACGCTCCACGACTGCATGGCGGCGGCCGCCCTGGCCGGGAAGCGGTGCGTGGTGCTGGACCGGCCCAACCCGGTGACCGGGCGGGCCGCGCTGGGGCCGGTGCTGCGGCCGGGGTTCGAGAGCTTCGTCGGGCGGGCGGCGGTCGCGCAGGCGCACGGGATGACCGTCGCCGAACTGGCCCTGCTGTTCAACGGAGAGTTCCTGGACGGGGCCGTGGACCTGGAGACGGTCCCGATGCGGGGCTGGCGGCGCACCGACTGGTACGACGACACCGGGCTGCCGTGGGTCCCGGCCAGCCCCAACATGCCGACGCCGGAGACCGCCCTGGTCTACGCGGGGACCTGTCTGTTCGAGGGGACGAACCTGTCGGAGGGCCGGGGCACCACCCGCCCCTTCGAACTGCTCGGCGCCGAGGGGCTGGACGGGCGGTGGGCCGCCGCCGTCTCGGAACTCGGGCTGCCGGGCGCGCACTTCAGGGAGGCGTACTTCGCGCCCGCGTTCTCCAGGTTCCAGGGCCGGACGGTCGGCGGGCTCCAGGTCCACGTCCACGACCGGGACGCCTTCGACCCGGTCCGCACCGGGATCGCGCTGCTGGTGACCGCGCGGCGGGAGTGGGACGGCTTCGCCTGGCGGCCGGACCACTGGATCGACCGGCTGACCGGGTCGGCGTGGGTGCGGACCGCGATCGACGCGGGCGCGGACACCGACGAGGTGGTGGCGGGCTGGCGCGCCGAACTCGCCGCGTTCCGGCGGGTGCGGCGGGAGTACCTGCTGTACGGGTGAGCGGGGCGGGGGTGAAGCGGGGCGTGCGGGTGGGGCAGGGTGCGGGCGGGGCGTGCGGGTGGGCGGGCCGCCCTTGTGCCGGGGGCGGCCCGCCCGTGCGCCGGGGCGGCTACCGGTGCGAGGCGAACTCGACGACCTGCTGGTAGGTGGGCCGGTTCTGCCAGCTGATGTTGCCGTGCTTGATGCCGCCGAGGGTGCGCTGCACGATCGAGTCGGCGCACCACTGGTTCCCGGCGGCGCACAGGGTGTCGCCGGGGTAGACCTGGGCGGGGGTGAGCCCGGCCGCGGTCTTCAGGGTGCTCAACAGGACGTCACGGCAGGCGGAGAGGGTGCCGCCGCCGCAGTAGGCGCGCCCCAGCGGACCCTGGACGGGTTCGCCCAGGACCGCGCGGATGTCCTTGTCGACGTAGCTCCACCAGCCGTACTGGAAGGCGCTGCCCGCGTGCGCGCCGGTCGGGCCGTGCGCGGCCGACGGGGTCTCGTCGACGGGCAGGTTGCGGGTCATCGCCGTGTACAGGCCGGTACCGAGGCCCGGTTCGAACTGGGCCTTCACCAGCAGCGGCCACCAGGCGTCGAGCAGCCGGATCGCGTCCGCGTCGGCGTACGTCTTCGACCCGGCCGCGGTCTCGGTGCGCCGCCCGCCCGCCGTGAGCCAGGCGCGCAGCTTGCCGACCGCCGCGGCGGTCGTCGGGTCGGTGACCGGGGCGGTGTCGACGACCTTCAGCAGGTCGGGCAGGACTCCTTCGGCGCGCAGGTCGGTGAGGCCCGCCTCGGCCATGGCCTTCACCAGGGAGGCGCGGGTGACGCCGCCGGAGCGGACCAGCGCGGCCACCCGGTCGTCGAGCAGGTCGCCGCGGTGCACGGACCCGTCGCCCCAGGACGCCGTCGCGTACGCGGCGGCCTGCTTGTTGTTCCAGGAGATGTAGTAGTCCTGGTCGACGGAGTTCGGGTGCTCGGCGGAGGGTGTGTAGCGGGCGGTGTTGCCGGCCGGGTTCCAGTCCCGCCACTCGTACGCGGGCCGCGCCCAGGCGGGGAACTCGGCGTCGACGCCGCTCGCGCGGACCGGGTTGTCGCCGCTGTTGTAGTAGGCGGTGTGCGCGGAGTCGGCGTAGAACCAGTTGAAGGTGTAGTTGATGTGCTCGACCGCCGTCCGGAACCCGGCGGGGCCGGTGACGTGGTCGGGGTCGTTGAGCATCTGGAAGCCGATGATCGAGTCGGCCTCGTGCAGGAACGACGAACGCAGCGTGGTGTAGGCGACCTTGGTGCCGCCGACGGTCGCCCGGTGGGTGACGGGACCGTACGCGGTGCGCCACACGCGCATCGTGTACGACCCGGCGGCCGTGCCGTCCGCGGTGGTCGGCTTCCAGGCGTTCTTCTGCTCGATCTTCTCCATGGCCGTGCAGGTGCCGCGCAGCAGGTAGTGGTGGTCGTCCTGGCAGAGTTCGACGGCGTACGTGTCGATGATGTCCTGGCCGGACGTGGTGGCGCTCCACGCGTAGTCCTGGCCGCGGCCGAGTTCGACGTACATGCTCAGGCCCGCGAAGGAGGCGCCGCGGGCGCTGAGGCCGGGGCCCTGGATCTCCTGGAGCATCAGCAGTTGTGGCGCGAAATAGCCGGTCTGCGGGCCGAAGACGGCGACCGGGTTGCCGCTCTTGGTGTGGTCGCCGCTCACGACGAGGGCGTTGGACATGCCGCGCCGGGCGGAGGAGACGGCCGCCTTCGCCGCCGCGCCGCTCGCCCCGGCCGCGCCCGCGCCGACCGCGCTGCCGGTGCGGTCGTACACCAGCGGTTCCGCGACCACCGAGCCCGGGTCGGGCAGGGCGCGGCCCTGCGGGTCGTCGGGCCGGACCGCGTACGGGAAGGCCTGGCCGTCGTGCAGGGTGAGCGCGGCCTCGGGGTCGTTGCGTTCGCGGAAGGACTCCCAGACCTCGGTGCCCGCCACGACGCCGTAGCGCTCCTGCGCGGCGAGCAGGGAGAGGGCGTTCTCGACCTCGCCGCCGCCGCCGGACCCGAAGAGGGCGCCGATGACCGAGGCGAGCGCCACCAGGTCGGTGATCTTGAAGCGGTCGATGGTTCCCGCGTTGGTGATCGCGTCCTTGTGGCCGGTGAGGACGTACTCACCGGGGAAGTAGCGGCCGCTGTCGGAGGCGGCGATGTAGGCGTTGATGCCGTCGAGGTAGGCGTTGGCGTCGGCCAGGGCCTGCCGGCCGCGGTCGCCGCCGGAGGCGACGGCGCTGTCGATCTGGGCCTGGAGGTCGGCCTCGGAGTAGGGCGCGTTGCGCCAGAACTGCTGCTCCAGGCCCTGGTTGGAGGGGTCGCCGCCCGCGAAGGCGGTCAGCTGTCCCCGGCCCACGTGCCGGAACACGTCCATGAGCCAGAGCCGGTCCTCGGCCGCCGCGAAGCCCGCGCCGAACTCGGTGCCGTAGCGGGTGGTGCCGGTGATGTGCGGGACGCCGGTCTTCTTGTCGCGGACGATCGTGACGTCGGTGCGGCCCGCGGGCTGGACGCTGGAGGCGACCTGGTCGGCGGGGACGCCGAACGAGGCGTCGTTGAAGAAGGTGTTGACGGTGGCGTCGGTGAGGGCGGGGTAGCCCTTGGCCAGGTTCGCGTAGGGGCCGAGCTGGTCCTCGGCGTGGGCGGGCTGGGTGCCGAAGACCTGGTTGAGGAGGATCTGGGCCAGGGTGGCGTTGCCGTTCTGGCCGGGCGGCAGGATGTCGGAACACCGCTTTTCACAGTGGTCGTTCACGGCCGCGGCCTGCGCGGGTGCGCTCCCGGCCGCCGCGGCGACGGGGGAAAGCGGGGACAAAAGTCCGGCCATCAATGCGCATACGGCGGCTGTCTTCAGGAACCCGGGGAATCTGCCGGGAGTTCTCAGTCTGTTGAGCGAGGTGCGGGAGGTGCGCCGTGGCATCCGTGACATCGGCAACTCCTGACGACGGGGGTGCGGGAAAGTTACCGCCGGTATCCCCGGACGGGAAGGTGAACATGCGTCACTTTCGGCGTTGGTGGACGGAGGACGGACGGCGGCGCCCACGCGGGCGCGGACGGGCGATCGGTGGGAGGCCGATGAGAATCCGACGGGAAAACGCTCCGGAGGGGAGCCGAATCGCGTGGCGACACGTCTACTCGACGACGTCCGTACGACGACGCCGAAGTGACCGATGTACAGGTGCAGATGCGACGGAGGTGCAAGGCGATGGCCGGATTCCGGAGTCTCGCGAGACAGGTGCGTGATCCGCGATGCGATCTGGCGCTGCGGCGCTACTCGCTCCGCAAGTGCCTCGAACGGTTCGCGCCCTACGGACACCGGGCGACCTGGGACCACCTGTGCTCCCACGCCGGGTTCGGGCCCGAGGACCGCTCCCCCGACCCGGCGCGGCTCGTGGCCGCACTGGACGAGCTGGAGGAGGCGCGCGCGGTGTGGCTGGCGTACGAGGACGAGTTCGCCGAGCGGCGCCGCAAGGAGAAGCACGGCGGGCTGCGCCGGCCGGGCAGCGTGGACGACTGGCACCGGCTGACCTGGGGCGGGTTCGGGGTGGCCTGGTGCGACGACCCCGGAGTCCATCCGCGGGCGCCGCTGGCCGAGGTGCTGCGCAAGCTGATCGCCGCGCTGGAGCGGGCCCCCGGTGCGGGCTGCCCGGTGTGCGCGGGCGAGCGGCTGGTGTGGAAGTACGACCTGGACCACGAGCCGTCGACCGGTCCGGTCTGCGCCGACTGCGGGATACTCGTGCCGCGTCCCGTCCTGACCGCGGAGGCACTAGCGTTCGCGCGGCGCGGACGGCTGCTGATGTCGGCGTGAGTCCCCTCGCATGACCGGCGGGGGTGCGCCGGGGATGCCGCACCCCTGTTGCCCGGCGCGGGGCCCGCCCGGCGGGCGAGCCGGTGAGGCCGGTGGGCTGGGTGCGGTGGGCCGGTGGGGCTCGGTGGGGTGGGCCGGTGGGCTCGGTGGGGTGGGTGGGTCGGCCTGGCGCGGGTGCGCGGGTCAGGGGGTGGGTGGGGGGCGTTCGGGGAGGAGGCGGGAGCCGGTGCGGTGGCGGCCGAAGGTGTCGTCGGGGTTGGACAGGACGCAGGAGTCCAGCGACAGGCAGCCGCAGCCGATGCAGTCGGTGAGGTGGTCGCGCAGCCGGTTCAGCCGCCGGATGCGCTCGTCCAGTTCGGCCCGCCAGGCCTCCGACAGACGCGCCCAGTCCTCCCGCGTCGGGGTGCGTTCCTCGGGGAGCGCGGCCAGGGCCTCGCGGATGGTGGCCAGCGGGATGCCCACGCGTTGCGCGGCGCGGACGAAGGCGACCCGGCGGAGCGTGTCCCGCGTGTACCGGCGCTGGTTGCCCGCGGTGCGGCGGCTGGCGATCAGACCCTTGGCCTCGTAGAAGTGCAGGGCCGAGACGGCGGCGCCGCTGCGGGCGGCGAGCTGGCCGACCGTGAGTTCGTGGACGGTCTCCGGGATCTGGGGCACCGTCGCACCCTACCGACCCCCACCGCCCCCGCCCGGACGGTCATTGACATCCGGCCCCGGCCGCGACCATGCTGGGCGACCGAGCATGCTAAGCAGTCGCTTAGTCATGTGCGTGACGCGAGAGAGGCCGCAGACATGGCAGAGCCGAGGATCTTCACGTCCCCCGACGACCTGCGGGCGGCGGTGGGCGAGAACCTGGGGTACACCGACTGGCTGGAGGTCGACCAGAAGCGGATCGACCTGTTCGCGGAGGCCACCGGCGACCGCCAGTGGATTCACGTGGACCCGGAGCGCGCCGCGGCGGGCCCGTTCGGCACCACCATCGCGCACGGCTATCTGACGCTGTCGCTGCTGCCCCTGTTCGGACCGCAGCTGATCTCGGTCGAGGGCGCGAAGATGGGCGTCAACTACGGGACGAACAAGGTCCGTTTCCCCGCCACGGTGCCGGTCGGCTCCCGGCTGCGGGCGACCGCGACGGTCGCGAAGGTGGAGGACGTCACGGGCGGGGTGCAGCTCACCCTCGCGTTCGTCGTGGAGCGCGAGGGCGGCGAGAAGCCGGTGTGCGTGGCGGAGTCGGTGTCCCGCTACTACCTGTAGCGCCGGGCGGACCCGGCCCCGGCGTGCACCGCCGTCAGGCGTCCGCGCCCACCATCCGCAGCACGAGGTCGGCGTAGAGCGCGCCGACCTGCTCGGGCGTGCGCGGGCCGTCCACGTTGAACCAGCGGGCCACGTCGATGCAGAGGGAGAGCACGGCGAGGGTCGTGCCGTGCACGTCGAGGACCTGGAACTCGCCCGTGGCGACGCCCTCCTCGATGATCCCGCGCACCTCGGCGTCGACCTGCCGCCGCAGCGCGAGGATCTCGGCGCGGGCGTCCGGCCCGAGCGCGTCCAGCTCGTACTGCACGACGCGCGCCGTGGTGCGCCGTCCCGCGTGCCAGCGGACGAAGGAGCTGACCGCGTCCGCGAGCCGCCGCGTGGGGGTGCCGTCGGCGCGGGCGGCGGTGCGCAGGATGTCCAGCGCGCGGTCGTGGCCGATCCGGCTGATGCGGTGGAGCAGCTCTTCCTTCGTCTTGTAGTGGATGTAGAGGGCGGCGGGGCTCATCCCCGCGCGGCCCGCGATGTCGCGGGTGGTCGTGGCGTGGTACCCGCGCTCGGCGAAGGCCTCCACGGCGGCCACCAGCAGGCGCCGGGCCGCGTCCGGGGTGACCTCGTCCCACGGCTCGACCTCGCCGCCGGACGTCTTCTCCGCCGTACTCATCGCTCGTTCGCCCCTCTCGGTACCGGAAGGTCACACCATACCGCCCCGGGTGAGCGCTCGCTTAGTGCAGCGGGCGGGGCACCTCGGCGACCGGCCGGGGCCGCCGGTCAGAGCTTGTCGAAGGGGCTGTGGACGGTGCGGTGGGCGGCGTCCTGGCGGTCCCTGATGACCTTGGCCAGGGTGAAGGCGGACGTGACGAGGTAGAGGACGGCGATGGCGAGGAAGCCGCGCACCCAGGCGTCGGCCTCCAGCCGGTAGATGCCGAGGGCGGTGGCGGCCATCGCGACGGCGAAGGACGCGACCGCCTGGCCGTAGAAGGCGGCGGTGTTCTGCTTGGCGGAGGAATCGCTCATGGCAGAAGGGTCGGGCCGGGCGGGCCGGGGCACATCCGCTCGGGTACTCAGTCACCGTACTCAGAACCGCCGGAGCCGGTCCCCCGGTCGCCCGCCGGGGCTCAGAACGCGGAGACCCCGGTGAGGGCGCGGCCGATCAGGAGCTTCTGGATCTGGCTGGTGCCCTCGTAGAGGGTCATCACGCGGGCGTCGCGCAGGAGTTTGCCCACCGGGTACTCGTCGATGTAGCCGTAGCCGCCGAAGACCTGGAGGGCGTTGTTCGCGGCGCGGACGGCGGCCTCCGAGGCGAACAGCTTGGCCTTGGAGGACTCCACGGCGAACGGCAGGCCCCGGTCGACGAGGTCGGCGACCCGCCAGGTCAGCAGCCGGGCCGCGTCGACGTCGAGGGCGATGTCGCTGAGGAGTTCCTGCACGAGCTGGTGGTGGGCGATGGTCCGGCCGAACTGCTCGCGCTCCCCCGCGTAGGCGACGGCCGCGTCGAGGGCGGCCTGGGCGATGCCGACACAGCCCGCCGCGACCGACATCCGGCCCTTGGCCAGCGCCGACATCGCGACCGAGAAGCCCTTCCCCTCCTCGCCGAGCAGCGCGGAGGCCGGGACGCGCACGCCCTCCAGCACCAGTTCGGCCGTCGCCTGGCCGCGCAGCCCGAGCTTGCCGTGCAGCGGGCGGCGGGTCAGGCCCGGGGTGCCGGCGGGGACGAGGAAGGCGGAGACGCCCCGGTGGCCGGGGGCGTCGGTGGAGCGGGCGAAGAGGAGGACGACGTCGGCCCAGGTGCCGTTGGTGATGAACGTCTTGGTGCCGTCGAGGACGTAGTCGCCGCCGTCGCGGACCGCGCGGGTGGTGAGGTTCCCGGCGTCGGAGCCGGTGCCGGGCTCGGTCAGCCCGAAGCAGCCGACGGCCGCGCCGGAGGTCAGGCCGGGCAGCCAGCGCCGCTTCTGCTCCTCGCTCCCCCACGCGGCGACCGACTTGGCGACCAGGCCGAGGGAGACGGACACGATCCCGCGCACCGAGGAGTCCCCGCGGCCCAGCTCCTCGGTGACCAGGCAGTACGCGAGGTGGTCGCCGCCCGAGCCGCCGTACTCCTCGTCGACGGTGAGGCCGAGGAAGCCGACCTCGCCGAGCTTCTTCACCAGGCCCCGGTCGACCTCCTCGGCACGGTCCCAGGCCGCGGCGTGCGGGGTGACCTCGCGGGCCACGAAGTCCCGGGCGAGACGGCGGACCGCCTCCTGCTCCTCGCTGAGTCCCAGATCCATGGGGTGTCACCTTCGGCCGGTGGTCCGACGGGCGGCGCCCCGAGAGGCGGTGCGCGCTCCGCCGGACTGCTTTTAATTAGCACTGCTAGTTTACGGGCGCAGCCCTACTATGTGCGCCATGGCCCGACCGCGCAAGCCCCTGCTGAGCACCGACCGCATCGTCGACGCGGCCCGCGCGCTCGTCGACGCGGAGGGGCTGGCGGCCGTCTCCACCCGGCGGCTCGCCGCCGAGCTGGGGGTGAGCGGGCCCTCGCTGTACAACCACTTCCGGACCAAGGACGAGATCCTGGAGGCGGTCGCCGACTCGGTGAGCGCGCAGGTCGACCTGTCGATGTTCGAGGACGGGCGGGACTGGCGGACGGCGCTGCACGACTGGGCGCTGTCGTACCGGGCGGCGCTGCGCGACCACCCGAACATCGTGCCCGTGCTGGCCCGGGGCCCCGGCAGACGGCCCGCGGGGCTGCGGCTGGCGGACGCGGTGTACGGCGGGATGGTCGCCGCGGGGTGGCCCCCGGCGCAGGCCACCTCGGTGGGCGCGCTGATGCGGTACTTCGTGACGGGGTCGGCGCTGGGGTCGTTCGCCGGGGGCTTCGTGGACGACGTGAACGCCTACGACCCGGCCGACTATCCGCACCTCGGGCAGGCGCACCTGCTGGCCGAGCGGCAGGAGAAGGTCGACGAGCGGGCGTTCGAGGTCGGCCTCACGGCCCTGCTGGACGGACTGGCGCTGCGTTACGCGCGGGACGTCGAGGGGGTCGGGGAGGCCGGGACGACCGGAGGGCCGGGGGTGCCCGGCGGGTCCGGGGCGTCCGGGGGCTGAGGTGCCGGGCGGTGTCGGCACCGCCGCGGCGCCAGGTGGAGCGGGGACGCGGTCCGGTCAGAAAACGATGAGGGAGCGGCCGCCCTTGCCCGCCAGCATGTTCCCGAAGGCCGACGGGATGTCCGCGAGGCCGATGCGTTCGGTGACCAGGGCGCCGAGGTCCAGGCGGCCCGCGCGGACGTGGGCGGCCAGGACGGGGAGGTCGCGGGCCGGGTCGGAGTTGCCGTAGACGCAGCCCGAGAGGGTGCGGCCCCAGTGGAAGAGTTCCAGGGCGTTGAAGGTGACCTGCTGGTCCTTGCCGCCGATGCCGACCACGGTGGTGCGGCCGCCGCGCCGGGTGGACTCCCAGGCGGCGCGGATGCTGACGGCCCGTCCGGCGCACTCCACGGCCACGTCGACGCCCTGCCGGCCGGTCAGCGCGCGGATCTCGCGGGGTGTGTCCGCCGAGGCGAGGAGGAACTCGGTGGCCCCGGCGGCGCGCGCGAGGTCCTCCTTGGCCGGGGAGACGTCCACCGCGACGATCGTGGCGGCGCCCGCGATACGGGCCGACTGGAGTGTGGCCAGGCCGACCCCGCCCACGCCGAAGACGGCGACCGTCTCGCCGGACCGGACGCGGGCGGAGTGGTGGACGGCGCCGTAGCCGGTGAGGACGGCGCAGCCGAGGAGGGCCGCGTCGGTGAGCGGGACGCCGTCGGGGAGCGGCAGCACGCAGGCCGCGGGGACGACGGTCTCCTCGGCGAACGCGGCGACGTTCAGACCGGGGTGCAGGTCCGTGCCGTCGGCGGTCCGGGCGTACACCTCGGCGGCGCCGGTGAGGGCGTCGGCGCACAGCCAGACCTCGCCCAGCGAGCAGGCGTGGCAACGGCCGCAGGACGGCGCCCAGTTGAGGACGACGCCGTCGCCGGGGGCGAGGCCGGTGACGCCCTCGCCGACCTCGACGACGGTGCCCGCGCCCTCGTGGCCGAGGACGGCCGGGACCGGGACGCGCATGGTGCCGTCGGAGAGCGACAGGTCGGAGTGGCAGACCCCGGCGGCGGCGAGCCGTACGCGCACCCGGCCGGGGCCCGGCGCGGGGAGGTCGATCTCCGTGATCTCCAGCGGGGCGCCCACGGCGGGCAGGACGGCGGCACGGACCACGGGGGACTCCTCGGGAGCGGTCAGGACGGCGGGGCGGGGCGCGGGGTCGCCGGGGGCGACGGGACCGGCCCCGCGGACCGGGGTCAGAACTGGAGCGACTTGGTCTGAAGGTACTCGGTGAGGCCGTGGGCGCCGAGTTCGCGTCCGACCCCGGACTGCTTGTAGCCGCCGAAGGGCGCCTGGGGGTTGAACCGGCCGCCGTTGATGTCGACCTGCCCGGTGTCCATCCGGCGGGCGAAGGCGACCGCGCGGGCCTCGTCCCCGGCCCAGACGGCCCCGGCGAGGCCGTAGACGGTGCCGTTGGCGATGCGCAGGGCGTCGTCCTCGTCCTCGTAGCGCAGGATCGACAGGACGGGGCCGAAGATCTCCTCCTGGGCGATCGTCATGTCGGGGGTGACGTCGGCGAAGACGGTGGGGCTGACCCAGTGGCCGCGCTCGCGGGGGGCCTCGGGGCCGCCGGTGACCAGGCGGGCGCCCTCCGCGACGCCCTGCTCGATGTAGCCGAGGACGCGGCGCTGCTGGCGGGCGCTGACGACGGGGCCGATGCGGTCGCCGTACTTGGCGGCGGCGGCCGCGGCGAGGGCGACGGCCTCGTCGTACTGGTCGCGGTGGACGAGCATGCGGGTCCAGGCGCTGCACGTCTGGCCGGAGTTGGTCATCACGTTGGCGACGCCGACGTTGACCGCGCGGGCCAGGTCGGCGCCGGGCAGGATGACGTTGGCGGACTTGCCGCCGAGTTCCAGGGCGACCTTCTTGATCGCCGCTCCGGCCGTCGCCGCTATCTGCCGTCCGACGGCGGTGGAGCCGGTGAAGGAGACGAGGTCGACGCCGGGGTGTTCGGCAAGGGCCTGGCCCGCGACCGGTCCGAGGCCGGTGACCAGGTTGAACACCCCGGCGGGGAGGCCCGCTTCGTGGACCGCCTCGGCGAAGAGCTGGGCGATCAGCGGGGTGTTCTCGGCGGGCTTGAGGACGATCGTGCAGCCCGCGGCGAGCGCCGGGGCGACCTTGGCGACGATCTGGTGCAGCGGGTAGTTCCACGGGGTGATGGCGCCGACCACGCCGACCGGTTCCATGTGGACGGTGGAGTTGCCGATCTTCTCCTCGAAGGCGTGGGTGGCGGCCAGTTCGGCGTAGGACCCGGCGACCGCGATCGGTACGGCCGCGTGGACGGCCTGCGAGAAGGGGAGCGGGGAGCCGAGTTCGGCGGTGATGGTCTCGGCCATCTCGTCCTGGCGGGCGGCGAGCGCGTCGCGCAGCGCGGCCAGGAAGGCGCCGCGCTCGGCGGGCGGGGTCGCCGCCCAGGCCGGGAGGGCGGCGCGCGCGGCCCGTACGGCGGCGTCGACGTCCTCGGGGCCGCCCGCCGGGACCCGGCCGACGAGCTGTTCGTCGACCGGGTTGACCACGTCGATGACGTCGCGGCCGGTGGCCGGGCGCCAGGCGCCGTCGAGGTAGATGCCGTCGTGTGCCTTCATGGTGTTCCCTCCGGCGGTCCGCGTCGTCCGCCCTCCAAACTAGCGCCGATAGTTTTGGGGCACCAGGGGCGGGCGGGGGCGCGCGGACGGCCGGAGGGGACGGGGCGCGGGTGGGGCGGGGACGGGGCGGGCCGGGGTCAGGTCGTCCTGGTGAGGTGGGCGAAGACGACGAGGTTGCCGGAGTAGCCGGACCTGCGGTCGTAGGCGCCGCCGCAGGTGATGAGGCGCAGTTCGGGGCGGTCGCGGGCCCCGTAGACCTCCTGGTTCGGGAAGTCCGACTTCTCGTACTTCTTGAGGGCGTCGACGGTGTAGACGGCGGTGCGTCCGTCGGCGCGGCGGACCTCGATGCGGCGGCCGGGCTTCAGCTGGGACAGGCCCGCGAAGACGGCCGGTCCGGAGTCGGTGTCGAGGTGGCCGACGGCGACGGCGGTGCCGGGGGCGCCGGGGGCGGGGCCGTCGGCGTACCACCCGGCCAGTTTCGGCTTGTCGGCCGGGGGCGCGGGAAGCCGCCGCTTCTCGTCCAGCCGGAGCTGCGTGAGGGGGGCGTCGAGTTCGAGGTAGGGGATGAGGATGCGGGTGGCGCGGGAGGGCGGGAGGGTGCGGGGGCCTTTGGCGGGGGCGGGGGGAGGGTGCGCCGAGGCCGACGGGCCCGGCGTGGCTGCGCGGGCGCCCGGGGGCTTCGGTCCCGGCCGCTCCGGCGGCGTCCGGGGTGCTCCGGACGCCGCCGGGGGCTTCGCGGGCGGCGACGCGTGCGACGGCCGCGGCGGTCGCGCGGGGTGCGCCGTCCCGCGCGGGGCGGGCTCGGCCCGCGCGGCTCCGGGCGAGGCGGGTCCGGGCGAGGCGGGCTTGCGCGAAGTGGGCTCGGGCGGGGCGGGCTTGGGCGGGGTGGCCCTCAACTGGCCGACCGGGCCGGGCCAGTCGGGTGGGCCCGCCGCCGGGGCGGGCGCCCGCCCGTCGGTGGCGGCGCCCTCCGCCGCCGCCCCGGTCACCCCGGCCGGCACCGCCGACGCGGCCGTGACCGCGTCGGGCGGTTCCTCGTCCCGGGCCCACCAGACGCCGCTCGTCACCAGGGTGACGGTGAGCGCGACCGTGCGCGCGAGACGGTAGGCGCGCGTCCGGTGCCAGGGCCTGCGGCGGCGCCTACGCGGCGCCATGCGAGCGGCGGCGCAGACGGAACCAGGCCGCTCCGCCGACCGCGGCCAGGCCGACGGCCGCGGCACCGGCGACCGGCGTGAACGCCGCGTCGCGGGCGAGGCCGCCGCCGCCCGCGGGCGGGCCGCCGTTCGGGCCCGGCGCGCCGGCCCGGCGCGGGCAGTCGAGGGCGAAGTTCTTCGTCTTCGGGGTCGGGGAGCCGCCGACGACGGTCCAGGTCACCTGGTACGGCCCGGTCGGCAGCGTCAGGTTCTCGGTGACCCCGGCGCCGTTGGCGAGGGTGACCTCGCCGGAGAGGCGGGCGGTGGTGCCGTTCTGGCCGGAGCGCGGGGTGATGGTCCAGGTGAGGCCCTGGGCGACGTCGAAGTTGAACGCGTCCAGGTAGAAGTTGCAGGTGCGGGGCTGACCGGCCTGGGCCCGCGGCGCGGCGCCGACGGTGTGGACGGTGATGTCGCCGTTGTCCCCGGGGGCGGCGACGGCGGACGGGGCGGCGAGGAGCAGCGCGCCACCGGCGGCGAGCGCCGTGAGGGCGGCCGCCTTGCGGGAGACGGCGGCCCTGCGGGGCGCGGCGATCGTGCGGGGGGCGGTGCTGCGGGGACGGGACGTGGTCGGCATCCGGGTTCCTCCGAGTCAGAGTCAGACTATTTTCATACAATTCAGACTTCGCCTGACTGAATGTCACATTCCGACCCGTGGGTCACGGAAGCGCCGCGTGCCGTGCCTCAGATATCGCTCTTCCGGCTCAACGGCGATCGCCCGCGCCGGGCTTGGCCCCCGGCCGGGGGCGCCCCCTCCCGCGGGGCCGGCCGCTCCGGGGAGCGCAGGGCCACCCCGGCCGACAGCAGGAGCAGCCCGCCGAGCATCACGAACGGCGCCGCGACCCCCGCGACCCCGGCGATCAGGCCCGCCGCCGCGGGCGCGGCGACCTGGCCGAGCCGGTTGCCGGTCAGCCGGAGGGCGAGCGCGGTGGACCGGGCGCCGTCGGGCGCGGCCTGGACGACCGTGGTCATCGACAGCGGCTGCCCGACCCCGAGGCAGAAGCCGAGGACCGCGAGCATCGCGGCCAGCGCCCACACGGGCACCGGCAGCGCGATCCCCGCGCACAGCACGGCCGCGAGGAGGCAGGTCACGGTGAGCAGGGCCGTCCGGCCGAGCAGCCGCAGCAGCGGTGTGAGCACCAGACGGCAGGCGATGGTGGCCGCGGCCCGGAGGCTGAGCAGCAGGCCGACGACGGACGGCGCGATGCCCCGGTGCTCGCCGACCACGGGCAGGTAGGCGGTGAGGATGTCGGTCGCGGAGAGCACGGCGAGGCTGACGAGGATGCCCGCGGGCACGCCCCGCGTGCGCAGGATGCCGACCACCGGGACCCGATCGGCCTGTCCGGTACGGGAGTCGGGTGCCGTGTCCCGGTGCTCGATGCGCCACAGGGAGGTGAAGGAGACGGCGGCGCCCGCGCCCGCGGCGAGCAGGGCGAGGGCGCTGCCGCCCGCCCGGTCGGTGCCGATCAGGGCCCCGGCGGCGATCGGGCCGACGAGTTGGCCGAGGGAGGCGCCGATGGTGAAGTGGCCGAAGTTGCGGTCCTGTTCGTGCGGGGCGGACTGGCGGGCCACGATCGACTGGGCGCCGATGACGAAGCAGAGGTGGCCGAGGCCCATGACTCCGCTCCACAGGGCCATCGCCCACAGCGTTCCGGCGACGCCGCTGAGCGCGCAGCCCCCGGCGATGAGGACGACGCCGACGGGCAGCAGGGGCGCGCAGCGGCCGTGGTCGGTGCGGCGGCCGAGGGGGACGGCCGCGAAGAGGGGCAGCAGCGCGTAGACGCCCGCGATGACGCCGATCGCCCGCTCGTCGGCGCCGAGGGCGAGGGCCCGGTAGGAGACGGCGGGGCGGGCCATCGACACCGCCCCCTGGGCGAAGCAGAAGGCGATGACGAGGCGGAGCAGCCAGCCACGGTCCGTAGCGGGCCTCATGGTGGTTCCTTCCGAACGGGGTTCCCGGCCGGGGCGGTGGGACGGTCCCGGTCCCGGTGCGAGGGCGGGGGCGGGGCGGCCGGGACCGGACGGGCCCGGCACCGGTTCCGGACCCCGCCGGGGCCGGAACCGGTGCCGGAGCGGTGCGCCCCCAGGGGGGAGGGGCGGTCAGATGATGCCGAACAGCATGCCCGAGGCGAGGATCGCGAGGCAGGTCAGGGCCGCCCACTTGACCACGAAGCGGGTGTGGTCGCCGAACTCGACCTTGGCCATGCCGACCAGGACGTAGACGGCCGGGACGAGCGGGCTCGACATGTGCAGGGGCTGGCCCACCAGGGAGGCGCGGGCGATCTCCAGCGAGGACACCCCGTGCGCCTGTCCGGCCTCGGCGAGGACGGGCAGGACACCGAAGTAGAAGCCGTCGTTGGACATGAAGTAGGTGAGCGGCAGGCTGAGCAGGCCGGTCACGAAGGCCATGTGCGGGCCCATCGAGGTGGGGATCACGTCGACCAGCCAGCGGGCCATGTGGTCGACCATGCCGGTGCCCTGGAGGACGCCGGTGAAGACGGCGGCGGCGAACACCATGCCGGAGACGTTGAGGACGTTGTCGGCGTGGGCCGCGATGCGGGCCTTCTGGTCGGGGATGTGGGGGAAGTTGACGGTCAGCGCGAGGGCGGCGCCGAGCAGGAACAGCACCGGGATCGGCAGCCACTCCATGATCATGGCGGTGAGGAGCGCGACCGTCATCAGCGCGTTGAACCAGTACAGCTTGGGGCGCAGGGTGGCCCGGTCGGGGTCGAGCGCGGCGAACTTCTCGTCCGGCTCGTCGTCGTCCTCGGCGAGGTCGGCGTTCGTGCCGGAACCCGAACCCCCGCCCGTCTTCAGGAACTTGTCGCCACCGGTGCCGCCGGAGGCGACCGCGGCACCCGTGCCCGTGCCGGACGCGGCGCCCGCGCCCACCAGTTCGGCGCCGGAGGTGACCGTCCCGGTGGTGACCGTCTCGCGGACCAGCGGTTCGGAGACGAGCGTCCCGTCGCGCAGACCGTCGTCCAGGGTGAGCACACCGAGGCGCTTGCGCTCGCGGCGGCCGAGGACGTACGAGAGCGCGATGACGAAGGCGAGGCCGACGGCGAGGGCCGGGATCATCGGGACGAAGATGTCGCTGGCGTCCAGCTTCAGCGCGGTGGCGGCGCGGGCGGTCGGGCCGCCCCAAGGCAGCGTGTTCATCACGCCGTTGGCCATCGCGGCGACACCGGTCATCACGACCAGGCTCATCTTCAGGCGCTTGTAGAGCGGGTACATCGCCGAGACGGTGATCATGAAGGTGGTGGAGCCGTCGCCGTCCAGGGAGACGATCGCGGCGAGGATCGCCGTGCCGACGACGACACGGAGCGGGTCGGCCTTGCAGAACCTCAGGATGCCCCGCACGATCGGGTCGAAGAGGCCGACGTCGATCATCACACCGAAGTAGACGATCGCGAACATGAGCATCGCCGCGGTCGGGGCGAGGCTGGTGACGCCGTCGATGACGTAGTCACCGAGCTTGGCGCCCTTCCCGACGAAGACGCAGAACAGGGCCGGGATCAGTACGAGCGCCGCGATCGGCGACATCTTCTTCATCATGATCAGGACCAGGAAGGTCGCGATCATGGCGAAGCCGAGGATGGTCAGCATGAGTGGATACCTAACGTTCGCCCTTGAACATCCCACCTGGGGGTCGGCGGTGCGTCGACGTTAGGACCGTTCAAATACCGTTAACAAGACGTTGACCTGCGAGCAATAAGCGCAAAACTCCAGGTCACGGCTTTGCTCAGGTCAGCGGGGCGAGCGGTTGCGGCTGCGGTGCGTCCGGTCGGGGGCCGGCGGCGAGGGGATCGGAGCCGTCGGTGAGCGCGGTGACCTCGACGGGGACGCCGTTGAGGACGGCGTTGCCGGAGAGCGGGTCGAGCGTACGGCCGTCGAGGAGCTGGTTGACGTTGACGCCGGGGTCGGCGGAGGCGTGGCCGAGGCGGGTGCCGGGACGGTCGTGGCCCCAGCCGTGCGGGACGCTGACCACGCCCCGGCGTACGCCGTCGGTGATCTCGGCGGGGACGGTGACCGCGCCGCCGGGGCCCGTCACCCGCACCGGCTGCCCGTCGCGGACGCCGAGGCGCGCGGCGTCGTCGGGGTGGAGGTGGACGGTGCAGCGGTTGGTGCCGCCGGTGAGGGCCGGGACGTTGTGCATCCAGCTGTTGTTGGAGCGCAGGTGGCGGCGGCCGACGAGGACGAGCCCGGTGGGGCGGTCGTCGCGCGCGGCGCGCAGCCGGGGCAGGTCGGCGGCGATCGGCCCGGGGAGGAGTTCGACACGGCCGCTGCGGGTGCGCAGGGGCTGCGGCAGGCGGGGGCGGAGCGGGCCGAGGTCGATGCCGTGCGGGTGGGCGAGCAGCCGGTCCAGGCCGAGGCCGTCGGGGCGGGCGCCGAAGCCGTCGCCGTACGGGCCGAGGCGGAGCATCAGGTCGAGGCGGCGCTCGGGGCCGGTGGCGCCGGTGAGCCGGGCGGCGAGCCGCTCGGGGTCCTGGCCGTGGACCGGGGAACGCGGGTCGCGGACGGCCTTGCCGAGGGTCTGGCCGATGACGAGGTCGTCGACGGCGGCCGGGTCGGCGCCGTGCATGCCGGTGACGGCGAGGGTGAGCCGGGCCAGGATCTCGGTCTCGGCCATCCTGCCGGGCTCCAGCGGGACGGCGGGGCGGCTGTAGCGGACCTGGTTGCGGACGGCGAGGGTGTTGAACGCGAAGTCGTGGTGCGGGCTCTGCGAGGGCGGCGGCGGGGGCAGCACGACGTGGGCGTGGCGGGCGGTCTCGTTGAGGTAGGGGTCGACGGAGACCATGAAGTCGAGCGAGCCGAGCGCCTTGTCGAGGCGGTCGCCGTCGGGTGCGGAGAGGACCGGGTTGGCGGCGACCGCGATCAGCGCGCGGATCGGGGTGCCCTCCTCGGTGGCGGTGTCGATCTCCTCGGCGAGCGCGGACAGCGGCAGTTCGCCCTTGACCTCGGGGTGGCGGGCGACACGGGAGTGCCAGCGGCCGAGGTCGAAGCCGCGGCCGGGTCCGGCGGGCCGGGGCGCGCGGTCGGTGGCGGCCTGCGGGAAGAGGGCGCCACCGGGCCGGTCGAGGTTGCCGGTGAGGATGTTGAGGACGTCGACCAGCCAGCTGGCGAGGGTGCCGTGCGGGACGGTGCAGCTGCCGATGCGGGCGTAGACGGCGGCGGTGGGCGCGGCGGCGAGTTCGCGGGCCAGGGTGCGGATCAGCGCGGCGTCCAGGTCGCAGGCGGCGGCGACCGCCTCGGGGGTGAAGTCCCGTATCGCGTCCCGGAGTTCGTCGACGCCTTGGACGTGCGGGGTCAACTCCCCCAGGTCGACCAGTCCTTCGGCGAACAGGACCTGGGTCATCGCCGCGAGGAGGAGGGCGTCGGTGCCGGGCCGGACGGCGACGTGGCGGTCGGCGAGGCGGGCGGTGCGGGTGCGGCGCGGGTCGACGACGGTGAGGGTGCCGCCACGCCCGCGGAGCGCCTTGAGGCGGCCGGGGAAGTCGGGCGCGGTGCACAGACTCCCGTTGGACTCCAGGGGGTTGGCGCCGATCAGCAGCAGGTGGTCGGTGCGGTCCAGGTCCGGTACGGGGATGGCGTTGGCGTCGCCGAAGAGGAGTCCGCTGGAGACGTGCTTGGGCATCTGGTCGACGGTGGAGGCGGTGAAGAGGCTGCGGGTGCCGAGCCCGGCGAGCAGCACGGGCGGGTAGAGGGCGCCCGCCATGGTGTGCACGTTGGGGTTGCCGAGGACGACGCCGACGGCGTGCGGGCCGTACCGCTCGACGAGCGGGCGGATGCCGGCGGCGACCGCGTCGAAGGCCTCCGCCCAGGTCGCCTCGCGCAGTTCGCCGTCGCGCCGCACGAGGGGGCCGCGCAGCCGGTCCGGGTCGCCGTCGACGGCGCCGAAGGCGGCGCCCTTGGGGCAGATGAACCCCTTGCTGAAGACGTCCTCGCGGTCGCCGCGGGCGCCGGTGACGGCGGTGCCCTCGACGGTGAGGGTCAGGCCGCAGGTGGCCTCGCACAGGGGGCAGATGCGCAGGGCGGTGCGGGACACGGGTCCTCCCGGAGGGTGGCGACGGCGCTCACCGACCGAGCATACCGACCGGTACGCACGTACGGGAGGGGCGGCGGCGATCGGCGGCGGGCGGGGCCGGTCGGGGCCGACGGGCCGGGCGGGGCCGGCCGGGCCGGGGCGACCGGCGCCGTTCAGCACCCGCGCGGGCGCTCCTGTCAGTCCAGGCCGCGCCCTCAGTCCAGGACCCGTCCCAGGTACGCGCGCAGCAGTTGCCGGGTCTCCTCGATCACCTTGGGGTCGCCCTCGGGGGCCATGCGGAAGGCCAGGTGGACCAGGGTGTCGGCGGTCTCCACGGCGATCAGGAAGACCCGGCGCAGGTCCTCGTCGGGCTCGCGGACGAGGTGTCCGGCGAGGAGGTCGGTGAGCCGGTCGGCGACCCGGTGGTTGGGTTCGGCGCGGGAGCCCACCGGGATCTGGTTGCCGAAGTCGACGAGGGAGAAGCCGGGCGCGGTGCGCTTCATGGCCAGGTACTCGTCGAGGACGGCGTCCATCGCGGCCCGCCAGTCGCCGGTCCCGGCGGCGCGCAGCCGTTCGGTGACCCGCTCCGCGTACCGTTCCAGGTTGCGCTGGGCGAGGGCGTCGGCCATCTGCCGTTTGTTGCCGAAGAAGCGGTAGACGGAGCCGATGGGCACGCCGGCGCGCTGGGCGACGGCGCGGGTGCTCAGGTCGTCGTAGCCGACCTCGTCGAGGAGGTCGGCGCAGGCGTCGAGGATGCGGGTCAGGCGTTCCGCGCTGCGCCGCTGCACAGGCGCGCGCCGGAGCGATGTCGCGTGGGGCACGGGCTTCATGATGCCTTTCCGCCGCGGTCCGGTGAACCTCGCCCCCCGGTACGGAGCGGAACACCCGGAGCACTCAGCGTCGGCGCGTACCCGGCGGACGTCGGCGCAAAAGCGGTGGTGACACCCGTGGAACCGGCCCCGGACCCGGCTCCGGCCCCGGAGGCGCCCGACGGCGCGACCCCGGAGGACTCCGGTGCCGTGTCCCCGGACGGGTCCGGCTCGGAGGCCGTGATGTCGGCGGTGCTCTGCACGGGGCGGCCGTCGACCGCCCACACGGTGCCGTCGTCGGCGTAGAGCCGGGCGGTGACCTGGTGGGTGCCGTGCGGCAGGTAGCCCGCGGGGATGCGGTAGGCGGGGTCGCGCAGGTCGGCGACGGAGCGGTCGTCCACGAAGAGGCGGGCGGTGCCGCGGCCGGGGACGGCCCGCTTCGCGGTCCCGGCGGGCGAGAAGCGGAAGTCGCGGACGTTGAGCCGGACGTCCCAGCTGCCGTCGGCGTCCGGTTCGACCTCGACCCGGACGTGCGGGGCGCCTTCGCGGGCCACCTCGCGGTAGTGCCGCCCGTCGTCGTCGGTGTCGTCGAGGACCTTGCCGACGGGTGAGGGCGCGGCGGCGCTGCCCGCAGGGTCGCGCGCGGGCTCGCCGGAGGAGCCGCAGCCCGCGGATCCGGTCAGCAGCAGGACACAGACCGCGAGCGCGGGAAGGGTGCCACGCGTCCACGACATGCTCGGGAGCGTAGAACACCGGTACGACGCGGGAATCCCCCTGGGGTCGGGTTCTCGCCACCGGTGATCGTCATCCCGGGGGATGACCCGTTCCCCGCACGTCTCCCCCCTTGCGCCCGGGAAAACGCAATCCTACGGTGATGCATAGGAATCAGCGGCGTACGGGAAAGACGTACGGGACATCCGAGCGGCGAGGGAGCTGGCATGGACGGCGGGGACGCGCGCAAGACGGCCGAGAGGCTGACGTACCTCACGGGGTTCGGCAACGAACACGCCTCGGAGGCGGTGCCCGGAGCGCTGCCCGAGGGCCGCAACTCCCCGCAGCGGGCCCCGCTCGGGCTCTACGCCGAGCAGCTGAGCGGGTCGGCGTTCACCGAGCCGCGCGCGCACAACCGCCGCTCGTGGCTGTACCGGATCCGCCCGTCGGCCGCGCACCCGGCGTTCACCCGGACCGGCAACGGCGGCCTGCGCACGGCGCCGTTCACGGAGACGGTCCCCGACCCCAACCGGCTGCGCTGGAACCCCCTGCCGGAGCCCGCGCCGGGCACCGACTTCCTGGCCGGGCTGTGGACCCTGGGCGGCAACGGCGACGCCGCCCAGCGCACCGGCATGGCGGTGCACCTCTACCACGCGAACGCCTCCATGGAGCGGGTGTTCAGCGACGCGGACGGCGAGCTGCTCATCGTCCCCGAGCGCGGCGGGCTGCTGCTGCGCACCGAGCTGGGCGTGCTGTACGCCGGTCCGGGCGAGGTCGCGCTGGTCCCGCGCGGGGTCCGCTTCCGGGTGGAGCTGGTGGACGCGGGGACCGGTGACGGCCCGTCCGGCGCCCGGGGGTACGTCTGCGAGAACTACGGCGCCCCGTTCCAGCTCCCGGACCTGGGCCCGATCGGCGCCAACGGCCTCGCGAACCCACGGGACTTCCGGGCGCCGGTCGCCGCGTACGAGGACGTCGCGGGCCCGGTGGAGGTGGTCAACAAGTACTGCGGCAACCTCTGGACGGCCACCTACGGCCACTCCCCGCTCGACGTCGTCGCCTGGCACGGCACGCACGTCCCGTACGTCTACGACCTGCGCCGGTTCAACGTCATCGGGTCGATCTCGTACGACCACCCCGACCCGTCGATCTTCACGGTGCTGACCTCGCCGACCGACACCCCGGGCCTCGCGGGCGTCGACTTCGTGGCGTTCGCGCCGCGCTGGCTGGTGGGCGAGGACACCTTCCGGCCGCCGTACTTCCACCGGAACGTGATGAGCGAGTACATGGGCCTGGTACAGGGCGCCTACGACGCCAAGGCGGCCGGGGAGGGCGGCTTCGTGCCGGGCGGGGGCTCACTGCACAACATGATGTCGGCGCACGGCCCGGACCGGGAGACGTTCGACCGGGCGAGCGCCGCCGAGCTGCGGCCGCAGAAGATCGACGACGGGCTGGCGTTCATGTTCGAGACGCGCTGGCCGCTGACGCTGACCCCGCAGGCGGCGGAGGCGGACCACCTGCAGCACGGGTACGACAGCGTGTGGTCGGGCCTGGAACGTCACTTCCGCCCGTTGCACTGACGCATGGCGCCCGGTACGGATGGTCCCGTGACCTCCTTCGCCCCGGATTCCGTCGTCCTCAACCGCAAGCTGCCGCTGTGGTACCAGGTGTCGCAGTCGCTGCGCGCCTCGATACTCGGCCGCTCGGCCCGGGACCCGCTGCGGCTGCCCACCGAGGAGCAGTTGGCGGGGCACTACGGGGTGAGCGTGCTGACGATGCGGCAGGCGCTGAAGGAGCTGGAGGACGAGGGGCTGATCACCCGGCACCGGCGGCGCGGCACGTTCATCGAGCCGACCGCGGTGCGGGGCGCCCCGGTGCGGCTGCTGGGCTCGGTCGACGCGATCGTGGCCCAGCAGTCGGGCATGGGCACCGAGCTGCTCGGGCACGGGCGGGCGCCGGTCCCGGCCGAACTCGCCGAGTTCTTCCCGGATCTGGCGGAGGTGGCGACGTACCACCGGCTGCGCGGCGACGAGAAGACCGGCGAACCGACCAACCACGCCCGCAACTACGTCCGTCCGGAACTCGCCGCCCTCATCGACCCCGAGGACCTGGTGCGCTGGCCGATGACGAAGGTGCTGCGGGACGTGGTGGGGGCGTCGATCGGCCGCATCACCGACACGGTCGAGGCCCGCCTCGCCGACCCGGAGACGGCCCGCCTCCTCGGCGTACCGCTGCTGAGCCCGATCCTCCACTACACCGGCGTGACCTACGACGGCGACGGCCGCGTCCTGGACGCCGCGGTGATCCACTACCGGGGCGACCGGTTCTCCTTCACGGTGACACTGGACGCGCCGTGAGGGGTGGGGTGGGTGCTGTGGGGGGGGGACGGGGTGTGCCGCGTGACGGTGCTCGCGGTCGGGGCGCCACCCGTCCCCGCGACGGCGGGGCGGACCGTGACCGAGACGGGCGGGGAGGCCCGCCGGAGGCGCGGCGGGCGGGCTCCGGCCGCCTGGCGCGAGGGCGGGCGGGGGTGCGCCGCCGGGCTGCGCGGTGGTGAGGGGGTGTGCCGCGCGGCGGGCCCCCGGTCGGGGGGCCACCCGTTTCGGTGAGGGGTGGTGGTCCGTGACCGGGACGGGGTGGGGCGTCGTACGATGCCGGGCGTGACGCTCGACGACGCCGTGCCGCTGGCCGACCTGATGCCGTGGTCCGTCGCACCGCCGCGGCTGGGCCGGGGCTGGCCGACGGCGCCCGATCCGGCGTCCCTCCGGGCCCGCTGGGACGCGCTGATGAAGGCCGAGGGGCCGGAGCGGGAGGCGCTGTTCGAGCCGTCGCGGGCGCGGACCGCGCACACGGCGGTGGCCGGGCTGCCCGGCCGGCCGGCGGACACCGGGCGGCTGGTGCGGGCGTCGGGCCCGTGCCCCGATCCGGTCCGGGTGCTGGCGGCGCCGTTCGACGAGCGGTGGCTGATCCCGGACCACCGGCTGATCGACGCGGCCCGCCCGGAGCTGTGGCGGGTGGCGGACGAGCGGCAGGTGTTCGTGGTGGAGTCGGCCGAGCCGCCGTTCCTGCTCGCGACCTCGCTCTTCCCGACGCTGCGCACGGGCCGGGTCCGTCCGCTGTACCGGCGGCCGGGCGGCGCGGAGCCCAATCTCGCGCCGGGGCTGGCGGGGTTCCTCGGCCACTCCCCCGACCCGCTGGAGGTCCTGGCCTGGACGCTGGCCGTCGTACGGCCCGACCGGACCGTGCCGTTGACCCGTGACCCCGGTCTGTGGTCGCGGGGGGTCGCGTGGGGGCGCCGGATGCTGTGGCTGCTGCGCCGGGACGGGGAGCGTCCGCGGTTGCCGGGTGGCCGTCGGCCGTATGTGCGGGCGCCGCTTCCGGCCCGCCCGGTCACCCTGCGCCACGACGCGGACGAGGAGACGCTTCACCTGGACGAGGGACGCGTCTCGCCGGTGCCGTTGGCCGCCTGGGAGTTCGAGGCGGGCGGGGAACGGGTGCTGGAGCGGTGGTTCGCGGAGCGGACGGCGCCCGCCGGGCCGGGCACGCTGGAGGCGATCCGCCCGTCGGGGTGGCCGCAGGGCTGGACCTCGGAACTGCTGGAGCTGGTGACGGTGCTGACCCTGCTGGCCGAACTGGAGCCGCGGCGCGCCGAGTTGACGGCGGAGATCGAGGCGGGGGCGGCGGGCGGCGCGCTGGTCACGGCAACGGACCTGCGGGCGGCGGGAGTTCTGCCCGTCCCGGACGGGGCCCGACGGCCCGCGTCGGTGCTGACCCTCGACGAGGAGGGCCCGGAGGGGCAGCTCGCGCTGCTGTGAACGGACCGTCAGGACCGCCGGACTCCGGGGCGCCGGGGTGGGCGCGAGCCGTACGGGCAGGTGCCCGCGAACACACCGTGGGTCGCCGCGTGCCGTGGGGATGACGGACGGGGAGGTCGCGGCGGCGGCCGGGACGGTGTGTTCGCCGGGGTGGCGGAGGGCGCTGCTCGCGGAAGGCCGGGGACGGGTGGGTGCCCGCGGGTCGATGCGCCGGTCGGGTACGTGGGACTGCCGGGTCGGGTCGCTGTGCCGGGTCGCCGCTCGGGTCCGGTGCGGCGGACGGCCGCACGCGTCGGTCCTCGCGGACCGGTGCGCGGGTCAGTGCTTGTGGCCGCCGAACAGCGAGCGACGCAGCCGCCGCAGCGGTGCGAAGAGCGAGACGCGGCTGACCCGGACGCCCTGGGTGCTGCGACGGGCGGGCTCACGCGCGGTCAGTTCCCGCATCAGTGAGGTCGCCTCGACCGTCTCCCGCTGCGGTATGGCGGGGCCACCCAGCACGGAGAGATGGCGGTCGAGACGCGAACTGGTCGCGCTGCTCCCGCAGGTGATGGCAGGGACCCTCGCCCTGCTGCGCACTGTTATCTGTTCCATGTCACTCCCCACCCGTACGAGTCCACCCGGCCCGGGAAGGTTAACCCTATCGCCCCGGAGAGGCACACATGTATCGCTCCCACAGGAATCACCTTCCCCGTAAGGGGGTTGATGATGCCTGTTTCGTCACTCTCCGAATCCGACCGATTTCAGGGTGAGTTGGACAACTGGCTGTGTGGTGGGCTGCGCTGAGCCCCCGTCCGGCTCGACGGTCACAGCGAGTGACGTCGACGACCGGTCGAGGCCGGTCACCACCAAGGGCGTGTCGCCGTCGAGGAGGCCGAGGGAGCGCGGCGAGGCACCGGGGCGCATGGCCCACAGCTGGTGCGTGCGTCCGCCGGGCGGGCTGCCGTAGCCGCGCAAGGTGACGACGGCCTCCCCCGCCGATGCGGAGGCGATCACTCCGATACTGCGGCCGCGCGCGTCCTCCCCGCTGGTCGCGCGGGCGTCCGGCGCCGCCAGAACGTGGGCGATGTCACGCGCCCGGTCCCGCTCGGCGGCCAGTTCCCGCGCGGTCCGGTCGGCCTGGACGGCGAAGAGCGCGGCCACCACGAGGGCCGCCGCGGCGGTGACGGTGGCGAACGGGACGAACAGCGGACGGCGCCGGCGGGGCGCACGGAAGCGCGCGGGCGGCGGTTCCGTGCCCCAGACGTGCGCGGGCAGCATGGTCGCGCTCCGGCGTGCGGCGTCCCGCCGGGCGGCGGGCGCCGGGTCCTGCGGGGTCGTACGGACGGCGGCGAGCACCCGTTCGCGCAGCGCGGCGGGCGGCGGCGCGGCCGTGGACCAGGCGAGCCGTACGGCGTCCTCGGCCAGCAGGCGCACCTCGGCGGTGCACCGGTCGCAGCCGCGCAGATGCTTCTCGAAGCGGCGCCGCTCGTCGGGCTCCAGGGCGTCCAGGGCGTAGGGGGCGGCCAGCGAGTGGAGGTCGCCGCGGCGCAGCCACCCGAAGAGTCCCCCCGTACGGCCGTCGGCCCGGTTCCTGCCGCCGCCCCCGCTCCCCCTGCTGCCCGCCGTTCCCGCGGTCCCCCCGTTTCCACGCGCGCTCACGCGGCACCTCCGAGACAGTCGCGCAGGCGGGTGAGTCCGTCCCGCATCCGGGTCTTGACCGTGCCCAGCGGCAGCGACAGCCGCTCGGCCACCTCCCGGTAGGTGTAGCCGTCGTAGTAGGCGAGGGTGACGGACTGGCGTTGCAGGGCGGTCAGCCGTCTCAGACAGCGGCGTACCCACTCCCGTTCCAGACCGGCCTCCACCTCCTCCGTCACCTGGTCGAAGGCGGGGCTGTGGCTGCGCTGGGCCTCGCGCTGCTCGCGTTCGCCGGCCGCGCGGGCGCTGCGCACCCGGTCGACGGCGCGGCGGTGGGCGAGGGTGAGGATCCAGGACAGGGCGCTGCCCCGCGCGGGGTCGAACCGGGCGGCGGAGCGCCAGAGTTCGAGGAGCACCTCCTGGGAGACCTCCTCCGACTGGGCCGGGTCGCGCACCACGCGGCGTACGAGGCCGAAGACCGGGCCGGAGACCAGCGCGTAGAGCTGTTCGAACGCGGTCTGGTCGCCGCCCCCGACGAGCACCAGCAGCTCGTCCGCGTCCATCCGGTCCCCCCTCCCGTGCATCCCTCGTCCGCACCCCGGCCGTCCGGTCGTCCCAGGCAATCGCACCGCACACACCTCCGGCAGAGGTACGGATCAGGACGCCCGAAACGCGGGTCGGAGAAGAAGAAAAAGATTCTGGGATTCCACCAATCCGACCGGACCGAGCACTCCGTATCACTGTCCGTCAGGCAAGAAGGTACGGAGGACGGACGGGATGACAGCTAACTCCAGGAGCGGATTCGGACACCGGGGCGTCGCGACCCTCATATGCGGCGCGCTGGCCGCGGGGGGTCTCGCCGCGGCCGGTGCGGCGGCCCTCGAACCGGGTGAGGCGGCCGCCTCCAGTCACCGGGAGGCGCCGCTGATCTCGGGCACCCCGCAGTACGACAACACCGACGTGTACGCGTTCGTGAGCCCGGACCGGCCGGACACGACGACGATCGTCGCGAACTGGATCCCGTTCGAGGAACCGGCGGGCGGCCCGAACTTCTTCCCGTTCGCGGAGGACGCCCAGTACGACATCCACGTCGACAACAACGGTGACGCGCAAGGGGAACTGCTCTTCCGCTACACCTTCAAGACCCACGTCAAGAACAAGAAGACGTTCCTCTACAACACGGGTGCGGTCGAGAGCCTCGACGACCCGGACCTGAACATCACGCAGACCTACGACCTCGAACTGGTCAAGCTGAAGAACCAGAAGGTGCTGCACCGCACCAAGCTCGCGGACGACGTGCCGGTGGCGCCGTCCGACGTGGGCAAGGCGTCCATGCCGGACTACGCCAAGCTGCGGTCCCAGGCGGTCTACAAGCTGTCCAACGGCGCGCGGACCTTCGCGGGCCAGGCCGACGACCCGTTCTTCCTCGACCTGCGGGTCTTCGACCTGCTGTACGGGGGCAACCTGTCCGAGGTCGGCAACGACACCCTCAAGGGCTACAACGTCAACTCCATCGCCCTCCAGGTGCCGACGGACCTGATCGCGGAGTCCACGCACCAGCCGATCGTGGGCATCTGGTCGACCACCCAGCGCCGCAACGCGCAGGGCTACTACACGCAGGTCTCCCGGCTGGGCAGCCCGTTGGTGAACGAGGTCGTCAACCCCCTCAAGGACAAGGACAAGTTCAACGCGTCCTCGCCGTGGGAGGACGCCAAGTTCCTCAAGAACGTGACCAACCCCGAACTCCCCAAGCTCATCGAGGGGATCTACAAGATCAAGGCGCCCGCCGAGCCGCGCAACGACCTGGTCGACGTGTTCCTCAAGGGCGTCAAGGGCCTCAACCAGCCCCCGAACGTGACGCCTTCGGAGCAGCTGCGTCTCAACACGTCCATCAAGCCGACCGCCGCCCCGAAGCGGCTGGGTGTGCTGGACGGCGACAACGCTGGCTTCCCGAACGGCCGTCGGCTCACCGACGACGTGATCGACGCGTCCCTCCAGGTGGTCGAGGGCGAACTGCTCGGCGCGAAGAACGACCTGGGCGACGCGGTCGACAAGAACGACAAGGAGTTCGAGAAGGCGTTCCCGTACGTGGCCCTGCCGACCGAGGGGTCGCGCGGCCCGGTCGCCCAGGGCGTGGACACCGGCAACGATGTCCGCAACCAACTCGGTGACGCCCTCAGCCCGGCGGCCACGTCCACGGACGACACCACCCTGATCGCCGCGTCGGCGGGCGCGGGCGCGGTCGGAATCCTCCTCATCGGCGGCGGCCTGATGTGGTGGCGCCGGATGCGGGGCCGGGCGTACTAGTCGCGGCTTCCTCAAACAGCCTGGTCCGGTGCCGTCAGCGGCACGGGTCGGCTCCCCGGGCCGGGGAGAATCCTGCGCTCCCCGGCCCGGAACCCTCTGACCGGCGCGGCCCGCGTACACGTTCCCCCACGGCGCGGGCCGCGTCGCCCCACCACCCCTGTATCCCGCAGGTCGAACCATCCCAGCCGAGCGAGGAGAGGCATGCCCGCGCGTACGAACGACGACGCACCGGAGAGCGCCGCACAGGAACCGGACGGGCCGCGCCCGGAGAAGGCCGCCGACCCGTCCGTGGTGTCCGGAGCGTCCGGCGTGTCCGGCCCGTCCGGCGTGTCCGACCCGTCCGGCGTGGTCTCGCCCGAGACTCCCGATGAGGTCACGCCCGAGACGCCCGCCGGGGCCACCGAGCCTGCCGGGGCCACCGAGGCGATGCCCGCCGGGACCTCGGAGGCGACGCCCGACGAGGGCACCGCCGCGAGCGCCGAGGTCGCCGGGCAGCCCGGCACCGGCGGGCCCGTCGACGAAGACCGGGTGGCCGCCGTGCGGCGGGTCGGGGCGGCCGGGCGGCGGTGGCGGGCCGCGCAGCTCGGCGCGTGCGCGGCGATGCTGGCCGTGGGCCTCACCGCCGGGGCGGTCGCGTTCGGGGCGGTACGGGACGGACAGCGGCCCGCCCCCGTGCCCGCCGCGGCGGCGGTCTCCCCCGGACTGCTCACGAGCGGCGACCTCGCCACGGGCATCTCCTCGCTCCAGGCCCATCTGCGCGCCCAGCCCAAGGACTTCGGCGGCTGGGCCACCCTCGGGCTCGCCTACGTCGAGCAGGCCCGCACCCAGGGCGACCCCTCCCGCTACCCGCAGGCCGAGCGGGCCCTGAAGCGCTCCCTCGCCCTGCGCCCGGACAACGACCAGGCCCTGTCCGGCCGGGCCGCCCTCGCCGCGGCCCGCCACGACTTCACCGGCGCGCTGGCCTTCGCGGACCGCGCGCTGCGGCAGAACCCGTACGGCGAACGCGCCCTCTGCTCCCGGATCGACGCGCTCGTCGAACTCGGCCGCTACGACGAGGCCGCCGAGGCCGCCCGCGTCGCGGATCGACGGCGCCCGGGTGTACCGGTGTTCACCCGCTACGCCTACGTCCACGAACTCCGCGGCGACCTCACCACCGCCCGCCGGGTCCTGGAGCAGGCGCTCGCCGCCTCGACCTCCGCCGGGGACATCGCGTACGTCGCCACCCAGCTCGGCCAACTCGCCTGGAACCAGGGCGACCACGCCACCGCCCTCACCGACTACGCCCGCGCCCTCGCCGCCGACGAGAACTACCTCCCGGCGCTGGAGGGCCGCGCCCGCGCCCAGGCCGCGAGCGGCCGACAGGCGGCGGCGATCACCGGGTTGGAGCAGGTCGTCGCCCGCTACCCGCTGCCCGGACCGCTGGTGGCGCTCGGCGAGCTGTACGAGGCGCGCGGCGCCGCCGGGGACGCGGCGAAGGCCCGCGACCAGTACACGCTGGTCGACGCGTGGACGGCGCTGGCCCGCGCGGGCGGCGTCAACCCCGACCTCGACACGGCGCTCGCCGCCGCCGACCACGGCGACCGGGCGGCGGCCCTGCGCGCGGCCCGCGCCGAATGGGACCGCCGGCAGACCGTGCACACGGCGGACGCCCTCGCCTGGGCGCTGCACGTCAACGGCAAGGACACCGAGGCTCTCCCCTACGCCCGCCGGGCCGCCGCCACCGGCTACCGCAACGCCGCCTTCCTCTACCACCGGGGCGTGATCGAACGCGCCACCGGCCGGACCGCGGAGGCCCGCACCCACCTCACGGCCGCGCTGAAGCTGAACCCGGGCTTCTCCCCGCTGGGCGCGCGCGAGGCCCGTACCGCGCTGAAGGACCTGGCGGCGGACGGGGCCGCGGCGACGGAGGCGGGCCGATGACCGTCCGCCGCCCCGCCGCGCTCCGTCCGGCCGCCCTGCTCGGCGCGGCCCTCACCGCCGGGTGCGCCCTCGCGCTCGTCCCGGCCGCGTCCGCGAGCGCGCATCCGCTCGGCAACTTCACCGTCAACCGCTACGACGGCCTGGTCACCGCCCCCGGTGAGCTGCGCGTACGGCACGTCGAGGACCTGGCGGAGATCCCCGCGACCCAGGCGAAGCCGGACGTGGAGCGGCTCGGCCTCGACGCGTGGGCCCGCCGCCGCTGCGCCACCGCCGCCGAGGAGAGCGCCCTGACCGTCGACGGCCGCCCGGTCGCCCTCGCGGCCGGGGCCGCCAGGGCCGACGTACGGCCGGGGCAGGCCGGGCTCGACACGCTGCGTGTGGAGTGCCGGTTCACGGCACCGCTGCCCGAGGACACGTCCGTCACGGTCGCGTTCCGGGGCGCGGGGGCCTCGTCCGGGCCCGGCTGGCGGGAGATCACCGCGCGCGGCGACCGGACGACGCTCACCGCCTCGGACGTACCGGAGACCTCGGTGTCGAGGGAACTCACCTCCTATCCGGCGGAGTTGCTGTCCTCGCCCGCCGACACGGCGAGCGCCGAGCTGCGGGTGCGGCCGGGCGGTCCGGCCCTCGCGGCGGAGGAACGGGACGCGCCCGCCGCGTCGGTGCTGCCGCGCGGCGCGGACCGCTGGACCCGGGCCCTGGACGACCTGGTCGCCCGCCGCGACCTCACGGTCGGCTTCGCCGCGCTGGCGCTGCTGATCGCGATCGGTCTGGGCGCGCTGCACGCGGTGGCGCCGGGGCACGGCAAGACGCTGATGGCCGCGACCGCCGCCGCGCGGGGCGGCCGGGCCCGCTTCCGGGACGTCCTGCCACTGGCCGCCTCGGTCACCGTCACCCACACCCTCGGCGTGGTCGCCCTCGGTCTCCTCGTCACCGCCGGTTCCGCCGCGGCCCCGTCGGTGGTCGCCTGGCTCGGCCTGGCCAGCGGCGTCCTGGTCCTCCTCGGCGGCGCCACCCTCGTACGACGGGCCTGGCACCAGCGCGGCCACCACCATCCCCACACCCCGCCGACGCCGACGCCACCAGCGACTGCGACTGCGACTGCGACGGAGCCGGTACGGCATCCCGCCCGCCAACTGGCCCTGGCCGGTGCCCCGTCCGGCGGCGCACCCCACCACGGACACGACCACGACGACCCTCACGATCATGGGCACGACCACGATCACGACCACGGGCACGGGCACGCGACCCGTCATGACCACGGCCACACACACGGCCGCGGGGACGGCCACACACACCACCACGACCACGATCACGACCACCCGCACCCGCACCCGCACCCGCACCCGAGCAAGCACACCCACACCCACACCCACACCCACACCCACGGTGGTGTGACCCACTCGCACCCCGTCGCCCCGACCCTCCGCGGCACGATCCTGCTCGGGTTCGCCGGGGGGCTGGTGCCGAGTCCGTCGGCGGTGGTGGTGCTGGTGGGCGCGGCGGCGCTCGGGCACGCCTGGTTCGGGCTGCTGCTCGTCGTCGCGTACGGGACGGGGCTGGCCCTGACCCTCGCCGCGGCCGGGTTCGCCGTCGTGCGGCTCGGGGCGGGCGCGGCCCGGCTGCTGGACGGCGGGCCGCGCTGGACCCGGCACCCGGTGGTGGCGCTGGCCGGCCGGAACCTGCCCCTGTGGTCCGCGCTGACCGTCGTGGTGCTCGGCGCCGGACTGGTGCTCAAGGGGGCCGCATCCGTCCTCGTCTGAGCTACGTTTGTGGAGGTATCCGCCCGCGATGGGGGAATGGGGTGCGCGGTGTCCGAGCGACCGGGCAGTGAACGGGTGATCGCGGGCCGGTACCGGCTGCTGTCGCCGCTGGGCGAGGGCGGTATGGGCACGGTGTGGCGGGCGCGGGACGAGGTCCTGAACCGCGAGGTCGCCGTGAAGGAGGTCCGGGCCCCGGCGGGGCTGCCGGTCTCGGACGTGGAGCGGCTGTACGCGCGCCTGGAGCGGGAGGCGTGGGCGGCGGCACGGGTCGCGGACCGCAATGTGGTGACGGTGTACGACGTCGTCACCGAGGACGGCCGCCCGTGGATCGTGATGGAGCTGGTGCGCGGCGTCTCGCTCGCCGAACTCCTGGACGCGGAGGGTCCGTTGGAGCCCGCGCGGGCGGCGGCGATCGGCGCCGAGGTGCTGTCCGCGCTGCGGTCGGCGCACGGGGCCGGGGTGCTGCACCGCGACGTGAAACCGGCCAACGTGCTGATGTCGAACGACGGCCGGGTGGTGCTCACCGACTTCGGGATCGCCACCGTCGAGGGCACCTCGGCGATCACCATGACCGGCGAGGTCATCGGCTCCCCCGAATTCCTGGCGCCGGAGCGGGCGTTGGGCCGCACTCCGGGCCCCGAGTCGGACCTGTGGTCGCTGGGCGTGCTGCTGTACGCGGCGGTGGAGGGCAACTCCCCGTTCCGGCAGACCACTCCCCTGTCCACGCTGCGCGCGATCGTCGACGAGGAACTGCCGCCGCCGCACCGGGCGGGAGCCCTCGCGCCCGTGATCGAAGGGCTGTTGCGCAAGGACCCGGCGCAGCGGCTGCCCGCCGAGACGGCCGAGGCGGATCTGCGGCTGGTCGCGGCGGGCGGGGACCCGCGCGCGGTGACGACGCGGATCGCGCCGTACGCGCCGACGGTGACGGGACGTCCGCCGACGGCGCGCACCGGGCCGGTCACCCGCTCGACCCCGGCCCCGCCCGTCCCGCCGGGCCAGGACCGCACCGGCACCTCCCCCGGCCCGGACCGGGGCGGGCGGGCCGCCGGGGTGCTGGTGGCCGGGGTGGTGGCGCTGGCGCTGGCGGTCGCCGGACTGACGTACGCCCTGGTGGACCGGGGGGACGGCGGCGGGGGTGACGGCGGTGGCGCCGGAACGACCGCCGGGCGGACGGAGACGGGCGGACCCTCGGCCTCGGCCGGGGAGAGCGAGCCGGGTGACGGTGAGGAGAACTCGCCGAGTGCGAGCCGGAGTTCGAAGGAACCGACGAAGAGCGAGGGGCCGACGAGCGAGGCGCCGCCGCCGACCGTGCGGGTCACCGTCACCGGGGCGCACACCGACTACACGGGGGCCTGCCCGCCGCCGCGTGAGGCCGCGCCGTCCTTCACGGCGACCGTGACGGTCGGCCGGGTTCCGGCGAAGGTGAGCTACCGATGGGTGGCGCGGGACGGCGAGTTGGCCGACCAGAGCTGGAAGACGCTCGACTTCCCGGCGGGCGGCGGGACCTCGCGTCAGGTGAGGGTGACCGTGACGGCGTACGAGGAGGGCGCGACGTACCGGAACGCGATCGCGTTCGAGGTGCGGGAGCCGGTGCGGACGACGTCCGCGTTCGTGCCGTTCACGGTGACGTGCGAGACGGAGGCCCCGCCGGACGAGGCCTCCCCTTCGGAGTCGGCCGAGGAGTGACGGCGACCGCGGCGGTGGATCAGTCGTTGCTGTTGAGGACGGGGAGGTAGCCGCCCGACTGCCCCGCGGCGGTCGGGTGGTAGGACGAGCCGATGTCCAGCAGGTTCAGGCTGTGCAACCAGGGGCTGCCGGAGCACAGTTCGTGGCCGGTGAAGGTGGTGCGGACGTCGCCGAAGACGAAGCCGTGGGCCGTGGCGCGCCGGGAGAGCGCGGTGTTGAGGTGGTCGGAGGCGTTGTTGATGGCGGTGCGCTTGGTCTCGGAGAGGCCGAGGCAACTGGTGCCGAGCTTGTAGAAGCGGGGGTAGCCGATGACGACGACGCGGGCGTTGGGGGCCTTGGCGCGGATCGCGTCGTAGACGCCGTCGAGCTTGCCGGGGAGCGTGGAGTCGACGTAGGCGCGGGCGGTGTTGATGCGGCTGACGCAGCCGCTGTCGGAGCTGGTGACGCAGGTGGTCATGACGTCGGCGAAGCCCGCGTCGTTGCCGCCGACGGTGAGGGTGACGAGGCCGGTCGAGGTGCTGAGGCCGCCGAGCTGGTTGGCGAGAACATCACCCGTACGAGCGCCCGAGCATGCGCCGAACGTGAACGGGACGCCGCTGTGGGCGTTCTTCCAGAGGTAGGGGAAGGCCTTCGTGCTGCGCTTGCAGTCGCTGCCGTCGCTGAGGTAGCTGCCCGCGCCGACCCCCGAGGAGTAGGAGTCGCCGAGGGCCACGTAGCCGGTGGCGGCGGCCTGTTGGTCCGCCTGCGCGGTGGTGGCGCCGGTGAGGGCGGCGGTGGCGGCGAGGAGGGTCGAGCCGAGGAACGCGGCATATCGGGAACGTCTCATGGAACCTCCCTTTAGCAGGATCTCTGCCACGACTGTCGTAGCAACTACGCGCGTTGACGGGAAGTGTCCATGCCAAGGCATTTCGCGTTTTCGGGGGGCGGACCGCCCTTCTTCACATCCCCTCCATTGCGTGCCCATGTCAACTTCATTGACACTTCGTCAACGGACGGGTTCTGCCCGCGTAGATGACCCAGGCTGTGCGTCAGCCGGGAGCGGCGACCCCGCCGCTCGACGCCGTGCGCGCCACGCCGCGCGCACCCCCCACCGTCGCCCGCCCCACCCGGGCGCGCAGCAGCAGGAGGACTCCCCCGCAATGGCACACCTGCGCAGCAACCGCATCCGTACCGCCGCCGCCACCGCCGTGGCCGCCGCCGCCCTCACCGGCGGACTCACCGCGCTCCCCGCCCACGCGGCGCCCGCCCCGGCCGAGGGCCGGGTGCTGGCGGCGGGCTCCCCCACCGCCGTCAAGGACAGCTACCTCGTCACCCTCAGCCGGGACGCGGGCTTCGCGGCGTCCTCCGCGGCGGGCAAGGGCCTCATCAAGGAGTACGGCGGCAAGGTCGACAAGACCTTCGGCGCCGCCCTCAACGGCTACACGGCCACCCTCTCCGCGGCCGAGGCCCGCAGACTGGCCGCCGACCCGTCCGTGGCCGCCGTCGAGCAGAACCAGACGGTCCGCGCCGACGCCACCCAGACGAACGCGCCGTGGGGCCTGGACCGTATCGACCAGACCTCGCTCCCGCTCAACGGCACCTACACGTACCCGGACTCGGCGGGCGGCGGCGTCACCGCGTACGTCATCGACACCGGCGTCCGCATCACGCACTCCCAGATCAGCGGGCGCGCCTCGTACGGCTACGACGCCGTCGACGGCGACACCGTGGCCGCCGACGGCAACGGCCACGGCACGCACGTGGCCACCACGATCGCCGGTTCCACCTACGGCGTCGCCAAGAAGGCGAAGATCGTGGCGGTGCGGGTGCTCGACAACAACGGCTCCGGCACCACCGCGGGCGTCATAGCGGGCATCGACTGGGTCACCGCCCACCACGCGGGCCCCTCGGTCGCCAACCTGTCGCTCGGCGGCGGCGCCTCCGCGACCCTGGACGCCGCCGTGCGCCGGTCCATCAGCAGCGGCGTGACCTACGCCGTCGCGGCCGGCAACAGCGGCGCCAACGCCTCCTCGTACTCCCCGGCACGCGTCACGGAGGCGCTCACCGTCGGCGCCACCACCAGCACCGACGCCCGCGCCAGTTACTCCAACTACGGTTCCGTGCTGGACCTGTTCGCCCCGGGCTCCGCCATCACGGCGGGCTGGCACACCAGCGACACCGCCACCAACACCATCTCCGGTACGTCGATGGCGACCCCGCACGTCGCGGGCGCCGCCGCCGTCTACCTCGCGAACCACACCTCGGCCACCCCGGCCCAGGTCGCCACGGCGCTGGTCAACGGCGCCACCACCGGCAAGGTGACCGGTCCGGGCACCGGCTCCCCGAACCGCCTGCTGAAGCTCGTCCCGTGAGCCGGGGCCTCCGCCGTCGCGTACGCCGGAGGCGCCGTCCCGTGCGCCGGAGCGGCTGACGCGGCGCCCCCGCCACCCCGCCCGGACACCTCGCCCGACCCGCGTTCCCCGGAGGCCCCCCACGGTCTCCGGGGAGCGTTTGCGTCAGGTCCCTGACTGAATCGCCACCCCTTGACAGCGGGACGACCCGCTGTGTAACGGTCAAACGAACAAAAAGGTGAGGTCTCTTTCCAGGTCTTGCCATACGGGCTCAATCGTCAATACCGTCAGACATCTCACCCGCATCGGACCGTCAGCAAGCGGCTCTAGGGGAGGGCTCAAGGACCGCGATGACATCCGGCGCGGGGCGCGGTAGGGGGGTGCCGTGCCCGTGATCCCCGTGGGGTGACCGGGTCGTGCCGCGCAGGTCGGCCGCGGCTTTTTCGGGGCCGGTCAGAATTGCCAGCTCACCCGGCGTGTGCGGAGCATGTCCGCCGCCATGCCGTGCCACGGGGCCGGCGGAGCGTCGTTCCGTCGTGCCGTGCGGCCGCGGGTGGGCCCACAACCCCCCTTTCGAACCGGACTTTGAGCCGGACCGCCCGGGGGTGGGCGGTCCACCGGACGAGAGGGACCAGCGTCATGAGTTCCGTTGTGCAACCGGCGACATCGACACCCGATCCGGACCCGGAGGTCCAACCGCCTTCCACCGCCGGGAAATACCGGCCCATCTCCTCCCACCTGGCGATCACACCGCCGGTGAGCGTCGTCATCCCGGCGATGAACGAGGCGGAGAACCTTCCCTACGTCTTCAAGACCCTGCCCGACTGGATCCACGAAGTGGTCCTGGTCGACGGCAACTCCACCGACGCCACCGTCGAGGTCGCCCGCGAACTGTGGCCCGGCGTCAAGGTCGTCGGGCAGTCGGGGCGCGGCAAGGGCGACGCCCTGATCACCGGCTTCGAGGCCTGCACCGGCGACATCATCGTCATGGTCGACGCCGACGGCTCCGCCGACGGCAACGAGATCGTCAGCTATGTCTCCGCCCTCGTCTCGGGCGCCGACTTCGCCAAGGGCTCCCGCTTCGCCAACGGCGGCGGCACCGACGACATGACCTTCATCCGCAAGCTCGGCAACCGGGTCCTGTGCGCCGTCGTCAACCGCAAGTTCGGCGCCCGCTACACCGATCTCTGCTACGGCTACAACGCGTTCTGGCGGCACTGCCTCGACAAGATCGAGCTGGACTGCACCGGTTTCGAGGTGGAGACCCTCATGAACATCCGGGTCGTCAAGGCCGGGTTGAAGGTGCAGGAGATCCCCAGCCACGAGTACCTGCGCATCCACGGCGTGAGCAACCTGCGCGCCGTGCGGGACGGGCTGCGGGTGCTGCGCGTCATCCTGGGCGAGCGCTCCAACCGGCGCGCCCTGCGCGCGACCGCCCGCCGGGCCCGCATGCTCGGCTCCGTCCGGGGAGAGGTGTCTTGAGCACGGACGCCCACCCGTCCACGCCCGGACCCGCCCTCTCCGTCGTCGTCTGCGCGTACACCGAGGACCGCTGGGACGACATCCTCGCCGCCGTCGCCTCGGTGCGCGCCCAGAGCCGCCCCGCTCTGGAGACCCTGCTGGTCGTCGACCACCATCCAGCGCTGCTGGACCGGTTGACGCGGCACTACAAAGACCTGGAGGGGGACGGCGGCGCGGGCGAGGGGGGCGGCGCGGTGCGGGTGATGGCGAACGCGGGGCCCCGGGGGCTGTCGGCGGGGCGCAACACCGGCATCGCCGCCTCGCGGGGCGAGATCGTCGCCTTCCTCGACGACGACGCCGTGGCCGAACGCGACTGGCTGCACTGGTTCGCCGAGGGCTACCGCGACCCGCGGGTGATGGCCGTCGGCGGCCGGACGGTCCCGGTGTGGGCGTCGGGGCGGCGGCCCGCCTGGTTCCCCGACGAGTTCGACTGGGTGGTGGGCTGCTCCTACCGCGGACTGCCGCCCGGCCGGGTCCGGGTCCGCAACGTCCTCGGCGGCAACGCCTCGTTCCGGCGTACGGCGTTCGACGTTGCGGGCGGCTTCGCGACCGGTATCGGCCGCGACGGCGACCGGCGACCGCTGGGCGGCGAGGAGACCGAGCTGTGCATCCGGCTGAGCCGGGCCCGGCCCGACGCGGTCCTCCTCGTCGACGACCGCGCCGTCATCCACCACAAGGTGCCCGAGGTCCGGGAACGCTTCGCCTACTTCCGCACCCGCACCTACGCCGAGGGCCTCTCCAAGGCGCTGGTCGCGCGGAGCGTCGGCGCGGGCAAGGGCCTGGAGTCCGAACGCCGGTACACCACAAGGGTGCTGCCCGCGGGCGTGGTCCGCGGCCTGCGCGACCAGGCCCTCGCCCGGCCCGGCGGCGCCCGCCGCGCGGGCGCCATCGTCACCGGCGTCGTCACGGCGGCGGGCGGCTACCTCGTCGGCAGCGTCCGCGCCCGCCGCAACGGCACGACGTTCAAGATCGTCCGCCTCGACGGCGCGGCGCAGGCCGGCGGTACGGAAGCTCCCGACGCCGCCCCGGCCCCGGACGCGCCCCCGGTCACGGACCCCGACCGGGGGGCCGCCGTATGACGGACGCGACGGCCGGCCGCCGTACGGCCGGGAGAGCAGGGGAACCCGCCCTGACCGAGGGAGCCGAGGGAATCGAGGGAGCCGAGGGTGCCCTGGCGCGCCGTGCGGTCGACGAGCGGGTGCCGATCCTCATGTACCACGCGGTCGCCGCCGAACCGAACGACGCCACGCGGGCGTTGTCGGTGACGCCCGAGGCGTTCGCGGCGCAGATGGCGCGCGTCGCCGAGCGGGGGCTGACCCCGGTCGGCACCGCCGACCTGGCCGCCCGCTGGCGGTCGGGGCGTCCACTGCCCGCCCGGCCGGTGCTGATCACCTTCGACGACGGCTACGAGGGCGTCCACCGGCACGCCCTGCCCGCCCTGGCCGCACACGGCTTCCCGGCGACGCTGTTCGTGTCGACCGGCTGGCTGCGGGGCGCGCACGACACCGGGGGCGCCCTCGACACCATGCTCGACTGGGACCAGGTGCGCGAACTGGCCGACGCGGGCGTGGAGATCGGCGGCCACAGCCACACCCACCCGCAGCTCGACCAGCTCGACGACACCGCCCTGCGCGACGAGCTGACCCGCTGCCGCGACCTGGTCGCCGCCGAACTGGGCGCGCCTCCCGCGTCGTTCGCCTACCCGTACGGCTACTCCAGCCGCCGGGTGCGCACGGCCGTCCGGGAGAACGGGTTCGCGCAGGCGCTCGCCGTCGGCAACGCCCTGGCCCGGCGGGCGCAGGGGCCGTACGCGCTGCGCCGGGTCACCGTGCGGCGGACCACGGACGACGCGGAGTTCGTCCGGCTGCTCGAAGGCAGGTCCGTCGGGCGGGTGTTCGCCCGCGACCGGGCCCTCACCAAGGGCTACGCGGTGGTGCGGCGCGCCCGGCGGCTGGGGCGCAGGACGGTGGACGCCCTGGTCTGAACCTTCCGGCCCCCGGCGGCGGCCCGCCGACACACCGACGCGCGCGGGAGCGGAAACGGGGTGCGCGGGGGCCCCCGGTGCCGGATCATGGCGGACATGTCCGCTCCCCTGCACGGCGCCCTGCCGATCCGGCTCACCGTCGACGACTCCGACTCCCCGTCCGACGTCGTCGACGCGCTGTTCCTCGGCCGCTTCGCGACGGGCGAGCAGCCGTACTCGCACGCGGCCAACATCGACCGGGTGCGCGCCGGCGCCGACCTGGTCCCGTCCGACGCGCGCGTGCTGCGCGTCGCCCGCGACGACGACCGCAGCGCCACCCTCGCCGAGGGCGACGGCTGGACGCTGCTGGTGTCCCGCTGGAACCGGGGCGCCGACGTCACCGTGACCGCGACCTCCGCCGAACTCGCCCAGAAGGTGCTGAACCAGGCCACCGAGGGGGCCGCGGACGAGCCCGAACCCCAGCCGGAGAACGTGACGATGGGGTTCTGGTACGTCTCCCCCCGGCGCGGACCGCACCGCACCACCCGCCAGATCTCGGCGGGCACCTGGGACGAGATCCGCCCCAACTACACCGCCCCCGTGGCGGAGGCGATGGACCGGCTGATGACCACCGGCCCGGACGACATCGCGGGCCGTCTGCTCCTGCTGCACGGCCCGCCCGGCACCGGCAAGACCTCCGCGCTGCGCACCCTGGCCCGCTCCTGGCGGGACTGGTGCCAGGTCGACTGCGTCCTCGATCCCGAACGGCTCTTCTCCGACGTCGGCTATCTGATGGACATCGCGATCGGCGAGGAGGACGCCACCGGGAAGGGCCGCTGGCGGCTGCTCCTGCTGGAGGACTGCGACGAGCTGATCCGCGGCGAGGCCAAGCACACCGCGGGGCAGGCCCTGTCCCGGCTGCTCAACCTCACCGACGGCCTGCTCGGCCAGGGCCGCAACGTGCTGGTGGGCGTGACGACCAACGAGGACCTGGAACGGCTGCACCCGGCGGTCGTACGGCCCGGCCGCTGTCTGGCCCGGATCGAGGTCGGCCCGCTGACCCGCCGCGAGTCGGTGGACTGGCTGGGCACCGAGGAGGGCGTCGGCCGCGACGGCACGACCCTCGCCGAGCTGTACGCGCTGCGCCGGGGCGTCTCCCCGACCGCCCTGCCGGAACCGCGCGGCGGAGCGGACGCGGGCCTGTACCTGTAGGGCCTATACCTGTAGGGCCTGTGTCCGTAGGCCGGTGGCGTCGGCCGCATCAGGGGGCGGCGCGCCGTCAGTCTCCCGCCGCCCGCAGGGCTTCCCGCACGGCGGCGAGGGCCTGGGCGTCGGTGAGGCCGAGACGCCGGGCGCGTTCCGCGAACGCGCCCGCGGCGGCGGCCAGTTCCCGTTCGGCCGCCGACCCGGACGCGGCGACGAACGTCCCGTTGCGGCCCCGCGTCTCGATCACCCCGTCCGCCTCCAGCGCCCGGTACGCCTTGGCGACCGTGTTGGCGGCCAGCCCCAGCGACTCGGCGAGGCCCCGCACGGTCGGCAGCCGGTGCCCCACGGGCAGCGCGCCCGAGCGGGCCTGTTCGGCGATCTGCGCCCGCACCTGCTCGTACGGCGCCACGCCCTCACGGATGGAGATCTTCAAGGTCACGGCCCGATTGTCCCCCACCCGCCGGAAAAGGGGAGGCGGCCCGGCGCGGACGGCGCATAGCGTGCGGGGCATGACCGTCATCGTGCGCGATCTGCGCCCGGAGGTACGGGCCGACGTCGAGGCCTTCGTGCGGGTACGGCGCCTGGCGCTGCCCTTCATGGTGGGCACGCCGGAGTCCGTCCTCCACGACCTCACCGGCTCCCACCCCGACGCCCGCCACCGGCAGCTCCTCGCCGAGAGCGACGGGGAGGTCGTGGGCACCGCCCAGGTCCGCCTCGCCCACGACAGCCCGGAACCCGGCCAGGGCTCCGTCAACGTGTACGTGCACCCGGAGCGGACCCGGCGGGGCGCGGGCGCGCTGCTGCTGCGGACCGGCGAGGACCATCTCGCCGCGGCCGGGGCGACCCGGGTGTACTCCTGGGTGCTGGACGAGCCCGGCAACCGCGCCTTCGCCGAGCGGCACGGCTACCGGCCGCGCCGCTCCGCGCACTTCCTCCGCCTCGACCTGGCGAACGGCCCGCTGCCCCCGCTCGCCGATCCCCCGCCCGGTGTCGAACTGCGCCCCGGCGCCGACTTCGCCGCCGACCCGCGCCCCCTGTTCGCACTGGACGCGGAGACCACCGCCGACGAACCCGGCGACATCGGCACCGAGTTCACCGACTACGACACCTGGCTGACGGAGACCTGGCGGCATCCGCTGCTCGACCACCGGCTCACCACGGTCGCCGTCGTCGACGGGGTGCCCGCCGCGTTCACCGCCGTGCACACCGACGGCGCGACCCGCTACGCCACCGGCATGACCGGCACCGCCCGCGCCTTCCGGGGCCGCGGCCTGGCCAAGCTCGCCAAGAACGCCTCCCTGCACCGCGCCCGCGCCGCCGGGTACACCGAGGCGTTCACCGGCAACGACACGGACAACGCCCCGATGCTCGCGATCAACACCTGGTTCGGGTACGGGATCTGCGCGACGGAGGTGCGGTATGCCCGCGAACTCGGCTGACGGCACCGGCCCGGTGGAGGTCGTCCTCGTCAAGGGCGGCCGTACGAAGATCCGTTATCCGGCGGAGCTGCTCGCCGACGACGGCGTGCGGATCACCGTCCGGGCCGCGTGGGCGGGCACGGACGTCCGTGACTTCGGCTTCGTCCGGTTCGAGCCGGGGGACGTGTTCACCGAGCACTACTGGCGGGACCGCTGGTACGCGGTGAAGGAGGTCCGCGACGCGGCCGGGGTCCGCAAGGGCTGGTACTGCGACGTGACCCGCCCCGCCGTACGCTCCGGCGCCGCGCTGACCGTCGAGGATCTCGACCTGGACCTGTGGTGCTCGGCCGACGGCGGGGACGTACGGCGGCTGGACGAGGACGAGTTCGCGGAGAGCGGGCTCGCCGGGCGGGACCCGGAGGCGGCCGCGGCGGCGGGGGCCGCGCTCGACGAACTGGAGGCGCGGGCGCGCGGGACCGGCTTCGCCGACCTGGGGTGACGGGCCCCGCCGGGGCCCGCCCGGCGGGGGCGGGGTCAGCGGCCGAGGAGCGCCGCCGCCGAGTACCACAGCGGCCCCTGGTTGAGGCGGTCCGGGTACAGCTCCAGCATCGCCCGGCCGTACGCCGCGACGTTCTCGCTGGAGTCCAGCAGCCGGGCGGCGTCCAGCAGGTACCGGCGGGTCTCGTCGACGGTCCGGGGGTCGTCGGGCAGGTCGCGGTTCTTGTGACCGGCGACGACGGCGCGCGGGGCGAGGGCCTCGATGACGTCGAGCGCGGCCAGCCAGGACTCCAGTCCGCCGTCGCCGCTCTCCAGCAGCATCTGGTGCACCCCGTTGTAGACGGCGTCACCGGCCACGACGAGGCCGAGGGACGGCACGTGCAGGACGGTGGTCTCGTCGGTGTCGGTGTGCCCGACCTCGACGGCCCGCAGGACGTTGCCCTCCAGGAGGAACCCGTCGGCGGGGACCGGCTCCGCGAGGACGGGCGTCTCGGGCAGCATGCCGGGGAAGAAGCCGTCCCACATCGCCCGGTCCTGGACGGCGCGGTGCATGACGTCGATGGTGCCCGCGCTCGCGTACACCGTGACACCGGGGAAGCGTGCGACGAGTTCGCCGGTGCCGAACCAGTGGTCGCCGTGGCCGTGGGTGACGTAGATGTACGCCAGCCTCCGGCCGGACCGCTCGATCCAGTCGCCGACCTCCTTGATCTGGTCGTGGGTGAACGGCGGGTCGACGAGCACGGCGTCGTGCTCGCCCTGGATCAGGGTGACGGCCAGCGGGGACGACACGAGCGGGCCGCCGTCCGGCAGCCGCTGCTCGGAGACCCGCACCACGCCGTCGAGGACGAGGACGTCGTAGGAGAGGGCGCCGGGCTGCGTCCGGGTGGGCCGGGACTGGGTGGGGTCCGCCATGGCGGGACCTCCTCGGTGGTACGGAGCGGACAGAGGGAAGCGGGAAGAAGAGAAGGGAAGGAGAGAAGGGGGGACAGAGAACGGGACAGAGAAGAGGGAGGGGATCAGAGGTGGCGGGCGAACCAGTCGAGGGCGGCGCCGCTGGTCTCGTCGAGGTTCTTGGCGTACGCGTCGAAGTGGCCGCCGTCGTAGCGGACCAGCCGCTTCGGCTCCCCGGCCGTCTCGAAGGCGGCCTCGGCCAGGTCGTGCGGGGTGATGTCGTCGCGCTCGGCGACGATCATGAGCAGGGGGGTCGGCGCCACGCGGGGAACCCACACCCCGGGGTCGTACATCTGGGCCTTGAGGGTCGACCGGAGCGTGACGCGCAGGTCGTCCTCGATCCCGGCGGGGGTGGGGAACCGTTCGTGGAACTCCTCGATCTCCCGCGAGTGGTAGACGGCCACGGTGTCGGGGTCGAGGCTGTTGATGAGCTGGGTGGCGGGCGCGCCGGTGAGCTGGGCGCGGTCGTCGGCGGCGAGGACGCCCGCGAGGAGCGGCCGCCGTTCGGCGGGCACACGGCGCAGGCCCTGCTCAAAGCCGCTGATGGTGGGGATCTGGGCGACGACGGCCTTGATCCGGCGGTCGCTCGCGGCGAGGACCAGGGAGTGGCCGCCCGCGTAGCTGGTGCCCCACAGGCCGATCCGCTCGGGGTCGACGCCGTCGAGGGTGGTGAGGAACGAGATCACCCGCCGCCAGTCGTGCAGTTGGCGCCACGGGTCGACGTCCCGGCGCGGCTGTCCGCCGCTGAGGCCGAAGCCGCGGTGGTCGTGGACGGCGACCGCGTATCCGGCGGCGGCGAACCGCTGGGCGTAGCCGTCGAGTCCGTGGTACTTCAGACCGGCGAAGCCGTGGGCCATCGTGATCACGGGGACCGGTCCGGTCGCCCGCTCGGGCCGGTACAGCCAGGTGTGCAGGTCGATCCCGTCGTCGACGGGGACACGGATCTCTTCCGGGGTGAACTCCATACGGGGCTCTCCGATTCTCGGCGGGGCGGGTGGGGTCAGGCGCCCGCGACGTCCAGGACGACCCGGCCGTAGGGGCGGTCCTCGATGAGGTGGCGGGTCGCCTCGGCGGCCTCGGCCAGCGGGAACGTGCGCGCGACGGTGGGGTGGAAGGCGCCCTCCGCGAGGTACTGGAAGAGCCTGGTGTGGGCCTCGGCCAGGGTCTCCGGGGAGAACAGGGTGAACATGAAGCCGCGCACCCGCGCCGACCGCCAGATGAGGTCGGTGACGTTGATCGTGGCCTCCTTGCCGCCCGAGTAGCCGACGGAGACGAGGGTGCCGCCGGGCGCGAGGCTCGCCAGCGCCTCCCCGGTGAACGAGCCGCCGACGCCGTCCACGACGACGTCCACGCCCCGCCCGCCGGTCAGCCGGGCCACGCCGTCGCGCAGCGACTCCCGTGACAGGTCGATGACCTCGTGGCCCTCGGCACGCGCCCGCTCGGCCTTGTCGGTGCGGCTGGCGGTGGAGATGGCGAGGGAGGCGCCGAGGCGGTGGGCCACCTCGACGGTGCCGAGGCCGACCGAGCCGCCGATACCGGGCGACAGAACCGTCTGGCCCGGCTTGAAGGAGGCCAGTTCCCGCAGGGAGAGGTACGCGGTGAGATAGCCGGCGCCGGTGGTGAACGCGACGACGTCCGTCAGATCGGCGCCGGGCGGGAGCGGGATCAGGTCCTGCGGGTCGGCGAGGAGGTACTCCTGCCAGGTGCCGTCCCGGAACATCCCGAAGCCGCGGCCCGCCAGGACCACGTGTGTGCCCGGCTTCAGCGCCTCGACGCCGCCGTTGTCGACGATCTCGCCGACTCCCCCGGTGCCCGGGACCAGCGGCACCTGCCGGGCGCTGGGCAGCGCGCCGGAGCGGACGGTGTCGTCCAGCGGATTGACCCCCGCGAGGCGCACCCGCACCAGGATCTTGCCGGGAGCGGGCTCCGGGGCGGGGAGATCGACGAGCCGCAGCCGGTCGTAGCCGCCGAACGCGGAGATCTGGATAGCCCTCATGTGTGTCGCTTCCCTTCGCATTCCATCAACTTCTCACTTCATAATTCGAAGTCAGCCTAGTAGCTGACTTCGATAAGTCAAGCCAGGGGGGTGGGGAGGTGGGCCGGGCCGGGGGCGCGGGCGTCCGGAAACGGGCGACGGCCCGACGTCGTGGGACGTCGGGCCGTCGGGCGGTCGTGGTGCGGGAGTGAGGGGGGCGCGGGGTGCGCGGTGGGGGCTCCGGCTCCGGCTAGCGTGCCGGGACGCCGACTCCGGGGCCGGTGCCGGGTGCGGCGCTCGCTCCGGGGCCGGGTACGGAGACGATGTCGTCGAGGGAGACCTCGCGCCCCTCGTCGTCGACCAGGGCGACGCGGACCGGGCGCCCGCCGTCCCTGGTCCGCAGATACGCGGGCGGCCCCTCGGGTCCGGAGAGGTGGCCGTCGCCCCACTGCTGGAGGGCGGCGAGCACGGGATAGAGGGCGCGGCCGGACTCGGTGAGCCGGTACTCGGCGCGCTCGCGGCTGCCCGGTTCCTGGTAGGCGGTACGGGTCAGCACGCCCGCGTCGACCAGCTTGCCCAGCCGGTCGGTCAGCGTCTCGGACGGCATCCGCAGGGCGGCGCTGAACTCCGCGAACCGGGTCCGCCCGCGGAACGCCTCCCGCACGACGAGCAGGGTCCACCGCTCCCCCAACAGCGTCAGGCTGCGGGCTATCGAGCAGGCACCGCCTGCTTCCAGGCGTGAGGTACGCGTCATGAGGCCGATGGTAGTCCGCCGGGTCCGGGCCGCGCCGGGGCCCGCGGGGCCGGGGGACGGTGTCACGGGGTCGGGGAACGGGGTCACGGGAACGGCGTCACGGACAGCCCCGTTCCCGGTGGTCGCCGGGGCGGGCGGGCACGGTCGCCACCAGCGCGTACCGCTCGTCGGGGACCGGGCCGCCCCACAGACGGGGGTCGGCGGAGAGGCGGTGCAGGACCGGCGGCCCGGTCAGGGGGGTGACCAGGGCGGCGAGCCGGTCCGGCGGTATCCCGACCGGCGTGGACGTGCCCCACACGCCCTCGACCAGGACGAGCCGCCCGCCCGGGCGCAGCAGTCCGCGCCAGCGGCGCAGGGCGGCGGCGGGGTCGGGCAGGGCCCGCAGCACATGCCGGACGAGCACGGCGTCGAACCGGTCCGCGCCGACCGGGGGCGCCGCGGCGTCGCCGAGGAGGAACACCGCGTCCCACCCGGCGAGTTTGGTCCGGGCCCGGTCGAGCATGGCCGGGGAGAGGTCGACGCCGGTGACCCGGTACCCCTGCTCGGCGGCGAGCAGCGCGAGGCTGCCCGTGCCGCACCCGAGATCGAGCAGGTCGGGCAGGCCGAGGGGATCGAAGGGGTCGGGGAGATCGGAGGGGGCGGGGGGACCGCCGGGGCGGGCCGGGAGCCAGTCGCGCAGCCGCCCGGCCCAGGCGGCGCGCACGACGGGGTCGCGCAGCCCGTGGTCGGGTTCGTCGTCGAACCCGGCGGCCAGCGCGTCCCAGTCGAGCCCGCCACCCACCGTGCCCCCACCGCTCCGATCCGTCATACGCCCCAGGGTGACACCCCCCACTGACAATCGAATCGTGACAGTGGCCACTGACAGAACGGGCGGCGATGAGGAACCCTCCCCCCACGGGTCTACCTCCGTGGGATCACGGACCCCGGTAGCCCCTGAAGGAGGCAGCCATGCGCCGTACGACCGTGCAGAAGCCCCTGAACCTCAAGAAGAGGACGGAGTCCCGCCGCCTCCGCGAGGAGGCGGACCGGCAACGCCCGGCCGCCCGCCCCGAAGTGCGCGAGGACATCGCGCGCACCTGGTGGCCGGAAGGCTGACCGGCGACCGGCCGCCTGGCAGCGACCAGAGACCAGCCGCCGACAACCTGAGCTGAGGCTCAGCGCTTCCTTAAGGCCGCCCTAAAGATCACCGGGGGCACTCCCCCGGTGGTCCGATCCGGGGTTTCTTGGTTCCGGCACCACCTCTCGACCGGTACCGAGGAGATCCCCATGTCCGCACGCCGCAAGGCCGCCGCCGTCACCGCGCTGGGCCTCGCCCCGCTCACCCTCGGCGCGCTGGCCACGACCCCGGCGGCCGCCCACGGCTCGATGGGCGACCCGGTCAGCCGGGTCGCCCAGTGCTACGCGGAGGGTCCGGAGAGCCCGAGGTCGGCCGCGTGCCGGGCCGCCGTCGCGGCGGGCGGGACGCAGGCGCTGTACGACTGGAACGGCATCCGCATCGGCGACGCGGCCGGCCGCCACCGGCAGCTGATCCCGGACGGCAAGCTGTGCAGCGCGAACGACGCCGCGTTCAAGGGGCTGGATCTGGCCCGCGCCGACTGGCCGACGACGGCGGTGCGCGGCGGGTCGTACACCTTCAAGTACCGGGTGACCGCCCCGCACAAGGGCACCTTCACGGTGTACGTCACCAAGCCGGGCTACGACCCGACGCGCCCGCTCGCCTGGTCCGACCTGGACCTGGAGCGGCCGGTGGCGACGGCGACCGACCCGGTGGCGGCGGGCGGCTTCTACACGTTCTCCGGCACGCTGCCGCAGCGGTCGGGCACGCATGTGCTGTACGCGGTGTGGCAGCGGTCGGACAGCCCGGAGGCGTTCTACTCCTGCTCGGACGTCAGCTACGGCGGCCCGTCGGGCGGCGCGAACGGCACGGGCAGTACGGGTGGTTCGGGTGACGCAGGTGGCTCGGGCGGGGGTTCCGCGTCCGCCCCGGCGGCCCCGGCACCGGCGCCTGCCGCGTCCGCGCCGTCCGAGGCGCAGATCGAGGACGGTGCCGGCAAGTCGACGGTGGAGCACGGCGGTCACGGCGACGACGACCCGGCGACCACCACGGACCCCACGGCCCCGGCGGGCTCGGACGCCCGACCGGCCGGTGACCGCTCGACCGCCCCCGCCCCGGCGGCGAGCGCCCCGGCGGACGGCGCCCCGGCTCCGGCGGGCGCGGGGACGGACCTCGCCGAGACCGGCGGCGACGGCAGCACCCCGTATCTGGCGATGGGCGGCGCGGGCGTCCTGGCGCTGGGGACCGCGGTGCTGTTCGCGTCGGTGCGGCGGCGGGCCGCGGTCGGCCGGTCCGGTCGCTGACCGGGCCGGGAACGGACTCCGGGGCCTGACCGGCGGCTCAGGCAGGTCAGGCCCCGGCGGGCCGGCTCGTGCGGGAGTACGGGTCAGCCCAGGACGGACGCGCAGGTGGTGGGGGTGGCGCGGGCGGGGTCGAGCGAGTTGGCGACCTCGTGGAAGGCGATGCGGTCGGTGAGGCCGATGAGGACGTGTTCGGAGAGGTCGACCGGGCAGAGGTCCTGGAGCAGGACGTTGCGGACGTTCGCCCCGCTCAGGAACTGCGTGCGGTACGGCGTCACCACCTCGTCGTATTTGGTGGCGATGACCGTGTAGCGGACGCCGGGCACGGTGTCGCCGCCCGCGTTGAGACGGTTGATGAAGTCGGAGCCCACCATCTGCTGGGCGAGCCCCGGGGTGGCGGCGCTGATGAGGTCCTCCGCGCCGGGGAAGTAGGGCAGCAGCTTGGTCAGTCCGGCGAGGGTGGTGCCGTGGCTGTTGGGGGCGATACCGACGAGGGCGTTCACCTTGCTCGCCCCGCCGAGGAACTTGAGGTAGTAGCGGGGCATCATGCCGCCCTGCGAGTGGCCGACGAGGTCGGCCTTGGGAGCCCCGGTCGCGGCGAGCACCCGGTCGACGTAGGCGGACAACTGCTCGGCCGACTTGTCGATCGGACCGAGGCCGTGGAAGAACGGGACACCGGGCAACTGGCCGTAGTCGAGGGAGAAGACGCAGTACCCGCGGTTCTTCAGGTACGGCGCGAGCCCCAGCCAGTTGTCGATGGAGTTGCCCAGGGTGCCGTGGACGAGGACCACGGGCCGGGGATGCGCGGCGGAGGGCCGGCAGTCGAAGTCGTTCCAGCCACTGCTCGGGCGAGCGGCGGCCTGTGCGGTGCCGATGGGGGCCAGGACTGCCGCCAGGACCAGCAGGACGGCGGCAAACGGTCTGAGCAGACGCTTCCAGGGCAGCATCGCGTGATCTCCTTGCGGCTCAAGGGAAATACGGCGGCCTAACGCCTGGTGATCCGGATCACAAGGAGCTGTTCACTCGTCAAGTTACGGGCGAGTAGGTGAACTGTGAAGTTACGCGTCAGTAAAATCTTGCTGGCCCCCAGGACACCCGCCCCCCTTCGGCACCCATCAACACCCGTCACCACCGAACAGGCCTGGGGGGACCGTAGGCCGCAATAACGGCGAAACGGGGCACAACACGCGGGTTCCGCCCTCACCCGGAACCTCGCGCTCTTCCCATCCCCTTCACGCCGCCAGCGTTCCCGGCAGGACGGCTCGGGGCCCGAACTTCGCGCGGACCCGGTCCGCGACCTCCTCGACCCGGCGGGACTTCTCGTCGACCGGGTCGAAGGTGAGCTGGTGGGAGGCCTGTCCGGCGGGGATCAGCGCCTCGGCGCGCAGGACGACCGAGCGGACCCGGGCGCGCTGGAGGGCGAGCGCGGCGTAGAGGTCGTACGCGGTCCTCGTCAGGTCGGCCGAGTGCGCGGTGGGTTCCCTCGGGGTGCGGCTGCGGACCGTGGTGGAGCGGTCGGCGTAGCGGACGGTGAGGGTCAGGGTGCGGCAGACCTGTTCCTCCGCGCGCAGCCGGGCGCCCAGGTCCCCGGCGGCGGAGAGCAGGGCCCGGCGGTGCCGTACGGGGTCCAACTCGTCGCGGGTGAAGGAGTGTTCGACGGCCAGGGAACGGGAGAGCGTGCCCGGGACGACCCGGCCCCGGTCGACGCCCCCGGCGCTCTCGCGCAGGTCCCGGCCCGCCTTCGCGCCGATCAGCCGCTGGAGCGTGGACAGCGGTGCGGCGGCGACCCGGCCGAGGGTGTCGAGGCCGTACTCGCCCAGGACACGGGCGGTCGCCGGGCCCACACCGGGCAGCGCGGTGACCGGTTTCCCGGCCAGGAACTCCCGTGCCCCGTCGGCGGGAACGACCCCCGGCACACCGGGGCGGGCGTCTCCCAGCGCCGTCCGGGCCAGCAGCGGTCCGGTGCCCGCGCCGATCAGGCAGTCCACGCCGTACCGGGCGAGGGCACGGACCCGGATCACCGGGGCGAGATCGAGCGCGTCCCGCCCGAAGTACCGTTCCGCGCCCCGAAGATCGGCCAGCGCCCCGTCCGGCGGAAGCGCCTCGACCACCGGGGTGAACTCCTCCAGCAGCCCGAGCAGCCCCGGCAGGGCGGCCTCGTACATCGGCGGCAGCTGGAACCGTACACAGAGGATGGTCATCCCGCGCTCCCTGGACTCTGGTGCCACAACTTCCTGACGGTGGCCGGGCCTTGGACGGCGGTCTCCTGTCCCGCGGGACGCAGGTCCGGCCACGGGTGCATCTCGTAGCCGGTGGACATGCGGATACGCCGGTCCCGGCCCGGACCACCCGCGCCCTCGCCTCCGTCACCGCCACCGTCTTCGCCCGCGCCGCCCCCGTTCGCGCCCCCGCCCGCGGTCTCGCCTCCACCGGAGTCGGCTCCGCCGTTCCCCTCGGCGGCTCGCCCGCTGTCGTCCGGCGCGCCGCGGCGCCGCCCGGTCGCCGCCGGGACCGCGAGACGGGACGCGACCTCGTCGAGGCCGCCCGTCTCGCGGAGTTCGGCCAGTTCGGCGAGGTTCCACGCGGCGGCGCCGACCACGCTGAGGCTGCGCGGCCCGCGCCGCTGCACCACACCGCGCACCAGCAGCAGCCAGGAGTGGAAGACGGTGTACGCGCAGGCGTCGTGCGAGTCGTCGAAGAAGGCGAGGTCGACCAGGCCGGTGCCGTCGTCCAGGGTGGAGAAGATGACCCGGCGCCCGGAGCGGACCGGCGGGGTCTGGGTGGCCGCCTTGGCCCCCGCGACCAGCACCGTCTCGCCGTGCCGTGCCGTCCGCAGGCGACGCGCCGTGACCACGCCCAGCTCGCACAGGAAGTCCCGGTGGTCGTCCATCAGGTTGCGCGAGGTGTCCATCGACAGCACGCCCAGCTCGGCGCTGAGCCGTTCCTGGTCGGTGAGGTCGGGCAGCCCGGCCGGGGCGGTCTCCCGGCCCCCGGCCAGGGGGAGTTGGGCACCTCGGGCGCCCCGGGCGGAGCGGTGCAGCTCGGTCAGGTGCAGTTGCAGGTCACGCCGGTTGGCGCCGAACGCGTCCAACGCGCCCACGCGTGCCAGCCGTTCGGCGAGCGGGCGACTCGGCCGGGCGCGTTCCCAGAAGTCGAGCAGCGAGGCGTACGGCTGTCCGTCCGCGATCCGCCCCGCCTCGGCTTCGCTGATGCCGTGCACGTCGGAGAGGGCCAGCCGGAGCCCCCACGCCTTCGCCGTCTCCACCCCCCTTGAATCAGACACCAGTTCGATATGGTGAGTGACTCCCGAGTGGTTCACGTCCAGCGGCAGCACCGGCACGCCCCGCCGCCGCGCGTCCGCCAGCAGCAGCCGCTTGGGGTACATCCCCGGATCATGGGTGAGCAGCCCGGCGTAGAAGGCGGCCGGGTGGTGCGTCTTGAGCCAGGCCGACTGGTAGGTCGGGACGGCGAAGGCGACCGCGTGAGCGCGTTCTTCGCGATCCGCATGTCTCATGAGACATAGACCCGAGCCACCAACGCCGCCCCTCCACAGCCTCTTATGATCGGCTGGCGAGCGCGACGAGTGGCGGGGTGAGACAGTGGATCACAGGCAAAATCCCTTTCGAGCCATACCCGATCGGGTGATTTCTCGGGGCTTTGACTTGACATATGGCACTCGTATTGCAATGCGCTCTACAGGGGTCCCGGGGAGGAGTCAGGTCCGTGGCAGATGAACGGGCGTCGGCCATGGGTGGTGGAGTTGCCGACAAGTTGGGCAACCGCTACGAAGGCTGGTGGACGATCTGGCGAGGCGTGGTCCCGGTCCTTCGTGGCCAGTACGACGCCATCCAGGTCGAGACTCTGGGGCCCCCTGGCGAAGCAGTGGAATTTCGCCTCTACGGCCATCAGCCGTCAGGGCCAGACCAGGTTCATCAGTGCAAGCGCAGCCGCGCCTCGTCATGGACGCTGAATGCCCTCAGGACAGAGGGTCTGCTGAATCCCTTCGGGCGCCATTTGAGTCAGGGAACCGAGGTGGTGTTCGTCTCAGGCGCGTCATGCGCTTTGGAGAACCTGTCGGACAAAGCCCGTCGCCTCTCTGTCGAAGATTGGACGACGTCCTTCACCGCCCCCGAACAAGGAGACGTAGAAACACTCCTTGACGCATGGGAATCCGACCATTCCGGGGTGCATAGTCTGCTGCGACGCTTCACCTTTCATTTGATCAACGATCATCCACTCAAGGACGCAGCGCTAGGTTCTTTGGAGACGCAGGTAACCGGAGATCCAAAGAATGCCTTGCTGTTCCTCGGCGATCTGCTCCTGGACCACCTCTCGACTCGGCTGACACCTCAATTCCTGTGGTCGGCCTTGCGCGATGAGGGATACGCGCCTCGTGATGGCTACGACCACTCTTCTGTGGTAACCGTGCGACAGGTCAATGAGCGCTACATCGAAGGTGTGCGCAGGCGAAGGCCACAGACCCTTTCCCTGATTGTCCGACCCGAAGTCGAGCAGCTCGTCGACCTTTTGAAGGACCCGGCCGGAGGACCTGGTGTAGTCGTGGCCGGCGCTCCCGGCGCCGGAAAGTCCACTGCTCTGGCCGAGGTGTGTGCGCGACTGGCCGCAGACGGTGTGGTCGTCGGGGCGCTACGCCTCGATGTGACGGATACATCCCATACGGCACGCCAGTTGGGAGCGCAGGATGCCGTTGGCTTCGGCGCTTCTCCATCCATGGTTCTGGAGCGAGCGGCTGCTGGTGAGCCGAGTGTCCTGGTGATTGATCAACTGGACGCGCTGTCCCGCTTCAGCGGCCAGGGCGAGCCAGCCCTTGGCGGAGTCCGGGAAGTGCTCGAGACAGCACGGGCCAGTGGAGACATGCGGCTGCTCGTTGCTTGCCGTCGCTACGACCTGTCCAACGACCGTCAGCTCAAGGGACTGTTGGGCGACTTCACGGTTATCGATCTCGGTCCGCTCACAGATGAGCATGTCCGCCAAGCCCTGATGGAGTTGGGAGTCGATCCCGCTGCACTGTCCGCCAGGCAGCAGAAGTTGCTGAGCAGTCCATTCGCGCTGCGCCTGCTCGCGGAATCAGCCTCCGATTCTGACATCGATGGGAAAACGGAATTCGACATCACTCGTGCTACGACACTGACACAATTGCTTGAAGCCTTCGACGGTGAGATACGTAGACGACTCAACCAGCGTCTTGGAGTCGACAATTACGCTCGAGGTATCGCAGAGTTCGCGCGCCGACTGAGCCGCACAGGATCCCTCTCCGCCCCTCGCGGTGTCATCGGTGAACCCGGTCCGGACACACTGGACGCACTCATCGGGGAAGGCGTACTGGTAGAGGACCGCGGCCGACTGCGCTTCTTCCACGAGGAATACTTCGACTACGCTTTCGCGAGGCAGCACATCCAGGCCAGCGGCTCAGCCGTCAGCCTGCTCCAGGGAAAATCTCAGGACTTGTTGTGCCGACGCCTGGTCCGTGCCGTCCTTTCTCTGGAACGCGAGCTCGACCTGGACCAGTACAGAGACGACCTCGAAGCCATACTCGTGCATGCAACGGGTTACCGATCGCACATCCGCGCAGCCGTACTGACTTGGCTGAGATCTCATTCCTCAGCAACGCCTTACGAGTTCGAACACATCACCAACCTTGCTCTCAGTCCCGCCGACCCTCTCACTCGAAATTCCATGCCCGTTCTGGTGAGTCCTGGCTTCGTCCCCCACCTGCTGAGCCATGGGCTGATGAACAGCATCAGTGCCAGCTTCGACCCTGATACCGAAAGATCGGCATCCCCAACCAGTGGGTTGATCGGGTTCGCTCCGGACCAAGCCCGATGGATGCTAACGGAATCAGCAAGGGTCTCACCCGAAGAGATCTGCGCGGGCCTGGTACCTGTGGCGCGTGACCCGAGCATTGCCGTGCCGTGGGCACGCATGCTTCTCTGGACGGTTTTCCTCGCTGGTTCAACCGCAGGTCAAACCACCGTAGACCTCTACTGCGCGACCGCGACGACGATCGGGAACACCTACGCAGCTAATCCTGATACCGCAGCGGGTGAAATCACCTCTGAGCAGACCGCACTTGGCGCCGCTGTCGCCGCACTGTTCGGCTCGGATGGATTTCATGCTCTCAGCACCCTTGCGGGACGTACCACCGCGCCAGTCGCGATCGCTCTGCGTGCCTGGCTTGAAAGCCGGGCACAGATCGCGAGGGCTTCTGGAGCTCGGAACGCTTTCGATCATTCGTTCTTTCCGCACCGGGAGGGATCAGGTCTGCGGATCTTCCAGCGTGCCGCTGAGCGCGATCCAGTCGCTTTCCTGGAGAACCTGACCCAGCCGCTGCTCACAGAGTTCGACGAGATCGAATTCGAGGTGCGGTGGCATCCTTCAGGAACTCCGGATAACGACGGCTCAGGGCTAAGGGACAGCGGTATCGGCACAGCCGCCGGATTGCCTCCTGATCTGGAAGGTGAAGTGGTCGAGGGATGGCGGACGGCGCTGCGTCTGGCTGCCGCCGAGCATCCGACAGAGGCAGCGCTCTACCTTGAACAGTGCACCTCGTCCGATCTCCTTTTGGCCCATCAACTCGCGGCATCGGCCTTCAGCCAGTGCGCGCCGGAGCTGCACCCGGCTGCTCTGGCATGGGCTTCACGAGACGATGTGCGTGGCCTCCCTCTGAACTCCACAGTCGCCTGGGCGTGGGGTGAGGTTCTGGCCCATCTCGCGGACACGGGCACGGAGCCGGTCCGCGAAAGCGCAGTGGCTCTCGCCATGGAACCGTATGCGTCACTGGACCTTGACGCTATCTCCGCCTCGGCCAGTAGTTCCAGGTCAGATACTGCGTCCGCTGACAGAGATCAGCGACTGGCCCATGAGCAGCTCGTGGCGCTCTCCCTTATCGAACGGCGGATCGGTCCCCGGCTCGCTCCATCAGCACGTGCCCGACTCACTCAGCTGACGGAGGCGTTCGGGCCCGTACCGAAGACCTCCGACGCCTGGGTGCATCTCTTCGACGAAGGAGACTCCGAATCTGAATCGGGACCGCTTACCGATGACCAATGGATCGAGGCGATCGACGAGTACGACCAATCCCCTGTCCAACTGGGGACTCTGGAGTCGGCAGCGCGTTCTGAGCCGGTGCGGTTTGCGGGATTCGTGACGGCTCGTATCGGCCCGCAGCACGATCACCGGTGCACCCTCGCCATCCTTCGTGGGATTGTCAGCGCCCTTGATCTGCCTTCCGATGTCGAACTCGGAGCGGTCGTCGAGATGGTTGCAGCTGTATCGAGCTGGGGAGTCGAAACCTTCAATCGGCCGCTGTGCTCCCTGCTGGACAAGCTTGCGGGTGCTCACCTGCCTGAGCGGGTACTCGCCTGGCTCGTCGCCGTCGCTACGACTGCGGTCGACCCGAGCCCCATGGCCGTGTCCGATCCCGGCGAGGAGCACGTCATCGCGGGTCTGAATTCCGACCGAGGGGCAGCAGCCTTCTGCATTGCGCAACTGCTTGGCCCCGGGGAGCACAGAGCGGAGCGTTTGGAGGCACTCCTGCCGGCCATCCGCAGTCTCGCAGTCGATGACGCAGACCAGGTCCGCCTCTGGTGCCCGGTGATCCTGATCCGCGTCCACCTGGCAGATCAGACCGTTGTCTCCGAACTGAGCCGAAACTGGCTCGGCCTGGCCGATGACGCCCAGTTCATCGCCCCGTACCTTGACCGGCTCGCCTGGCAACTCCTCCACAGCGATGCGGATCTGGGACTTACCCTCGTCCAACGGATGCTGGAGACCGGCTCAGTTGATGTCCGCTGCCGGGGCGGTGCGCTCGCCGCGATGGCCGCCTTCCTGGGCATCGGGGCGCTGGAGCCTGAGCGGAGACCGCGCCCGCAGGATCTGTTCGAACAGAGCCTTAGTGATGCGGCTTCACGCAGTGGAGTGGCCGAAGCGCTGGCCGTTCGCGTCGAGGATCTGCCTCAGGTGTCAGGTGCCCAGGATGCCGAGGTAAGCGCAGATGAGGGGCTGCTCGTACGTCTACTCGACGATGAAGATCAGGCTGTGCGCAAAGCAGCGATCGGGTTCGTGCGCCATATAGGCGGATCGTTGGCCAGGCGCGAGCGGCTCCTGACAGCTCTGGTGTCGACATCGGCGTTCGCCGATTTCCCACAGGAGGTCTTTCACGCACTTGACCAGGCGGGTGCGGAGTTGCCGGTCGCTGCGACTCTGTCCCTGTGCGAAACGTGGCTCGGTGCCGGCAATCGGACTGTCGGAGACATCAGCACACGCGACTCCGCGATCGCCTTTGAAGTAGCCGACGTCGTTCTCTCCCTCTACGCCAGTACTCGGCCAGGAAGCGCGGAGCGTGAGCACACTCTGGATCTCCTGGACGCCTTGGTCGAGGCCGGCGCGATCGACATCGACAGGAAGACCGACGAGTGGGCAGGCCAGTGATAACGGCTCAGAGCGAGATCTCGCGATAGCTCTCCGTGTCCGGCGCGGTCGACGTCCCGAAGGGATCAGGTCAGTCCGGCTGTGCTGGCAGGTCGCACCGCATTGGGTCCGAAGCGGGCCCGAGCTCTGTCAGCCGCGGCCTCGATCCGGCGTGTCTTATCGTCGCTGGTACCGAAGGTGAGCTGTCTGGTGGCCGAGTTCGCGTCGAACAGGCCGTCCGCCCGCAGGACGATGCCTCGGACCCTGGCTCGCTGCAGGCCGAGGGTGGCGTACAACGCGTAGGCGGCAAGGCGCAGTTGTGGGCTGTGCGCGGTGGGCTCCAGCAAGGTGCGGTTGCGTGTGGTCGTCGAATGATCGGCGTATCGGACGGTCAGGCTCAGGGATCGACAGACCTGTTGTTCGCTGCGGAGTTGAGTGCCAAGGCGTTCGACCAGGTGGGACAGGACACGGCGCTGTTGGTCGGGGTTGAGTTCGTCCCGCCCGAAGCGGTGCTCCGCGCAGAGGGATCGAGGCGGGGCGCCGGGGGTGACACGGGTGGGGTCGATACCGGCCGCCCGCTGGTGCAACTGCCGCCCGGCGGCCGTGCCCAGGATGCGTTGGAGTGTGGACAGCGGGGTGCTCGCGATCGTGTCGAGCGTGGTCAGGCCGTAGGAGGCCAAGGTACGTACGGTCGCTGGCCCTACTCCTGGCAGGGCTGCCGCCGGCAGGCCTGCGAGGAAGGTGACGATGTCCTGAGGGGTGTCGGGGATGGTGCGGATCGCGCCGGGTACTCCACGGTTGGCGGCCAGCTGGGCGAGCAGCGGGTTGGGGGCGACGCCGATCGTGCAGTCGGCGTCGAAGCCTGCGGCAGCGCGCATGCGGATCAGGGCCGCGAGGTCGGTGGCGTCGCGGTCGAAGTACCGCGTGCTCCCCGACACGTCGGCGAATGCGGCGTCGGGTGGCAGCCCCTGGACGACCGGGGTGATCTCGCCAAGCATTCCCAGAAGTTGACGAAACGTTTCTTCGCGGCATGGACCGAAGTGGATGTAGAGAATCATCGCGGTCACCCAGCACTTCCGGGACTGGAGTGATGAAAGGTTCTTCCGTTGATGGCCGGGGCACCAGGGGGTTTCAGGTCGGCCCAGGGGTGCAGTTCATAGCCGGTGGGCTGGGTGATGGTCCGGTGTGCGGCGGTCGGACCGGCGGTGGCCGCCGGGCGGGCGAGGCGATCGGCGACAGCGGCCGGGCCTCCGTCGCGATACAGGTCGATAAGTTCGGCCAGGTCCCAGGCGGCAATGCCGGTGATGCTGAGGGCACGCGGTGGACGCCGGGCTACCGTCCCGCGCACCAGCAACAGGCTGCTGTGGAAGACGGCATGGGCGCAGCGTGCGTGGCTGTCCTCGAAGAATGCCAGGTCGGACAGGCCGCTGGGATCGTCGAGGGTGGCGAAGATGACGCGCTTGCCGGAGCGGACTGGCGGGGTCTGGGTGGCGACCTTGATGCCGGCGACCAGGACAGGGGTGCCATGCCGCAGGTTCGGCAGGTCGGCGGCGGGAGTCGCACCGATGTCGGTCAGCAAGGACCGGTGATCTTCCAGCAGGTGCCGGGAGATGTCCATGCCGAGTACGTCGAGTTCCGCGGCGAGTTGTTCGGAGGTACTCATGACCGGCAGTCCCGCCGTACTGCTGCCATCCCCCGACGTGTCGAGGTCGTTGCCCATAGGGAGTTGCCCGGAGGTGGAGGCGTGACCTCGGGTGGATCGGTGAAGCTCTGCGATCTGCAGCAGCAACTCGCGCCGAGGCCCGAAGGCGTCCATCGCCCCGACCTGGGCCAGGCGTTCGGCCAGCGGGCGGCTGGGCCGGGCGCGCTGCCAGAAGTCGCCCAGCGAGGTGTAGGGCTGCGCGCCGGTGATGCGTTCGGCCTCGGCCTCGGTGATGCCGCGCACTTGGGACAAACCAACCCGAACTCCCCACTTACCAGACACCAGTTCGATTATGTGTGCGGACTGCGAGTGGTTGATGTCGGGCAGCAGGAGAGGAACCCCATGCCGACGGGCATCCGCGGCCAGGACTCGCTTGTGGTACATCCCCGGATCGTGGGTGAGCAGTCCGGCCAGCAAAGCCGCCATTCGGTGAGCCTTGAGCCAGCTGGACTGGTACGCAGGCTGCGCGAATGCCGCTGCGTGCGCTTTCGCGAAGCCGAAACTTCCGAAGCTTTCCAGGATCTCCCATACCTCTCGGATGACCTGCGCCTTGTAACCGCGGACGCGGGCCTCAGCGGCGAACCAGGCCCGCATGCGGCCGCGTCGGTCCGGTTCGGACAGTGCCCGGCGGGCCTCATCGGCCATTCCACGGTCGCAGCCGGTCATCGTGGTCATGATCGCGATGACCTGTTCGTGGAAGACCACCTGCCCTTTGGTCTCCTCCAGGATCGGCTTCAGGTGCGGATGTGGATAGCGGGCCCAGGTCCGGCCGTCGCGGGCCTCGATCATCGGGCTCACCATGTTCGCGGCCACAGGGCCCGGCCGGAACAGGCTGATGTCGATGATCAGGTCGAGGAACGACCGTGGCCGCAGATTTCTGACCAGCTCGCGTTGGCCTGGGCTTTCGAGCTGGAACGTGCCCAAGGTGTCACCGGATGTGATCAGGTCGTAAGTTGCCGGATCGTCGGGCGGCACCTGCGCCGGGTCGTCCAGGTCGAGGTGCTCGCCGGTGGCCCGCTCGATCTCGGCGACGGCGTGGGCGAGCGCTGACTGCATCCGCACGCCGATGATGTCGATCTTCGGATGGCCAGTGTCCTCGATGTCCTCCTTGTCGAACTGGGCCATGGCGATGCCCTCAACGGTGGTTGGCATCACCGGAGTGCGCGCGAGCAGCCCGGCGTTGGACACCAGGAGTCCACACGGGTGCATGGCGGCCTCGTGCGGCAGGCCGTCCAGCATTTCCACCAGCTCCCACAACCGGCCGTGATCCTCACCGGCGACTTCGCGGAGCTCCGGCAGTTCGGTCAGTGCCGCCCGCGCGTCCCGGGCCCGGATGTGAGGAAACGCCTTGGATAGCTCAGCAGCCCGATCAGGGTCCAAGCCCCGCGCCCGCGCCACGTCCTCGATCGCCCCACGCACCCGGTACGTCTTGTACACCGCAAGCGTCGCCACTCTCGCCGCCCCGAATCTCTCGCGTACCGCCTGATAGATCTCGAGCCTCCGAGCCGACTCCACGTCCAGGTCGATGTCGGGCAACGCGGATCGCCGCGCAGACAAGAACCGCTCCATGACCAGGCCGTGCGCCACCGGGTCGACCGGGCTGATCCCCAGCAGGTGAGTGACCAGCGACCCGGCTCCCGAGCCACGCGCCGCGACCCGGATGCCCAGCTTCTTGGCCTCCGTCGCGACCTCGGCGACGGTCAGGAAGTAGCCGGCGAAGCGGTGCCCGGCGATGATCCGAAGTTCATCCTCCAGCCGGTCCCACCGCGCTACTTCCCGGTGATAGCCGCGGTTCATCATGCCCGCCGCGCACCGTTCGGCCAGTACTCGGTCGGCCGACTCCGCAGTGGCACCCACCAAATCGGGCTCCGGCAGATTCAGCCGCCCCAGTCCGAACGCCTCGCCCGGATCGACCACGCAGGCCGCCGCCGTTTCCTCGGTCGCTTTCAGTAGCTGCTGTGCCTCAGCCCCGCGTCCGCCCATCGCCTCGGCGACCTGCCCGGCCATCCGTTCCATCTCTCCGGCGTCCTTCAGCCATCGCTGCCCGCTGTCCAGCCGTGCCGCGTCCCGGCTGTCGATCGGCACCAGCAGACGTGCGGAATCCAGGATGTCGGCGACCTCCCGCTGGTGCGGGTCGGCATACCGCACGCTGTTGCTGAGAACAGCCTCCACCTGCTGCTCGGCGGCGAAGCCCGCCATTCGTGCGGCCAGGCGCAGTGACCCCGGTCCGGTGCCAGGTCGACCGTGGCAGACCACCTCCAACCGCAGCGCTTCTCCGAACCGCTCCCGCCATGGCTCCAGCAGCAGCGCCGCTCGGTCCGGCCGCCCTGATGCCAGCGCGCGGCCCACCTCGGAACCCGCCCCGAGCAGCACGAACACCCCATCGTCGCCACCGGCCAGGTCCTCCCATCGGATTCCCTCGGCCGACGCAGTCGATACCAGACGGCACAGCTCGGCCCAGCCAGATGCGGACCGAGCCAGGAACACCGCTCGGAAGGGTGCTTCCGTCACAAAGGCACCGCCCTTGGCCGGAGTGCGCTGCCGTTCCGTCCCAGGCAACCGGGATCCCGGCACGCCGGGAACTGCCAGATCAGTACCGAACAGAGGTCGCACTCCAGCTCGCTCGCACGCCTTCGCAAAGCGCACGGCGCCGGCAAGGGAGTCCCTGTCGGTCAGCGCAAGAGCATCCAGTCCGCGTTCCGCCGCCCGCTCCACAAGCGCATGTGGATGGCTGGCCCCGTAGCGCAAGGAGTAGCCACTGGCGACATGGAGGTGCGTAAAAGACATACACACCTCCTGGTACCCACAAGCCCCCTCCGTCCGCCTCATCCCGCGAGGTCATCACCCTAACTCAAGAGTCGCACATTCGTTCGACCATCGCATCCGGGACAACCTCGCCCCTTGCGTGATGAGCACACGGCCGGGCAGCCGGTCGAATCAGCAGTTGAAGACACGCAGATCCGGAGCCCGGAAGCGGCCATCCGCTCGACAGCTACCGCATCGCCTACACCCGTGGCCGGGCCAGGCCGACACCCGCCGCTCCCATACCTAAACGAGCAGAGCCTGCCCACCCGACCTGGACCGCCGAGGGCCCCGGTGCATCCCACTGCCACCGGGCGTGTACCGGATTCACAGCACCCACACCAGTGCGTTCTAGTCGGTTCCGGACAATCACCCAAAGTAGCGCTTTGGCCAAGTTGCGCCGTAGTCGAAACATGAACCACCGCCCATCCTGGGCTTTACGGAGGATTGCCGGGCCCGGCACTTCACACCTCGGATCCGACACGGCCGGATTCATGTGCTTGATAATTACTTATTCCGGTATGTGGCAAATACTTTCGATTGCCGACCTCCACGCCGCCATCCACCCTGATGTGTCGAATATGCCGCCGACCCCTGCGCACCTCACTGGGCAGGGGAATCGACCATGGGGGACGCGTTGGACATCATGCAGGTCGCGGGCGTGGGGGCTGCCGCCCTTGTCACCGAGATGGTCAAGAACACCTGGGAGTCCGTACGGGACTCGGTAGCCCGCTTCTTCCAGCGCGGCGGTGAGGAGAGCGCTGAGCAGGAACTGCAGCTCATCGACACAGCGCGGCAGCGGCTCGTCGGCACTGCGGAGGGCGAACGGGCTTCGGTGGAGGACCAACTGCGCGGCCAGCTGATGATCCAGTTGGCGGCGTTCCTGCAGAAGCATCCGGACGCGGCACAGGAGCTACAGAGCCTGGCTGACCAGGTCCAGGAGGCTGACGAAGGATCCGGGGCACGGACGAGCGTGCATGGCAACACCAACAGCCAGGTCGTTATCGCCGGCGGTGCCATCAACGCCTCGGGCAGCTTCCACTACAGGACTCCGGAGGGGGGCCGGTGAGCGAGGAGACCGGACCCGGTTCCGTCCCGCCGCCTTTCGCTCCGCCGGTCGCCATCCCGGCGCCCGAACTGCGGGTGGACGTAGGCAACAACCAGAACTCGAAGATCATCGTGGCTGCCGGCTCCGTCACCATGACGAGCAAACCGCAGCTGCCCGTTACCGGCATTCCGCAAGCTGATCTCGACGTCGTACGCCTCGCGTGGGTGGGCCTGAGTTCGCGGGACGAAGAGGTACGGACGGCGGGCGAGGCCTTCGACCGTCTGACCGGCGGCGGGCCCCGGCTGGCCGTCGTCGCCGGACCGGCCGGCTATGGCAAACGCACTGCCGGGATCAAAGCCCTGTGGGAGATCTCCCAGAAGGAACAGGCCGCTCCCGGCAGGCCGTTGGCCCTTCGGGAGATCCGGCCCGACTGGGAGAGGCCCCGCTCCCCGGACATCTCCGTACTGCCCGACGAGCCAGGCACGGGGTACCTGCTGGATGTGGCCGCGGAGATCAGCTCCTGGCGCAACGTGGGCAACTTCGCGGAGCAGCTGGTGAGTTATGCCGAGGAGCTGCTCTACGTGGGCTCGTACCTGGTCGTGATCGCCGACGAGCACGGGTGGCCCGAAGCCGCCTCCGGGACACTAGCCCGGGTCGTCGCCCGCGCAACGACGAAGCCCTGCGCCCAACGGGTGGCACGGACGCACCTGGAGTACGTGCATCGCAGGCCGGACCGGCTCCGTTGGCTGAACACGGCTTCCTCCGGGACAGGCTTGGTCGGCGAGGCCGCACATCTGCTGACCGACGACAGCCGTCCAGCGGATGGCGCCCGCCTGGCTGACAAGCTCGCCTCCGCCGTGAACTCCGCAGAAGGGCTAAAGGCGGCCCTCAGCGCCTTCCAGGAGTGGCGGTCCGACGTGCAGAAGGTCTTCGCCGAGACGGAGGACAAGCCGGAGGACCGCGCGCTGCTCGTCTCCACCCTGTTCCTCAACAACAAGGACGCGCTGACCATCCAGGACGGATCCAGGATGCTCCTGGATGAGCCGAGGGAGACCAGCGTTCGGACGATCCTGACGGGGCCCGATCTGACCACTCGGCTCAAGGCCCTGGGCGCAAAGGTCACCGGGCGGACCGTCACGCTCGACCACCAGCGCGGCTACGCCCGTGCCGTCCTGCTGCATCTCTGGCAACAACGGGCCGACATCCACCCGCCGTTACTGACGTGGCTCGACACCATCACGTCGCCCAAGGGGCCCGGCGCCGATCGGCTCGCCCCCATCGGCGACCTCCTGGTCGAGCTGGCCGTCGCGGAGAACGACATCCGCGTCATCAAGCAGATCCACGCCTGGATCGACAACGGCGACACCAGCGCCGAGCACTTGCAGCTTATCGCTCGCGTCCTCACCGTCGCCGCCGAGGCGGATACCTTGGGCGCCGAGGTCCGTTCCCTGCTGCTGGACTCGGCGCAGGAGACCTCGGAAGCCGTGGCGACAGTCGTCGCCCTTGTCTGCCAGGGCGACTTCGCCGACCACTACCCGCGCCAGGCCCTCGTCCGCCTGCGGCACATCCTCGACCGGCCCGGCCCCGATGACGCCGTACTCGCGGCACAGCGGGCGCTGCGCGACATCGCCGCGCGCGAGGGCCAACTGCCCCGCGTATGGAGCACCGTCATCAAGTGGGCCACTGAGAAGAAACACCTGGCCGGCCACCGGGCCTTCCTTTCGCTCCTGGATCCACGCGTCGATCCGTACGTGCTGCAGGTCATGCTGGCGGCCGCGGAGCAGAAGGAGGACGTCAAAGAGGCGCTCATCCAGGGCTGGAACGTGGCGCTGGCCGACGACCGGGTCGACGCGGAGTGCCGGGAGCTGCTGACCGCCTGGGCGCAGTTCCGGCAGACGACCGAGGTGTCGCGCGAGCTCGTCACGGAGATCCTCAACGAGATCGTCGTACAGCACCTGTACTCCACGCCGATCTCGGCGCTCATCTTCGGCGAACCCGGCGTGGCCAACGACGAGGCCGTGATCGAGCTGCGCAAGGACCTCAGGCTGCCTGCGGCCCTTTCTGCGGCGCGCCTCAATTACGAGTCCGCTCCTGTGGAGTCCTGATCCGTGGCCTCCTCAACCTGGTCGCGCCGCCGTATGCGCAGGGCGGTGCGGCGCGGCCTGACCGATTTCGAGGTCCGGCTGCGCAGTTCGCGTCCTGGGATCGGCTTCGTCGCCCGCATCACGGCTACCGTCCTCACCGAGCCGCCCTATCCGGCCGCGAGCGAGGAGCTCGCGGCGGCCGTCCGTGGGGTCCTCAGGAAAGCGGCGGCCGATGTCGCCGTAGCGTGCGATCCGGCGGATCTCGCCACAGCGCGGGATGTTGTCGGGGAGCACCTGCGCGCCAAGCGCTCGTTGTCCACAGATCCGCCTGTCGAGTTTCGGGCCTTGCTTGCGCTCGATCTGCCTCCCGACGACCAGGCCGCCGTCGCCGCTCTGCTGTCCGCTCAGCGACAGCAGGCCGTGACCGACATCCTGCGCCAGCAGGCGGCCGAAGCGGTTGCCTCCGAACTAGCCAACCCTGTTGCCCTGTTGGTGCGATGGGTCGAGCAGGACGACGCCGACTGGTCCAAGCTCTCCACCGTTCTCAGCGACGCGAACAAGGTGGCAGAGGCGTTCGCCCGGTACCGGCCCGAGCACGAGCGGACGGTCGAGCATCAGGCCCTTGAGGTGCTACGCGAATTCTTGGCCAGCTTCCCCGAGCCCAGTCAGAAACGCATGCTCTACACACTGCTGGCCGCGGGCATGGAGAGCGCCCAGCGACCTCAACACGCCTTGAAAGCACAGGCGTTGCTGAACGGGCACGCGTCGTCCGTCCTGGCGGGTGACGCGTGACCGGCCCTAGGGCTCCCCGCATTGCCTACAGAACGGCGGGATGCCGGTGAGCACGCTCGCACTGCGGTGGCTGCTATCACCCCGGACCAGTTGGCATGCGTGGCGCCTTGTACAGGCTAGCGACGGCACCCTCTCCTTCGATACTGCCTGGCGACGTACACGAGTGGACAGGCATCCTGAGGAAAGGCCCTACCTGGAGTACGGCCACCGTTCTCCCAGGGACCCGTCGTCCCCCAGCGACCTGCCTCCTCGTGCAGCTCGGCCATCCGACGGCGAGCGGTGAGCTCGGAGGGAAAGCAAGAATGGAGCCATGCAAGAACTCCATGTCAGAAGCGGACCGCCGCGTCGGCAGCTGCCGGATCGACTGCACGCGGTCGGGCCGGGCTGGCACCCACTGCTTCTGCGGCTACACGAGCGGCTCCTCACTCTTGAGCCGGGCTACCGGATCGAGGACTTGAAGGAGAAGCTCGGCGGGGTCCGGATCCATGTCACGGCTGCCTCCGCTATTGCGCTCGCGGAGATGCGCGGCGTTCTCACTGAAGCCGAGAAGCAGTCTGAGACCATCTGTGAGTTCTGCGGGGAACCTGGGCGTCTTACGAGTTGGTGCGTGATAGCGGGTGAGGCGTCGTTCCTGGCCAGTGGCATGATCCGTCTGTGGCGATCATGGTCAATCGGGCAGTGCTGGCGCATCGGCTGTTCACGGGGATCTCTCAGCGTCATCTCTCGTGCCTGGTCGAGGAGTTGGCGGTGCCGTGGCAGGCCGGGGTCGAGGGTCGTCGCCATGCAGCACGAGGCGGGGCCAGGAAGCGGGCCGCGGGAGCCGGCGCCCGCCACCAACTGGTCTTCGCCGACCGGCTGGTGGCCACGCTGATCCATCTGCGGCACGACCTGCCGCACTCGGCACTGGGGCTGCTGTTCGGCGTCGACCGCTCCACCATCAGTGCGATCGCAGAGATACGCACGCTCCTGGCCGAGCGGGGGTGTGCGGTCCCCGACCGCCCCGGTCTGCGATTACGGACTCTGGCCGACGTGTTCGCCTACGCCCAGGCCGAAGGCATCGAGCTCCGGCTGGACGCCACCGAGATCCAGGTCCGCCGACCACCGGCCGGCCGCGGCGGCCGGCGCGCATTCGTTTCCGGGAAGAAGAAACAGAACACCATGAAGGCCACCGTCATCGCCGACTGGCGGGGCCGCACATTATGGACCGACACCCTGCGGCCTGGTCGTATGCACGATGCCACGGCCGCCCGCAACGAGGGCATCGCCGTCTGCTTCCAGCACTTCCCCGACGTCGAGGTCCTCCTGGACGACGGCTACCTCGGCCTGAGCCGCGACCACCGCGGGCAAGCGATCACACCGCCCAGGAAACCGCGTCCGGGAGCACTGCCCGGCAGAGTCCAGCAGTGGGAACGCGACCGCCACGAACACTCCTCCGACCGCATCACCGTCGAACACACCCTCGCCGACCACAAACGCTGGAAGCAACTGACGCGCTGGACCCACCGACGCGACCGCCTGCCCGACACCTACCGCGCCATCGCCAGCCTCGTATCCGACCGCACCACCACCTGACAACAGGCCACGACCAAGCCAGACACGCCTCACCCGCTATCACGCACCAACTCGTTAGGCGACGCGACGATGCCCCAACAGGTTGGATCAAGACCGTCTGTGACGACTGCTACGCCAGGTGGTCGCACCACACGATCTTGATCATCAACGGGAAAGTACGGCATCGCGACCAAGAAGTCCGCTAGAAGCGGCACCTGGGTACACAGTTGACCACGGCTTAGAACTGGCATGGACCGACTTGGCTGAGGGCCACGGTCGAGCCGTGGTTCAGCCTGACTGACTCAGCAGCACGGCCAGCACCATGAAACGAACTCGCGGTTCCTGATCCCTTACGCGTTGGGACCATCGCGGATAAGTGGTCCCACCGGTGCCGTCAGAGGGCGAAGGGGCTCACGTCGCCCCACGCCTTGCGGCGGGCGTCGCTGAGCACCATCCGGGTCGCCGGGGTTCCCTTGGAGGCGAAGGCGGCGAAGGCGTCGATCATACGCCTGCGTCAGCGCCCCCGGCGCGATTCGGTCCGACAGCCTCTCACCCGCAGGCGCCTTGGCCTATCCCACCCCGCCATACCTACGACGACGAGGTACCGCCGCCTAATTCAGCAGCCTTGGTCACAGGTCCGGAAGTCTCACCAAGAATCAGGCAGGACCCCTGAGCCATCACCTGCTGTATGGCGCCAGTCCCTCGTTTCCGGCGACGACCAAGGAGTCGACGAGCATCTGCCACTCGTCCAACGTGCCGAGTTCCTCCGCCGTTCTGCGGATTTCCTTGAGCCAGCTATTAGAAGACCACGAGTGATTGACCGTGACACGTTCGTCTTGAATGCATAGGTCGGAGACCCAGCGCACGCCTCGGGTAGCCTGCACTTCCTCTGGGAGCTTCCGCAGGACGCCGATGAGTGCGTCGACGGACTTGGCCTCCCCACGAGCGACCGGCAGCCAATCGTCGATCAACTCCACGAGGTCTTCAGCGCGGACCCAGTCGATGGGTCCACCGATAACCTCGTTGTGCAGGCCTTGCGCCCACGGAAGAGGGTCCGGTAGCAGGGCAGCAGCAGCCCAGTCGCCCCAGTGATGGTCGCGGTAGGGGCTCGGGTCGTCACTCAGGTAGTCAACGGCGTGGCGCAGCAGAGATGGCCAGACACCTCGTGCAGCTTCGGCCAGCCGTTCGTTCTCTGCGCCTGCTGCGGCAAGACCGTGGAGGAAATTGGACATCAGTCCCGCGTCTGCGCGAAGGGCGTCGAGGTGCTCGAGCACCGGTCCGGCGTCACTGTTCTTCGCAAAGCCTTCGAGCAGGGCCCGTGCGGCGACGAGGGTGTGCGTCCCGCGGTCGTCCGCGGTCCAGCCCTCATTCTCCTGCGCGACCATGGCGCGTCGCTCGACGTCGAGGAACGCGACGAGGAGCGTGGTTGCGTCGTCGGTGCAACAGTGGTCTGTCGACGCGGCTACACCGAGTCCGCGAATGGCTGCGTCGAGAACCGCGATGTCAAGGGAGTCACCCGATAGTTCCTGGAGTCGTTCGGCAACGTCGCCCGCAATCTGAACGTTCTGCCGTCGCTGGCCGCCCTGGTCCCACGGACCGATTTCTGCGCCACGGGCGGTCTCGAGCAACCAGTTCAACGCAGTCCGGTGGATGCAAGGGTCGGAATGGCATGGAGCCGCCCAGATGACATCGCATCCACGCGCCAGGTACAGCCGTGTCTCCAAGGGCGCCTTGCCTGCCATCGCAAGACCGGCCTCGGCAACATCTTCGGTCGAACCGCCGGCGGCTTCCAGGGGCGCTGCCAGTGCGGGTGTGAGGAACGCGGGCACGGTTTGAGCCACGGCTCGGTCGGCACCAAGGTCGAAGTACTGGTCCTCGTGACGCTGATCCTCAACGTCCTGGAACGACGCTGCGATACCGATGACGAGCTCCGTTGCGAACTGCCCTTCGTTGCCCAGCGCCTCCATATCGCCGGCGGCGGCTCGTTCGACGGCTGCTCGGACGACGTGGGCAACGGCGTCCACAGGCCGGTTCGGCATCAGGTCTCCATCGGACTCGAGCAAGGCGCGGCCTGCCGCCAGGTCCGCAGCGATCTCCTCCGACGAGGGCGGCACGTACTCGGCGTCCTGCTTGGACGAGCCCCAGTACCGATTCTGCAGCCGCAAGCTGGTCTGCACGACTTCCTGGTGAGCCTCGTGCGCATCTTGTGCGGCTCGCAGCTCAGGCGGCGGTTCGACCTCGATGTACATCTCATCGCCATGCTGCTTGATTCGGTATCGGTCCCAGTCCAGGCTGGCGGCCCAGTTCTTCGTTGCCTCCTGGCTAATGCCGAGAAGGTCGCCGTTCTCGACAAGCTTGTCGGCGACCTTCTTCAAAGCCTCGGCACGCTCCTGCCCACCGCGCATCATCAACCGCATGGCTACCTCACGCGGCGTCCACTGGCGGCGTTCGAGGTTAGCGAGCCCTTCGGTTGCGGCACGCAGCCCTGAGTACTCCCTCGTCGTACGACCGAACTCCAACTCCCATACGACCGGTTCAGCAAGGAACGGGTCTAGGTCGGTGTCGACGTTCTCCATATGGCGCACGAGCAGGCCGAACAGCATCCCCGGAATTGCGAGGTTCTCGCAGTCATTCAGCAGAACTTCGACAACCGTTCTCGGTGACACACCCTGGCTCAACCACATGTCGGCAAGGCGTTCCATCGCCTGGAGCGCACTCATCGCCGAATACGGACCGACCGACGTGCCCCGGTACCAGCACCACACGTGGCTGTCGCCGACGTACAGGCGAGCAGTGCCGTCAAGGTTCAGAATCGCACCGCGGTTTCCGCCCTCTCCGTTCTCCGTCTCGCCGTCGGCGTCTTCGCTCCGGGCGCCGGCGGGCCCAGCGAAGGCGTCAGGCGAACTATGCCGAGACAGCGTTGCTACGCGCGCCCGCGCACCGCTGTTCAAGATGTTGTTCAACACCCGCACCGAGGTCGACAACGACGCTGTCTGAAACAGCTGCCAGAACCCGCCGAAGTAGTACTGGAAGAACGGTGGTCCGATACCGCTCCACCGGCCCTGATGCCTCCGGACACCCTCATCTCGATGCCAGCTTGGCTCGTCGTCGATGTAGTAGGCCGCCATCAACGTCGCCAATAGCTCCGGGTCCTTCTGGGCCAAGGCGCGGGCGCTCAACGGCGAGTCCACAGCCGGAGCCAGGAACGCTGGTGCGTCATCGGCGATGGCCCGAAGGCACGCTTCGATAGCATCGTCGATGTCCGGTCCGAGCAGCGCCAACGTTTCGACGAACTCTTCATTGGTCAGGTGGTGATCCAGCGTGCGTCGGCGTCGGCGCTGGCGATGCTGTGACTTCGACCCGGGCAGTTGGCCCCCGCTGGTTTCGCGTAGGGGGAGCGAGTTCCAGTAGGCAAGGAGACGGTCCCGCAGCCGGCTTCGCAGTTCATTGCCAGCTGGAACGTCTGCCAGGGACAGGGCTTGCAGCCAGTCCGCAAGCAGCTCGAACGACTCCTTCGAGACGTCCCACGGCTTTTGGTCATCGAGGAGAATCCGCACGATGGGGTTCGTGATCAGACGGTCGACCCACCCGTTGACCTTGTGCCTTTGCTGAACGACTCGAACCACGTCGCCGAGCACCAGGCCGACCGACTGATCCGTGCACGCCGACTTCAGACATTGATACGCGAACGGCGTCTCCAGAACCGCCTCCACCGGGACGTCCGTCCACCGGGGTCCATGAGCTGCCGCGAACATCCGCAGTTGCGAGTACAGTTCGGCGAACTTCCGGACGGGCCGAGCGTCGGGTGCTTTCAGTAGCCCCCTGCACGCAAGAGTAGTAGCCGACAGCGCCCACCGGGGCGCCCCAGCTGCCTGCAGCAACTCGGTCGGGCTCTGGCCACGGACGAGAATGATGGCGGTCGCGTACCGTCGGACTTCGTCGTGTGCAAATTCCGGCTGGCCCCGGTACGGGCTCGCTGGCGCGAGCAGATGATCCCGACGCAGCATGTCGACCGCTGCAGCATCGACGCCTGCGTCAGGTCGACGGCCCTCGGGCAGCTTCAGCGTCGTCGCAGCCACCGCGAGCAATGTCCGTTCGCGTGCCTCCGCCGAACCGACACCGGGGCGTCCATCGCCCCGAACAAGCCTGCTCCACACCAGCTCAAGGCACTCCCACTCACCCAGTGAGCTGTCTGGCTCCGACCCTGTCCGAGCCAGAAGGTCCAGCACAACAGGCCTGCGCAGCAGCGAGTTCGCGGGCAGGTCTCGCAGGACCGTGCGTAGAAGCGGACAGTGGTCTGAGACGATCGAGATGTCCTCGTCGCTCAACGGTCTCATCGCGAAAGATGAAATGGGCTTCGTGAACCCCAGCTCTACCTGCTCCCGCACGAAATCCGATGCCATGTCGGATGTCATCGCTACGAGCCCAACGCCAGCCGCAGCCGCTGTCAGCACCAGGTCACTCAACAGGCCGGCAGACCGCTCCAGAGCAGCATCAGCCGCGTCGATGACCAAGACCCGAGCAGGTGCCGACAATTCCGCGAGCACGTCCTCCATCGACATCCCGAGCGCAGTACGCAGCTCCAGGCTCGACTGTGGCAGGCTGCGGAAGTTGACCACCACCGCTTGGAACCCGGCGGGGTCCGCGGCTTCCAACTCGGCAACGGCCGACAGCGTCAATGCGCTCTTACCGATGCCTGACTCGCCGGATACCAGCAAAGCCGAAGCACTGGTACCGGCCTCGCGCAGGGCCTCAGCGAGTTGTTCGCGGCGGTCGGCGAACGAGATCTCGACCGGTCCGCCAGATGACTCGTCACCGATAGTGGTCCGCACACCGGCAACGGCCAACTTGCGTTGGTCCGCAAGCACCGACCACGCCTGCCGACTTCGAGTCGCGGCCGAGTCCAAGACCACGTGAATGTCACGGCGGAGCACCTTGAGGTCCACCATGGCGCCGGTCGCGTCGTAGCGGGTTGCCTCAACCTCAAGCCGGTCCCGGACCGCCATCCCGTCGGCGGCGGGCGAGGCCACGCCGTCCAACGATGTCGCGACCGCCGTACGGTCACGTTCACCCGGGCTCTGAACCGCGAAACCGAGGATGTGCAACCGGCCAAGCAGCCGCCACGCCAGCCGCAGGACCTCTTCCGGCGCTGTGTCGTCTCCGACGGCCTTCTCGACCATCTCCAGGAAATGCTCCTGGCGCTTACGCACTGGCCTCGACCAGCGGCCATCGACGTCCATGGACGCTTGGAACGACTCTGGGTCGGCATGAGCACGCGCGATGCCGCAGAGCGTTGCAAGCTGGTCCCATTGATCGGACCGACCGGCGGTCGCGACGGCGACCTGGTGAGTGTCGGTGTCGAACTTCTCGACCTCGGCGAGCAGCGACCCGACGAGTTTCACAGTGTCGCCGTGGCTCTGGACGAAGTTCGGCGTTGCTCGACATGCCACGGCGAGGATGACTTCGGCTACGTCATCGCCGCATTCGATCAGAAGATCATCCACCGGGTGCGCCGGACCGGTTTGGAAAGCCACCCTCCGGACCGGCAGCTCAGAGACCTCCGCCCGTCGTTCGCCAGTCAACATGCCAGCGAGATAGACAGCCGCGACGCGGTGCGCGAACGAAACGCCGCCACCGCCGGTCGCGTAGGTACTCGATCCTCGCTCAGCTTCACCGGCCGCGGCGGTCGCGACCCCGACGGCCGCATCCTGGGAAGCGGCCCCCGGTCCAGATACTGGCTCACCTTCGGACCGAGCGGCAGCGTCCGACCCAACGGGCTCGTTCATGTGCTCCTCGGTGGCATTGTGCTATCAGTTGCCGCACGGCTCACCGTAGCGTGCGGCGAGAAACATGCTGCCATCGTCACCCACAATCGTGGCGTCGCACAGCGTTTCCAGAATGAGGGGGAGGCCGACATGATCGGCACTGCAGGTCGATCCCAGGGATGAGCGTCTTCGGGGCGGCCGCACCGAGCGGGCGGGCTCCGTTCACGCCGCAAAGCGCACCGTGGAGCTCCTTCTAGGATGACGGACGACGGTGTCGGGTGGGCCTGAGTGCCAAGGCGGAGGTTTCATGGGGCACGTGGTGCTACGGGTACTGGCCGCAGGGTTTGCCGTGGCGGGCCTCGCCCTGGCGTCCGTGGCGCTCTGGGCAGACCTGGATTCGGCAGACAAGGTCGCAAGCGTCGCGGGGGCGTGCGCCGGTTTTCCGGGCTGCGCTCTGAGTGTCTACTTCGAGGTGCGGCGGGCGGGCCCAAGCGGTCGTGTTGTGCAGGCGGGCGGTCCGGGAGCCGTGGCCGCAGCAGGCAGCGCTGTGGGCAACGCTACGGCCACAGGCGCAAAGGTGACCCGCCGCGCAGCTCCGGCACTGCCACAGGCACAGCCTGCGGTCGGCCAGCACCAGGTGAGCGCCTCAAGGCCGGGCAGCGTAGCAGCTGCGGGGGACGCGGTCGGCAATGCGACAGGCGCCAGCAGCAAGGTCCTGGCCGCCGGTCCCAAGGGGCTGCGGACGAAATCGGGCACGGAGACTTCTCTCCCTACGTCCAGCCGCTGCGGCCCGTACGGGAGACGTTCTCCTGGCCTCCGCTCGCCATGAAGATGACCAGCGAGTTCGACGCCTTCGCCGACCCTCTCAGCGAGGTAAAGCGGCCGTTTCCACGCCTGTGAGTCATGCTGAGGCGTCAGCGGAAGGACCGGGTCTCACAATTCGATCGAGCCTGTAGTGCAGGGGCGGTTACCGTCCGTCCATGGACGAATCCCTCTCCTTCGAGAACTTCCTTGAAGGAGCCAAGAAGGCCGCCCACAGAGCCATGGACGACCATGGGCGCGGCGAGTACGACGAGTTCGCTCTCCATGGCGGTGTTGCCGTGGAGCGGCTCGCCAAAGCGGTGCTGGTCTCGAAGAACCCGGTGTACCTCCTGGAGATGCGCAACGGGAACCCCGACATGCTCCTGTACCTCGGTGGCCACCTAGAGGTGAGCGCGGACAAGGTCCGCACCGTCGGCGCCAAGGACACCATCAAGCGGCTCCGCACGTTGGGGCTGCTTCCACCTGATTCCGAGCTCGACCTGCTGATCGAACTTCGCAACGGCACCGCCCATACAACCATCGGCGATCAGGCGAAGACCCTGCTCCCAACACTCGCCAAGAACATCGCAGCTATGCTCAAAGACATCGACCTTCCTGAGGAGAATTTCTGGGGTCGCTGGACGAGCGCGATGAACGTAGCCGTGGACAAGCGGCGGGGCGACATCGAACGGGACGTCCAGCTCCGCATCAGGCAAGCTCGACATGGTCTCGATGATCGCCTCAAGGGACTGCCCCTGCCGTACAAGCTCCGAGTGCCTGAGCAGTCCGGCTTCAGCGTCTTCTTCCAGGATGCAAACCGTGACATTGACCAAGTCGTCGTGACCGTGACCGGCACCCATGGTTGTCCCGCCTGTGAGCGTCAGGCGATCGTGAAGGCTGAGCCTGATCCGGCCTCACCGAAGATGGCCTTCACAGCCGTGAGTATGAGTTGTCCGTGGTGCCAGCTCCGGCTGAACAGCGCGGAGGAAATCCAGGCAGCAGGCACCAACTTGGCGTCACTCGTGGAGTTGGCGGGACTCGCCGCCTACGACGAGCTGCCCGACTCGGACAACGGGACACAGGAAAGCTAGGCGCCGTGGAACCCCGGCTCCGTGAGCCGGGGTTTTCGCATACGCCGAAACGCACCTGGTCTTCCTGCGCACACCCCGCTAGGAGGTCCTCTTGCTGCTCCCCGAACTGCTCAAACTTGCCACCGACGCCCCCGGATTACCGCTTCGAGCGGGAGCAGTTCGCTGCCCGCACACGGGGGATCCGTGCAGGCTACGCGTCTTACGGTGCGCCGTGGTCACCCTGGCGGGGCAGCCATTGTTCTGCCAGCTTCCAGCGCAGGTCTCCGGAGTCAGGACATACGTCCAAGGACTTGAGGAGCCCTGTTGCATCAAGTTGCCGGAGTACGTCCGGCAGAGCAGACAGGTCGAACCCGCAGTCACGCGCCATCCGGTCCGATTCCATGAGTCCATCACCTCTTTCTGGACTTGTGTACGCAGTAAGCCACACGGCAACCAGTTGGGGCAGCGGTCCACCCTCAGCCGCCCGACCAGGCAGAGCTGATCGCAAGGCCCAGTCAGCAGCTCGCCTGCGGTCGGGCCGCGCTGGGGACTGAGTAAGGAGTCCGGCATCGAGCAACCGGGCAACTACCGCAGTGCCGCCACTGTCCGCCGGGCCTGGGAACCTGCTCAACCACCGGGCTTGTTCCAGTTCCCGCCAAGGATCTGTGCGATTGCCCAGGCGGAGAGCGCGCAGCAGTCCTGCCGGGATACGGACCTCCGCCACCGCGTTCATCCTCAAGGCACACTGCAGGGCGAGGAGCCGGGCAGAAGCCTCGGTGCCGTCCGGCAGCGCGGCGGCAAGGTAGCTGAGCATCTCCCGCACCCGGGTCTGTTCGCCCGGTCCGCGAGGCAGCCGTCCGCGCCGGCCGCGACCGGATTCGCATGCTGCCAGCACTGACGCGGACAGGATCGTGTCGGGTACGACGGCCGCATGGTCCGTGGCCGCAGCGCAGGCAGCGCAGGAGTCGGCGAGTCGCCACACCCGTCCACCGCGCTCCCGCGCCAGGAGTAGCCGGATGGGGCCGGCGCACCCACGGTGTCGGGAGTGCCACCGACAGCCGCGTTCGTGGCACTGGCAGGTGCGCATGTGCACCGGCAGGACGTCGCAGCGGGCGTGCCGGGCGAGGTGGGCCAGGGCGGCCGAGCGGGCGGATGCGGCGGCTAGAGGCCTGCCGCCCGCCGGGCACTGCTCGCAGAAAAGTACTGGCCCGCCGGTCTGCGGGCGCAGTTCGACGGTCCAGGTACGCCGCCCCGCAGGGCATGTTGTGCGGAGCCTCATCGGGCTCGTGCTCCTCCCATCGTGTTTGGCGCCGACACCCGCCGAGAGGGGGCGGCGGCACACGGTAGTGCAGACATCTGCCCTTCCGCTCGCGTCGTCACCTGCACAAATAGGGCAGAGGTCTGCACTGACAGGGCAGGGGTCTGCACCGCCGAATGGTGGGATGACGATCTTGCCGCCCGATCCGGACTTCGAGGCGCTACGCCTGGAGCTGGCGCGCCTGCGGGCGGCGCGAGGGTGGACGTACGACGAGCTCGCCGCCCGCACCGGCCTGGCCAGACGCACCCTTATCGAGATCGAGCAAGGCCGCACCGTCGGCACTTTGAAGACCTGGCACGCCCTCGCTCACGCCCTGGACACCCCCTTGGACATGCTTTTCGGCAACCTGTGCCGCGGGCACGAGCCGCCCGGGGAGACCCAGGAGTGAGCTCCGCCCGAAGCGGCCTTCACTGACCACCCAAACCGGCGACGCGCGCTCGAACACGTGAGTGCCAACTCGTACGCCAGTTGCCACCAGTTCGGCTAGCCGAGGGACACGACAGCAGCGACACGTCGGTTACGGCGTGTTGGCTGGCAGGTTCGCCCACATGCACTCCGCACCTCCGCCTCCGAGGCGCCGCTGGGATGGCACCGCCGCCCGGACGCGACGCTCCCTCCGCGTCACACCCGACGGCGTCAGTCGACTCCTGCGCTGCGGCCAGAACGGCCGATGCCGTGACTGCGGCAACCGGATCGAGTGGTATCTCCGCGGTGACGGCCAGCCCATCCGCCTGCACCCCCGGGAGCTGCCGACCTCACGCATTCCCGTCGCCTGCCGCTGGCACGTCAGCTCGGGCGTCGCGTACCCGTCGGACGACGGCACACGTTGGTGCCGTCTGCCGCATGCCGTCGTGTGCCCCACCCGCGATGCCACCTCCGCGTCGCCTGAACTGGTACCGCTCCGCCGCGCTTTGGCCCTCAACACTCGCCGCCTGCTCGACGCCGGCACTTTCACCCCGTCGTCGACAACTTCCTCCGACTCGGAGGACTCGGCCCCGGCCACCTGCCGCCCGAGCCGTCCCATCGTGCAGCTCCTGTACCTTCGCTATCTCGCCGCCCAGCCTGTCGACGAGATCCAGTGCGTGGCTCAGACCAGGCGGAGGCACCGCTGTGGCAATCTGCTGCTCACCCCGGACACACCCGCCGGGACCTGGACCCTGAAGCCGGCCACGAGGCCCTGCGGCCAACTCGCCCTGCCTGCAGAGGTCATGGCCGTGTACGACCTCTCCGGTCTGCCCTACGGAGACCAGTTGCGCTGGCGGGCCCAGCGGTGTCAGCAGCACGGCGACGTGCCTACGGCCGGAGACATGGCGGTGGCGGAGTGGGAGGTGTTCGACGCGCTCCTCCACCATGAGCACATCTACAACCGTCTGCCCACGCTGGTCCGGCGTGCCCGGCCCAGCAACACCGCTCGAACCACGGATCAGAAGTGACACCCCACCACGCCGTCGAGATCACGCTGACCCGGCCGGCCACAGCCAGCGAACTGCAGCGGGCTCGCCGTCGAGTTCCGCTGGCCACGAACGCAGACTTCACCCGGCTCCTGGTAGTTCAGCAGGCCAAGAGCCCTGGCCGGGCTCTCCGTGTCCTCCGCCACCTGCTGGACGTGCAGTTGCCCATCGATGTCATGACCACCCACTACCCGGACCGGCGGGGCCAGATCCTGCTCAACGTGGCCGTCAGCCACGCCATCCGCAGGATCATCCGGCACAAGGCAGCAGCTCTGGGACAGACACCCCAGGATTTTCTGAGCCAGGCAGTGACCACAGCCGTCGACCGTCATGAGCGCCAACGCCTCCGGCATCTCACAGATCGGCTGGAGGGTCTGCTCACTGACAACACCGCGGAAGAACTTCTGCTGGCCGCGGCCGACGTCCTCAGCCGTCCCCACCGCTCTGGCACGCCTTCGAAGCGGTAGCAGTTGCTCGCCCCGCCGCCGAACTGCCAGCCTCCACACATGCGGAGCTCTTGTTGACCACGCTCACAGACGAACAAACCGCAGCAGCAGACGCCTTTCACGCCGGGCACCACCTGGTTATCCAGGCCGGCGCCGGCACTGGCAAGACCACCACCCTCGTCCAGCTCGCCGCCAGTACGGAACGCCGCGGCCGGTACCTCGCCTTCAACAAGGTCATCGCCCGGGACGCTGCTGCCCGTTTCCCTCACACCGTGCGGTGCACGACCGCCCACGCCACGGCATACGCAGCCGTCGGCCACCGGTACGCCAGCCGACTCAACAGCCCCCGCCAACCCGCCTGGAGAATCGGCGAGGGCCTGGGCCTCAACCGCTCTGTCCGCATCGGTGACCACACCATCAGCCATAGGACGCTCTCCCACACGATGCTGCGTACCGTGGCCCGCTTCTGCCACTCCGCCGACAGGGTTCTCTCTGACCATCACGTGCCGCCTCTTAGGCGACTGGAGTCTCAGTCATCGCACAGTGAACTCGTCGGGTTCGTTCTGCCGTTTGCCGCCCAGGCCTGGTCCGACCTCCAGAACACCGAGAAAGGGGTCGTGCGTTTCGAACACGACCACTACCTGAAAATCTGGTCTCTCAGGCACCCGAGAATCGAGGCCGACTTCCTCATGCTCGACGAGGCTCAGGACACCAACCCCGTGCTGGAACAGGTCTTCGCATCCCAGCGCGACCACGCTCAGCTCGTCATGGTCGGCGACTCCGCCCAGGCCATCTACGGCTGGCGAGGCGCACGGGACGTGATGTCTCGCTTCGACGGCGTCCCCCTCACCCTCACACGCTCGTTCAGGTTCGGCCCGCACCTCGCCGACCAGGCCAACCGCTGGCTGGCCATCGCCGACGCCCCGATCCGCCTGTCCGGCACCGACACCATCACCACGGACATCGGGACCGTCACCCACCCGAAGGCGGTGCTGAGCCGCACCAACGTGGGAGCCATGGCCGAGGTCATGCGCCTGCTCGCCGAAAACCACAGCGTCGCACTCGTCGGCGGCGGACAGACCCTCCGTGCCCTGGCGTTGGCCGCCCGGGACCTCAAAGAGGGACGCCGGACCGCCCATCCGGAGCTTGTGCTTTTCGCTTCCTGGGGCGATCTCCAGGACTATGCCGCATACGACCCTGCGGGCAAGGATCTGCAGCCGCTGGTCGATCTCATCGATCAGCACGGTACGGAGGCGATCCTCAATGCGGTGGATCGGCTCAGCGACGAATCCTGCGCCGACGTAACCGTCTCCACCGCCCACAAGGCGAAGGGCCGTGAATGGTCCAGCGTCAGAATCGCGGACGACTTCCCCCCACCCAAGGACACGGACGAGCTCGACGACCAAGGGCACCCGATCCCCGAACCCGTCCGAGACGCCGACGCCCGGTTGGCCTACGTCGCCGTGACCCGCGCCCGACTTCAGCTAGACCTCGGTGGCCTGTCGTGGATCGACGATCACCCTGGTGGGCGACAGCACTCGTCTCATGGTTGCGACGAGCGCGGAGTGTGAGCGCGATCACTCAACTCGGCTGTAGAAACGGCCGTACCGTTGCCACTGGGCGCGGGGCCTGACAGTTCGGGTGAACTCATGAACAACCGCCGAGTCAGCGCCGCCAAGTTCGTCAGCCGCATGCTGGACAGTCCTCAGCACGAGGAAGCCCTCGGTGGCGAGGATGCACACCGTCTTCTCGCCACCGTCCACGCGGACCGTGTCTGCCCTCCGCGAGGCCACTGGATCTCGTGGGACGACTGCTACGCCTCCGCAGACCTGTACCCGCTGCCGTGGAAAGCGCGCTTGCTTCTGGACAGTTGGGGGCGCCCGCTCCCCATTCCGAGTCATTTGAATGGTGCCGCGTACGACCGTGCCGCGGAGGCGGGCCGACGAGCGGCGTGGATCAGCTCAGAGGCGCTCCGGCTCGGCGTGCGGCTCTAGACCTACTGCCGTTGCTTTACGTCGGCCTTGACGAGGATCGCAACGGCTCGGCTCGGTGTGCAGCGCGGCAGGCCAGGCTCCCACCCAGGTGCGGAGCTGCGGGGCGGACCCGGTACGCGCTGGTAGGCCACGCCCTGTAGTCGCCCAGATCCGGCCCTGAAGATGAGGAGGTCGGAAATGCGCCCGCCGCACGAGGATCTAGCGGACCGGTTCTATCCGAGGGCCGTGAACGACGAGGACAACGCGGCGGTGTGGCAACGCCACCTCGACATCACACGCATGAGCACGGCTGACATCGAGAGCAAGATCCATGGCCTCAGGTCCGACAGACTGGTGCCGGACTGGCAGTCGGCCATGAAAACAGCCGTGAGAATGAAGTTATGGCGGACTACTCCTGGGTCATGGTGGGCGGGCACAGGTTCCTGCCTGCCGGCTACAGCTACTTCCCTGAAGTCGCAGCGCTGTTCGCAGAGTCCGAGCGTCAGTCCTGCCTCCACGCTGCCGACGGCGAGTCCGCCATTAGCTGCGGCTATCTCACGACCGCTCACGTCCTGCTCGAGCGGCTTCATGCTCTGGGCATCACATCCGGTCGCGCAGCCGCGGACCTCGATACCGCGCTGGACACGCTCGCCGAGCAGCCTCCTTCCGACCGGCTCCCGCATCCCGTTCCAGGTCGGGCCGACTTCCTGGACGAGCTTCGCGCCATCCTCGCTACCGACGGCTCCTCCTGGGGCCACGAGGAGTTCTTTGACCGCTGGCCCAAGCTGAGCATGGTCATCGATGGGCTCAGTTGGCACATGGAGATCCGGAACCTCGTGAGGGTGCTGCTGGAGTGCAGCCCCGCGCAGGCGCTGGCTGGTCTGGACTTGTCCGAGCTCGACCGCGAGGGCATCAGCGTGGACCCGCACCAGCCTCTCGCCAGTCAAGCTCGCAGCGAGCAACTGGCCGAGGTCGCCCAGAACGCGCCTCTACTCGTGCTGACCGAGGGGAGCACAGATGCGGACCTGCTTGAACTGGGGATGCGCGTCACGCACCCGCATCTGGTCGGCTTCGTCAATTTCATGAACTTCCGTCTGGCTCCGGCCGAACGAAACGTCGGCGCCTTGGTGAAGACCGTGGACGCCTTCATCGTGGCCGGCGTAGCCAACCGCTTCGTTGCCATCGCCGATAACGACACAGCCGGTCACGACGGGCTCGCCAACCTCACAGCTCGTAAGCATCCTTCGTCCTGCCGCGTGCTCCACTACCCCCCACTGGAGTTTCTCGCCGCTTACCCTGCTGTCGACCCAGACACCGGCGTGCTCACGCCGACCGATGTCAATGGGGCAGCGGGATCACTAGAGATGTACTTCGGCCAGGACGTGCTGACCCGCGCCGACGGCACGCTGATGCCCGTCCACTGGGGTGGCATGGTCACCCGCCTCGGGCGCCGCCAGGGTGCCCTCTCTGGCGCTGACAAAAAGGCCGCGCAGAAGCGATTCCGCCGGAAGGCGGCGGCAGCACAGGCCGGGAACAGCGCCGACGACGAAGACTGGAACGGAATCCGCGCAATCATTGATTCCATCATCCACGCCTTTGACTGATTTCCGGCCTACCGGCCATGGCTGCTGTTGGGGCTCCTCCTGTCAGGGATTCAATCTCGGCGCAGCGGAACTACGGTTCCCCCACGCCGTCCGAGTTCGTCACGCAGAGCTTGGTTGTCATGGTGGAGGGCGGCGATGGCGGTGGCAGCGGCCTGGAGCTTGCGTTTCAGCGCGGTGCATTCCTGGGTCTTGTCCGCGAGTTTCCGGCGGATGCGGGTGATCTCCTCGTCGCGGCGCGCCTCGCCGGGGGTGGTTTTCCCATGGTGGGCGACGTGCGCGTCCCACCGAGCGAGGATGCCCGTGGCCCGGTTCATGGTCGCCCGGCTGACCTGGGCCTCCCGCCAGAGGTTCTCTTTTGTCAACCGGCCATCGGTGCGTTGAGGCTTACCGGCGAAGAGCCTCTCCATCGCGGACTCCAGAGCCTGCGCGGTCCTCGGGGACACGCGATCGACCGCGTGGGCGTCGGCACTCATGTCTCCTCCTGCGAGGTCAACTTCAGGACGGCCTCGGCGCGTTCGACTTCGCGGCAAATCAGGTCCTTGCGAAGGCTCGGCAGCCCTGGCGTCTCCAGCAATTTAAGTTGTTCGCGGCGGTGCGCGTCATAGATGGGGACATGCTCGATGCCGATCATGGAGTTGTGGCAGCGGTCGGGACGGCAGCGCCAGTCCAGCGGGCCTGTGTGACCTTCGGGGATAACGGTGTTCTCCAGGCAGATCGCGCCTGACGGGTTGCTCGGGTCGAAGAGGCAGTTGTTCAAGGCTCCGAATCGGATGGTGATCCGGGCCTTGCGCAGCAGGTCCTCCTCGACGCGGGAGTCGCCTCCACGAGCTCGAACGGTGTCCTCAATGTCGTCGAAGGCTTGCTTGACGCGGTCGGCGCCAGGACCGTATCCGATCGTCTTGCCGTCCTTGTGCTCGTTGTACAGAGTCCGGAGTCGGCGAAACCTAGCAGCTTCGATCGCCCCTTCCAGATGCTTGGCCCAGGCTTCGTCGGGGGCCGCGTATCCACGAGTGGAGCGGTTGGCCAAGGCCCGGGTAGCGATGTGTTTGAGCTGGATACCCAAGGCAATCTCGGAGCCAGCAAATTGGTCGGTAAGCATAGCCATGGTGCGACGGAACATGTGCGGTCTGACCCTGCCGGCGGGGATTGGGTCCAGTCCGGACCATGCGGCATGAGCGTTAACGAAGCGAGTGAAGGAATCGATCATCAAGGCGCCGTCGATGGCTTCGCTGGTCTTGGGTCGCTTGAACGGGGCGAAGACTCGCTCGGCGTGCAGGGAGAGGGAGTCGGCGAGTTCGATGGCCTCGACTACCGGCTCGGTGATCCACCAGTGCTTCCGGGGCCGGTTTGGATGGCCTTTCTGCAGAGTGGAGGCAACGGCCGGCGTGTTGTAGTGCTCGACGATGCACCCCCTCCCGATCTCATGGAGTTCGGAGTCACGCATCATCGACAACGCTGCGACCAGTAGAAACGCCGCGTTGCGTAGTGCAGTCCGAAGGTACTCGATGTGGCCTTGCTGAATGCCTGGGTGCCAAGGACCCGTACTGCCGTCGGATCGAGTGACTTGGGCGAGATCCTCGACCAGCCCTTGGTGTGTGTACCGCCCCTGCTCCACCGCCTCGAGCACCGCCGCTCGCCTACTCCAAGCCAGGGCACTTTGGCGCGCTCCGAAGACGGCTCCTTGAAGCGTCGGGACGATTCCCAGGAGCAGCGTCATCAGCGGCCAGTTGACGGCCGGTGGATGACCTGCGGGCAAGTCCCGTGCGTAGTGGACCGGGACCTGGTTGGTTGGGTTGGCCAGCCAAGTATCGAGAGTGTGTGAGGCGTCAATGATGGATGCCCTCGCCGATCGAAGGAGTTCATCCCGGCGCCGGATCGCGCGGAGTACATCGGGGGCGAAGGTGTGGACATAGGCCCATGCTGCGCGCACCATAGTGAACCAGATCTCGGGCGGGATGGGCTTGGTCGAGACCACATCGGTTCTGGTTGCTTTGGCCACAGCTTTGGCGCTTTTCCCCGGCCAAGGTTCCTCTGCCGGCCATCCGCCGCTCAGCGCCGAGCTCATCCGCACCATCCTGCGGATGAAGGACACGATTCCAATGACACTGGCTGCGCTCAGCGAGGCGTCCAGAGTCTTCACACGGCGCTTCAAGTCAGTCGCTGTCCACTCCCGCGGATTCGGCGGGAGCCCTGCGTCGTCGGCCCAGTTGATCACGGCACGCAGCTGGTAGACCGCCCCTCGCAAGGTACTAACCGAGGCCGGGGTGTCACCCAGGTAAATGCCCGCCTTCTGTAGCGCTTCGTGCTGTGGATTGGCCATCACCATGGCCATCTCTCTGGCCAGCAGGTTCCAGAACGGTTCTGCCAGTTCCACCGTGAAGGGAACCTGCCACTCATTGGCTTTGAGATTGGCGGGGCGCCGTAGCACTCCGTTGCAGTCCCAGGAATCAGTGTCTCCGAAGAGCGGGACTCCGGCTCCGGGGCGACGAGCCGCGCTCAACAGGGCACGGCCCTGCAACACCGGTTCGTCGTCTCTGAACAGCAGCGAAGTGAGACGCCCGGCGGGATCGTTAATAGTCATTGATCGAACTCCACTTGTGCCGTCAGCGGTAGATTCAGCTCTGCTCGGGCGGCTTCAATGCTCTTCCGGGCGAGAGCGAGCTCCTGGTCGCTGCGAGCGGCCAGCACCGCGCGAAGGTTCACGTAGCTCTGGCCCCACAGGGCCGTGAAGCTCTTCGGTGGCATGCGGCGTTTCAGGTTCTCCAAGTGCCGTTCAAACAACAGCAGTTGCGGCAACTGACCTGGCAGGATCCAGGCGTTTCGGCATTCCAGGCATCGCAAGGGTGCCACCGCGCATAGTTCTCCCCGAGGGCTGAACGGCGAGTCGTAGGGGTCTTTGCAATGCGAGACGCCCATGTCGAGCTGCCCCTGGATGATGCCTTCGGCCTGGTCTTCTTCCAGCCCCAGCGACTTCAGTGCCTCTGTGTCCTTCAGCGCGCCCTCAGCGTCCGCAGCGACTACGGTCGGCCCCTGGACTGCCTTGTGGAACCAGTGGTCCTGGGCTGTGGCAATCACCCGCCCGGACAGGACGCGTAAAGTCGTTCCCTGGGCGTAATGGCCTGCGAAGGTTTCCTCCAGGTGGTCGTCAGCAGCCGCACTGATTCGCCCTCCTGAAGCGATAGCCTTCTCCACCTTGGTGGATTTACGCAGCCGTCCAATGTGTTTCTCTCCGATCACCTCCGCGCCGACCGAGGCCAGCCAACCTTCGAACCTTGTTTCCGGCCCTCCGTTGGGAACCCAGTGGTCGAAGACCAAGGAGTGACCTGCACGCACCCTGGCCGCTACAAACAGGGTGTGCGGGAGGTGAGGGGCCTTCTCTCGGGCCTTCGCTGTCACGGCAAGCAGGCGTCGCACCACGGCACTGGCCTCGCGTCGCGGACCATCCGTGATGTCGTACGTGCTCGCCTGTTCGTCTCCGCCGCTCTCCGCGGCGGTGTCACGGAAGGCTCGGTGCCGCACCAGTTCGGCCCGCTTCTTCACAAAGGTCAGCCGCACCCCGTGGGGCAGGAATTCCACGTCGCCTTCACCGAAAGAGGTCACCTCCTCCGACGCATGCCCAGTCGTGTCGACCAGCAGAACGCGGAAGGCATGGAGGTCCTGAGTCGTAGGATACAGCTGCGCCACCAATTGAGAATTGAGCCTGAGCTTTGCCGTTTGCGGGTAGATGGGGGTGCCGTCGTCGTACTGGACCAGTCTCTGAAGTTCTGAAGGCCACTTACGGAGAACGGGCAAGGAAGCGCTAATTTCCCTGAGGTCGATCTCTCCGCATGACAGCCCCCAAAGTAGATCGGGAAGACTTAACCAGCTGCCGCGGTCAGGGTGGCGGCCCTGTCCAGCCATGGCCCAGCCCTCAGCGAGTCGTTTCTCCAGCGCGATCACCGCATTCCACGCTGCACGTACCATCGCACGCTTTTCCACGAGGGTGAACTCATCGCGTTCCGCAGACTCGCCAGCGGCGATCAGTGTCTTGCCTCGGGCGAATTGAGCTAAGCCTCCATCCACGTCGCGCTCCGCATGGTCGTCCCTCCGTACGATCAGCAACCGCACTGCGTCAGCAAGGAATTTGGGCCACTTCGACCCCGCTGAGTACCTCTCGGGCAGGCTCCGCTCCCACCTGACCAACAGCCGGACCATACTTTCGCTCTCCAACGAGAGTGACTCCACAGGGGCAGATGTTTCCGGCGTGGCATCCACGAACTTTCCCAACCGATCAATCGCACGGCTGTAAGTCGCCACAGGTCCACGAGATATCTTGGTCGCTGCAACGTACTCGACCCATTCATCTGCCAGTTGGGCAACCAACCGCGAGCAGCGATATTCCCCTGGGGCGACAAAGTGAAGCCCCTCACGACCGTGCTCTGTTATGCAACTCACGACCCGCAAGCCCAGGCGCCCCGCAGGTCCGGGGGAATCAAGAGCCTGCCGTAGCACCTCTTCGCTGTAGCGGCGCGGGGCCATCACAAGCCCCCGTTCAACGCGGGGCGATCCACCTTGAAGGCGTGCGCTGCGATCTGCGCATAGGTAGCCTCCTCACCCGCTTCCCCCAGCCAACCACCGAAGGCCTCCTCGAACTCGTGCACCAGGTCGTCCGTGTACTCGAGGTAGGCATAAGTGGTTTGCGGGTTGGAGTGCCCCAGACGGCGGCTGACGATCAGCAACGGGTTGTAGCGAATATGGCCCGTGAGGTAGGCGCGGTGCCGTCGGGCACGAGCCTCATATTCCGCCTCGTACCCGTCCAACTGTCGCTCCAGATAGCTCAACAACTGGAGGGCGTATGTATGCCGCAGGTCATGCCAGCGCCACCACTTCGCCGGCAAGCGCGGTGTCGTCTCGTCCGCCAACTCCACCATTCTCCGCCAGGCGGCGTGCCGGTAGCGCTTCCAGGAATCCGCCCCTGGCATCAGACCGCCTCGGCAGATGAACACCGTGAGCGCCTCCAGGCCGAATTCCCCTTCCTTCACGGTGATCCGCCGCAGCTTCGGCGGCATCGCAGCCATCGTGAACTCGCGCTTCACACCGTCCAGTTCACCGCGCAGGACGCCGGACTCGGGCTCGACCCGTGACACCACAAACATGTCCCGCTTGCGCCGACCAAGGTTCGCCGCTGACCGTTGGGCCAGTTCGGGACGCTCCAACAGGCAATAGGTCTCCACCGTGTCGATGGAATCCTCGGGGACATAGATCGTGCGCGCTTTGCCGTACTTCGCGCAGGCCTGGACCGTGAACTCGCAGGCCTCCCCGGGGCGGCCCAGCCCCAACCCCAGTTCCGGCAGCAGTAGAGTGGCCCACTCCTGCCAGCGCATCCCTGTTCCCAGAGCGAGATCAGCCGCAGCCCGTCCTCGATGCGGAGCGCTGCCCCGGAATGAACGATTGACCCGGGAGTCAGGGTGCTGGCCGCCGAGTCCGACGTCGCGGAAGTACCTGAACTGATCGAACGTCAGGTGCCGGATGTCCATGGTTCGCCGAAGCCGCGGAGTGAGCGCGTTACGCCCTCTGGAAGCCACCCGGACTGGTCGACGAGCCAGATACCCGCGCTCGACCAGAAACCCGAAGAACTGATCGAGCAGCCCCGATTCCTTCGACCAAGCCGATACACCGACCGGCCTGCGCTGCTCCTCGGTCCGGAACCGCTTGTAGGACACGACATCCGATTCGGTGGCTGCCACCACGTCCCCGGCACGCTTCTCTTGATGAAGAGCGAAGCGAGCCAAGATGCGGCCGTACTCCTTGAGCGTGCCCTCAGCCAGATCCGCATAGGACAGTCCGCGGCCCCAGGAACAGAGGGGTTCCACCGGCATCATCGTCTCGTCGTCCAGGAAGACCGGCGTGCCATCCGAGATCGCGCGGTACTCGAGCAACGCTGCTGCCTCCTCACCAGACAACAGCGGGCTGTCTAAGTGAGCTCGGGCCACCTCCGAGTCAACTGCAAATAAGTGCATGCCTGCTCCTCCCCTGCGACATCCATGAGCAGTAGAGAAGCAGGGAGGCAACCCGCACCGCAGTCACCCGAAAGAGTTACGCGGCAGCCGCTGAGACAGATCTGAAGTGCCCCAAGAAGGCCTTGGAGAAGCCGTACGAGCCGAAGGCCTCGACGATCTCCCATGTGCGCTGAATCGTTTCTTCAGAGTGCCCCAGGGCCGCCGCGCGCTGCGCGAACCACACCTTGATCCGGCCTTGCGACTCCGGGTCGGACAGTCCGCGGCGCACCCGGTCCGCCTCCCCGCGCCCGCAGCCGGTCATGATCGCGACGATGTCGATGATCTGCTCGTGGAAGACGACGACGCCGTACGTCCCCTTCAGCGGTTCCTCCAGCGCGGGATGCGGATAGCGGACCGGCGCCCGCCCGTGCCGGGCCTCGATGAACGGCCGGACCATGTCGGCGGCGACCGGGCCGGGCCGGAACAGCGAGATGTCCACGACCAGGTCGTGGAAGGTGGCCGGCAGCAGCCGCCCGACCAGGTCCCGCTGGCCCGGCGACTCGATCTGGAAGCAGCCGAGCGTCTCGGTGGACCGGATGAGGTCGTACGTCGCCGGGTCGCCCTCCGGTACGGCGTCGAGGTCGATCCGCTCCCCCGTCGCCCGTTCCACCTCCGCGACCGCGTGCGCCATCGCGGACTGCATCCGCACCCCGAGCACGTCCAGCTTGAGCAGACCGAGGTCCTCCACGTCCTCCTTGTCGAACTGGGCCATCGGCAGCCCCTCGCCGCTGGTCGGCACCACCGGCGTACGGGAGAGGAGGGAGGCGTCGGAGAGGAGGACCCCGCAGGGGTGCATGGCGACCCCGCGCGGCAGGGCGTCGAGGGCCTCGACCAGCTCCCACAGCCTGCCGTACCGCTCCTTCTCCCGCTCCAGCTCGCGGAGTTCGGGAAGTTCGGCCATGGCGGTGCGGGCGTCGCGGGCGCGGATGTGCGGGAAGGACTTGGCGAGGCGGTCGATGTCGGCGGGGTCCAGGGAGAGGGCCGCGCCGACGTCCCGGATCGCGTGCCGGACCCGGTAGGTCTCGGGCATGGCGACCGTCGCCACCCGTTCGGCGCCGAACCGGCCGATGATCGCGCGGTAGACCTCCAGGCGGCGCGCGGACTCCACGTCGATGTCGATGTCGGGCAGCACCACCCGCTCCTTGGACAGGAAGCGTTCCATCAGGAGCCCGTGCTCGACGGGGTCGGCGTGCGCGATGCCGAGGAGGTGGTTGACGAGCGAGCCCGCGCCGGACCCGCGGGCGGCGACCCGGATGCCCATCTCCCGCACGTCGTCCACGACCTGAGCGACCGTCAGGAAGTAGGAGGCGTAGCCGTGGTGGGCGATGACGTCCAGCTCGTGGTGCATCCGTTCCCAGTAGGGCCGCCGTCCGGCGTACCCCCGGCGCAGCATGCCCGCCGTCGCGCGGGAGGCCAGCGCCCGCTGGGCGGTGCGGCGGCCCGCGCCCACGAGGCGCGCCTCGGGGAAGCGGACGGTGCCGATGCCGAGGTCGTCCTCGGGGTCGACCAGACAGGCGTCCGCGGTGGCGCGGGTGTGCTCCAGCAGCCGGTGGGCGGTCTCGCGCCGGAAGCCCGCGGCCTCCACGATCCGCTCGGCGGCCCGCAGCATGGCGTCCGGGCCCTTCAGCCACGCCTCCCCCGAGTCCAGCCCTTTCGCCGGATCGACGGGGACCAGACGGCGGGCGGCGTCCAGGACGTCGACGACCGGGCCCTGACCGGGGTCGGCGTAGCGGACGCCGTTGCTGAGCACCGGGCGGACGTGCTGCTCGGCGGCGAACCCGACGGTGCGGGCGGCCAGTCGCAGGGACCCCTCGCCGGTGCCGGACCGGCCGTGCCAGACGGCCTCCAGGCGCAGGGCGTCGCCGTACACCTCCCGCCAGGGGGCCAGGAGCCGGGCCGCGCGGTCGGGGCGGCCCGCGGCGAGGGCGCGCCCGACGTCGGAGGCGGGGCCGAGCAGGACGGTCAGCCCGTCCTGGGCGGCCGCGCCCAGCTCCGCTCGGGCGAGCAGCGGTGGCCCCTCCGTGGTGCGGACGTCGGCGTGGGCGGCGGTGACCAGGCGGCACAGCTCGGCCCAGCCCCGGGCGCCGTCGCGGGCGAGGAAGGTGACGCGGGGTGTCGATTCATCGACGAAGACACCTCCGCGCACCGGGGTGCGGCGGCGTTCCCGGGGGCCGGGCGCCGGGGCGGCCACCGCGAGGTCCACCCCGAAGAGCGGCCGTACGCCCGCGGCGGCGCAGGCCTTGGCGAAGCGGACCGTACCGGCGAGGGTGTCGCGGTCGGTCAAGGCGAGGGCGTCCATGCCCCGCTCGGCGGCCTGCTCGGCCAGCCGCTCGGGGTGGGAGGCGCCGTACCGCAGGGAGAACCCGGAGACGGTACGGAGGTGCGTGAATCCCGGCACGCGCACCTCCCGCACTCGTGAGCCGTCAGCGACTCTTCCCGCCATCGAACACCTGTCTTAATTTCCCCACCTCCACCATAGACCAAGTATCGAACACACGTACGACACCCCTCCGAGCCCTTCCCACCTGGGCAAACACTCCTCCCCGCGACCGTCCGGACGCTCTCGGCAACCGCTTGCCGGAGGGGACGTTTTCCCGCCACGGGCGGGCGGACCCGCCACGGGAAGCGGCCGGGGGCATGCCGGGTGAACGGCCGGGGGAACAACCCGGAGCCCGGACTCATCAGCGGTCCAGCGGGCCCCCGCCCCGCGTCTCAGCCCCGGCCCCGCGGCTCAACCCCGGCCCCGCCGACTCGATGGACCCCGGCCTGCCTCAGTGCCGAACCAGACAAAACGGATGCCCAGCCGGATCGGCGTAGACCCGCCAGCCCGCTTCGGCGGTGTCCCCGGCCCGGCCCGTGCCGTCGTCCAGTACGGTCGCCCCCGCGGCCAGGACCTGCTCCTGAGCGCGGTCCAGGTCGGGGACCCCGAAGTCGAGGTGGAACTGCTGGGGTGCGGCGGGGTCGGGCCAGCGCGGGGGGCGGTGGTCGGCGACGCGCTGGAAGGCGAGGACGAGACCGTTGGGGGTGTGCAGCGTGGACCAGTCGTCGTCGAGGGACCAGCGCCGGTCGGGCCGGTCGACGGTGCCCCCGAGGACCGCACGGTAGAACCGGGCGAGTTCCCCCGGATCGGGGCAGTCCAGCACCACGCATTGAAGGTCGGCGATCATGCGCGGATCTTAGGACCGGGGCACGGCCCCGTTCACCCGAACGCGCGTACGGCATCCGTTCGGGCCCCTCCTGCCTGCGGGAACCGCCCGCGGCCCGGACCGTGGGGGCATGACACAGACCGCCGCCGACCCGTCCGGCCGTTCCTTCCTCGCCGAGGCCAGGGACGCGGTCACCCCGCGTGCCACCCTGCTGGTGATCGGCGTGCTCGCGCTCCAGCTGCTCTTCATCGCCTCCTACGTCGGGGCCCTGCACGACCCGAAGCCCAAGGACGTGCCCTTCGGGGTCGTCGCGCCCCAGCAGGCGGCCGCCGAGCAGACCGTGGAGCGGCTGGACGGGCTGCCCGGTTCACCGCTCGACCCGCGCACGGTGGCCGACGAGGCGTCGGCCCAGCGGCAGATCCTGGACCGGAAGATCGACGGCGCGCTGCTCGTCGACCCGGCGGGCACGGCCGACACCCTGCTGGTCGCCACCGGTGGCGGCGCGGCCCTCGCGACCGTGCTGGGGCGGCTGGTCACCACCCTGGAGGAGGAGCAGGGGCGGACCCTGCGGATCGTCGACGTGGTGCCCGCCGCCGACGGGGACTTCAACGGGCTGACCTCGTTCTACCTGGTCGTCGGCTGGTGCGTGGGCGGATATCTGTGCGCCTCGATCCTCGCCATCAGCGCGGGGGCCCGGCCCGCGAACCCGCGCCGCGCGCTGATCCGGCTGGCGGTGATGGTGGCGGTCGCCGTGGTCGGCGGGCTCGGCGGCGCGCTGATCGTGGGGCCGGTCCTGGACGCCCTGCCCGGCGGGGTGGCCGCCCTGTGGGGGCTGGGGGCGCTGACCATCTTCGCGGTCGGCGCGCTGACCCTCGCCCTCCAAGGGCTGTTCGGGGTCATCGGCATCGGCCTGACCATCCTGCTCGTGGTCATCGCGGGCAACCCGAGCGCGGGCGGCGCCTTCCCGGCCCCGATGCTGCCCCCGTTCTGGCAGGCCATCGGTCCGGCCCTGCCGCCGGGCGCGGGCACCTGGGTCGCCCGCTCGATCGCCTACTTCGACGGCAACGACACCACCACGGCCCTCCTCGTCCTCTCCGCCTGGGCGGTGGGCGGCGTGGCGGTCACCCTGCTCGCGGCCACCTGGCACCGACGGCGCGGGGAGCAGGGGGCGGGAGCGGGTCCGGCGGGGGCGGGGCCTGGGAGCGGGGCGGAGCCGGGTCCGGGGCGCGGGGCGGAGCCGGGTCCGGCGTGACCGTACGGCCTCACAGCAACTCCCGGCCCGCAGTGGCCCGTACGCACGGGAAAGTCCCGCCCCTCGCGCGCGGGGCGGGACTTCACCGATGGTTCGGGTCCGGCCGGGTGATCAGTCGGTCAGTGGATCGGCTGGTCAGAGGACCGGCCGGTCAGTGGACCGGCGGTCAGCCGATCTCGGTGCCGGTGGCCGACAGGGCCTCCGTCACGGGCTGGAAGAAGGTCTCCCCGCCCGAGGTGCAGTCGCCGCTGCCGCCGGAGGTGAGGCCCACCGCGCTGCTGCCCGAGAAGAGCGAGCCGCCGCTGTCGCCGGGCTCGGCGCAGACGTCGGTCTGGATGAGGCCGTTGACGATGTCGCCGTTGCCGTAGTTGACGGTGGCGTCCAGGCCGGTGACCGTGCCGGAGTGCACCTGGGTCGTCGAGCCGCTGCGGGTGACCTGCATGCCCACGGTGGCCTCGGCGGCGCCCGAGATCGCCTGTGAGGAACCGTCGTAGAGGTTCACCTCGCTCGGGTGGTCCACCTCGGCGGTGTACTTGACGAGGCCGTAGTCGTTGTCGGGGAAGCTCGACACCTCGTTGGTGCCGATCTGGGTGCCCGAGGAGTCCGACCAGCTGGAGATGGACTCCGTGCAGTGACCGGCGGTCAGGAAGTACGGCTCCCCGCCCTTGACCACGTTGAAGCCGAGGGAGCAGCGGCCGCTGCCGCCGGTGATGGCGTCACCGCCCGCGACGAAGGGCTTGTACTCCCCCTTGGTGCGCTGGAGTTCGGCGGTGTCGCCGAGTCCCTCGACGACCTTGGTGAGCTTGGCCCACTCGGCGTCGGACACCGTGCGGTCTGCGGTGACGACGATCTTGTTGGTGGTCGGGTCGGTCACCCAGGCGGTGCCCGGGACGGCGGCCTTGCTGCTGAGCGTGGAGCGGGCGCTCTTCAGCTCGGCGAGGGTGTTCCCGACCAGTCTGGCCCGCGCGCCGGCCGCCTCGACGGTCTTCGCCGCCGACTGGTCCACCACGTTCACGACGAGGGTCTTGCTCTTCGCGTCGTAGTAGGTGCCGGCCGCGTCGGCGCCGAGGTCGGCGCCGAGCGTCGAGGCCAGCTCGCCCGCCGCGAGGGCCGAAAGGGTCTTCGGCTCAGCGGTGTTCGCGGCTTCGCTGGCGTTCGCGGTCTGGAAGCTGACTCCCGCCGCGACGAGAGCGGCGACACCCGCTCCGGTCAGCGCGATCCGTCGCCTGGGTATGCGTCGGTGCTTCAACTCGTTCCTCCGGTGGGGGGATGGCCCGAACGGTTGTGGGGACCGACCGGGCCGGGAAGGGTGGTTGACGAGCGACCACTCTTCTCAACCTCACAGGGCGCACACAAGGTCGCTTCCAGGACGCGCACACGGTTGCCACCGCACGCCCCCTGCCCCTTCACCACTCCCGACCTTCGCGTTCGCATGCACAGTGCAAATGCTACTTATCGGTAACGCTGCTTGAAGGAGCGACAGTTGAGGCCGGAGGGGACAGCTGCGGCCGCGGGTTCGGATGAGTTCCGGAGCCGCCGAGAGGCGCCGGGACCCTCTGGAGAGAGACTCGCACGGGCACTCCGGGCACAGCGGAGCCCCCGTACGCCGACGGGCGTACGGGGGCTCAGGCGCGGGTGCCGGGCACCCGGGACGCGTCCGCCCCGGGCACCCTCTGGTGCGGACGGTGCGTCAGAACACGCTGACGCCGTACGCGTTGAGCGCTTCCACCACGGGCTGGAAGAACGTCGTGCCGCCGGAGGTGCAGTTGCCGCTGCCGCCGGAGGTCAGGCCGTAGGCCACGCCGTTGCTGCCGTAGAGCGAGCCGCCGGAGTCGCCGGGCTCGGCACAGACGTTGGTCTGGATCATGCCGTAGACGATGTCGCCGCCGCCGTAGTTGACGGTCGCGTTGAGGGCGGTGACCCGGCCGCTGTGGGTGCCGGTGGTCGAGCCGTCGCGGTAGACGGTGGTGCCCACGGTCGGGTTGGCCGCGCGGGTGATGTCGACGCCACCGGCCGTACCGGCCTTGGCGATCGAGGTGTTGCTGTACCGGACGATGCCGTAGTCGTTGGTCGGGAAGCTGGAGCCCGCCGTCGGGCCGAGCACCGTGGTGCGGCCGGAGTTGGAGTACCAGGTGCCCGCGCCGTCGGTGCAGTGACCGGCCGTCAGGAAGTAGTAGTTGCCCGCGCTGTCACGGACGTTGAAGCCGAGGGAGCAGCGCCAGCTGGTCGCGTAGATCGCGTCGCCGCCCTGGATGTACTTCTGGAACTTCCCCTCGGTGCGCTTGATCGTCAGCGCGTCGGCGTTGCCGCCGGCCTGTTCCTTGATCTTGGCGATCTCGGCCTGGGACACCGTGCTGTCGGCGGTGACCACGACCCGGTTGGTCTTGGCGTCGACGGTCCAGGCGGTGCCCGGGACGTCGGCCTTGAGCACCGAGCCGCTGGCGCTCTTGAGTTCGGCGGCGCTGAAGGGGGTGGAGTCGGCCGCGCTCGCGTGGGGGACTGCGATGGCGGCGGCCGCGACGAGACCGGTGGAGACGGCGATCAGCCGGGTGCGTCTCGTGATGCGGCCGGTGGGGGTGGTGCGCTTGATCCTCACGTTTCGTTCCCTCCCAGGGGAATTCGGGGGCCCGCGTGGGGTCGGGGCCCGTGAGGCGCAGTCGAAGGCCACGGCGGGTTCGGATTGCGAACGTGCCGTGGCCCTGACAAGCGCTGTGGGGGGAGTATTCGGCCGGACGGACCGTCGCCGCAAGGGCACCTTTCGGCCGTCAAGCTTTGAACGACTTTTACGTGCCGACCCGTTCGGCGTCCGGCTCAGACCAGCGCCCGCTCCCCCGCCTCGACCGCGCTGACCAGCGTGTTCCCCGGGGCGGGAAGGGGCGGAGGAAGGCGTCGGCGAACGCGCAGGGCTGCAGCACGGCCCGGTTGAGGTCCACCGTCGTCCGTCCTTCGGCGTCGGGCGCGGCGGGGTGCAGGAACCGGAATCGGAAACTGCTGTTTCCGCTGGTGGCGTCCGCGAAGACCGCCCAGAGCGAGCCGTCGCCCCGCACGCTCACCCGGAGTGTGTGCTCCTGTCCGTCGAGGGTGAACGCCGGCTCCCCGCCGAGCCCGAGGCCGCGCTCGCGCCCGTCGGCGTGGGGCACCCGTACGGTGCGGTCCTCGGCGTAGGGGGTGAAGCGTCCGGGGACCGGCCAGCGGGGGTCGTAGGGGGTGGCGGTGATGCCGCGGAAACGGTGTCTGGCCTCGGCGTCCGGGTCGAAGTGCCGTACGCCCCAGACCCCTTCGCGCTCCAGGACGACCAGACGGCGGGCGCCGAGCGCGACGCGGGAGGCGGCGACCGGGCCGGTGTCGGCGCCGAGCCGGACGGTGCCGCTGAAGGGCTCGCCGTCCAGGGTCAGGCCGTCGGGCCCGGCCGCGGTGAGCGCCACCCCGTGATCTTCGGCCACCCAGACCCCCGGGATGTCCGGAAGTCGACCGTCCGGAAAGTCCTCGGTCCAGTGCGTGCCGGTGAGCGCCGGCGGCCCGTAGGGCTCCGCCACCGCCTGCTTCCGCTCCTCGTGCCACTGCTTCCAGCGGTCGGCCTCGTCCGTCACGGGTGCTGTTCCTTTCGTGCCGTGCGTACGGACCCCGCCCTGCGTACGGACCCCGCCGTGCGGGCGGGACTTGTCGCGCGGGCAGGATCTGTCGTGCGCGCGGGATCTGTCGTGCGGGTGGGCTTCCCCGGCGGGTCGGCCGGGGCCGGGAGGCCGAGGTGGGAACGCAGGGTGGCGCCCGTGTAGGCCTCGCGGAACAGGCCGCGTTCCTGGAGCAGGGGCACCACCCGGTCGACGAACTCGTCGAGTCCGCCGTAGCCGTCGGCCGTTCCGCCGTCGTGACCGGGGCCGGGACCGGCACCGAGGAAGGGGACGGGGACGGGATCGGGCAGGAGGGTGAAGCCGTCGGCGGCGTCCTGCCGTACGTACGCCTCCAGTTGGGCGGCGACCGCGTCGGGGGTGCCGGCGAACGAGGGCCGGCCGCGCGCCTCGATCACCGTCTGCCGGATCGACAGGCCCTTCTCCTTCGACAGCGCCCGCCACTTCTCGGCGCGGGCGACGGCGTCGGCGCGCTGCGCGGCGCCGTCCGGGCCGGGTGGTTGGCCGGGGCGCGGGTCGGTCTCGGGCAGCGGACCGTCCGGGTCGTACGCCGAGAGGTCGGCGCCCCACAGCCGTTCCAGCGCGCGGATCGCCCGCCGCGGGGTGATCCGGCGCCGGGCGAACGCGGCGGCCCGCTCCCGCGCCTCGGCGGCGGTGTCCCCGAGGACGACGGTGATCCGCGGCATGATCCGCAGGTCGGCGGGGTCACGGCCGTGCGCGGCCAGGCGCCGCCGCAGGCCGTCGGCGAGGGCGCGGGCGGCCTCGGGCGGAGCGTGCCGGGTGAGCAGGACGTCGGCGGTGGCCGCCGCGGCCTCCCGGTCCTCGTCGCCGTCCCCGGAGCGGATCACCACCGGATGCCCCTGCGGGGAGCGCGGCAGGGTGAACTCCCCCGCGATGTCGAAGTGCGTGCCGTGGTGGACGAACGGCCGGGCGGACCCGTCGGGCCCCCAGGAGTCCCACAACCGGCGGGCCGCCGCGACCAGTTCGGCGGCCCTCGGCTGCCGCGCGGCCGGGTCGGACGAGCCGTCGCGCCGGAAGTTGTCCCCGGTGCGCGCGTCGGCGGTGGTCACCAGGTGCCAGGCCGTGCGTCCGCCGCTGAGATGGTCCAACGTGGCGAGTCTGCGGGCGAGTTCGTAGGGTTCGTGGAAGGCGGCGTCGGTCGTGGCGGCCAGCCCGACGTGCTCGGTGACGGCGGCGAGCGCGCCCAGCACGGTGAGCGCCTGCGCCCGGCCGGTCGCGGCCAGGCCGTCGACGCGCCCCCGGTGTTCGGGCAGCCGCAGCGCCTCGTCGAGCAGGACGAAGTCGAACAGGCCGCGTTCGGCGGTCCGGGCGAGCCGGGCCAGGGCGGCGAAGTCCGCCGCGGCGTCCGGGCGCGCGCCCGACCGGGAGGCACCGCCGCCGGTCGCGGGGAGAGCCACGGCGAGGTGCATCGGCGGTGGCCCGCCGCCCGGTCTCCGCCCGCGACCGGCCCCGGCCCCGGACCCGGCTCCGGCCGCGCCGTCGGCTTCGGCGGCGGTCCGGCCGGGGCTCACCGGGCGCCCTCCGCGTACCGGTTGGCGGGCCGGCCGAGGCCCAGGTGCTCCCGGAGGGTGCTGCCGGGATAGAAGGTGCGGAACAGGCCGCGGTGCTGGAGCAGCGCGACCGTGCCGTTGACCAGCCGTTCGAGGTCGCGGCGCGGTTCGAGGGGGGTGAGGTGGAAGCCGTCGGCGGCGCCCTCCCGGTGCCAGGTGGCGATGAGGTCGGCGAGGTCGACGGGGCCGCCCCGGTAGAGGGGTCCCTGGGCGGTGGCGCGGGGGCCGCCCCCGCCGTGGCCGGGGTCGGCGGCGTGCTCGCCGTCGCCGAGGTCGATCAGCAGGCTCACCAGGACCCGCAGGGCGCGCGGGTCGCGCCCCGCCTCCGCGGCCTCGGCGCGCAGCGCGTCCCGCACGGACCGGGCCCGTGCCGGGTCGGCGACCCGGATCAGGACGACGTCGGCGTACCGGGCGGCGGTGGCGCGGGCGGGCCCGTCGGTCGCGTCGACCACCCGTACGGGATGCCCCTGCGGGGGCCGGGGCACGGTCGCGGGGCCGCGCACCGAGAAGGAGGTGCCGGTGAAGTCGACGTGGTGCAGCTTCTCCGGGTCCGTGAACGGGGCTTCACCGAACGGGGCTTCACCGAACTGCCCCTCGGCGGGCGTGCCTTCGGTGAACGGGCCTTCGGTGGCGGAGCGTTGGGCGGGCACATGACCCGCGGACGAGTGGCCGGCCGCGAACGAACGGTCCGTGAACGGGCGGTCCGTGAAGGAAGGGGCCGTGGCCCGGCCCGGCCCCGCGGCCGGGCGCTCCGCCCCGTCCTCCCAGCTGTCCCAGAGCCGCGCGGCCACGTCCGCGACCTCACCGGCCTCCCGCCAGAGCGCGTCCGGCGCGGCGGCGTGCCGGCGGCCGAAGAGGCGGGCCTCGCCCTCGGTGGTGGACACGTCGATGCGCCAGCCCGCCCGGCCCCGGCTGACCCAGTCGAGGGCGGCGACGGCGGCCTGCACGTGGAAGGGCTCGGTGTGGGTGGTGGTGACGGTGGGCACCAGGCCGATCCGGTGGGTGGCGGGCGCGACCCGGGACAGGACGGCGGGCGCGTCGGGGCCGGGGCGGGCGAAGGTGTCGTCGAGCGTGACGAAGTCGAGCCCGCCGCGCTCGGCGAGCCGGGCCAACTCGACGTAGGGGGCGGCCCCGTAGGCCCCCGGCTGGTCGACGGCCGCGGCCAGGTGCAGCAGGCCCCGCCCGGCTGATGACGTCATCGCGGTCATCCCCTTCTCCTGTCGCCCCGGCGCCCACCGCGCCCGTCGTGTCCGCCACCGCGCCCGTCGTGTCCGCCGCCTCGCCCGTGTCCGGCGTGTTCCTCGTGTCCGCCGGGCCCGAGGCGGGCCCCGCGTCCGTCGCGCCCGCGGGCCCCTCGCCCCCGTCGGCGGCTCGACCCGGGCCCGGTCACAGGACCTTGGAGAGGAAGAGGCGCGTGCGCTCCTCGCGCGGGCGTTCCAGCACCTCGGCGGGCGGGCCCTGTTCGACGATCCGGCCCTCGTCCATGAAGACGACGGTGTCGGCGACCTCGCGGGCGAACCCGATCTCGTGGGTGACGACGATCATCGTGGTGCCCTGGTGCGCCAAGTCCTTGATGACGTCGAGGACTTCACCGACCAGTTCGGGGTCGAGGGCGGAGGTCGGCTCGTCGAACAGCAGCAGCTTCGGCTCCAGCGCGAGGGCGCGGGCGATGGCGACGCGCTGCTGCTGCCCGCCGGAGAGGTGCTTCGGGTAGGCGGCGGCCTTGTCGGCGAGGCCGACCCGGTCCAGCAGCCGCCGGGCGTTCTCCTCGGCCTCCCGGCGGGGCCGCTTGAGCGCGGATATCGGGGCCTCGACGACGTTGTCGAGGACCGTGAGGTGCGGGAAGAGGTTGAAGTTCTGGAAGACGAACCCGATCCGGGTGCGCTGGCGCAGCACCTCCCGTTCGGGCAGTTCGTACAGGCGGTCCCCGGCACGGCGGTAGCCGATGAGCGCGCCGTCCACGCTGATCACGCCCCGGTCCACCTTCTCCAGGTGGTTGATGGTGCGCAGCAGCGTCGACTTGCCGGAGCCGGAGGGGCCGAGGACGACGGTGACCTCTCCGGTGCGTACCGACAGGTCGATGCCCTTGAGGACCTCCAGCGGGCCGAAGCTCTTGTGGACGGACCTGATGTCGACCATGACGCTCATGGCGTGACTTCCTTAGGAGGGTGGGGAGTTCGGTGAGGACGGGCGGCGCGGGGGTCAGCCGACGGCCGGACAGTCCAGGTCGCGCAGGAAGACCAGGACGGCCCGCGCGGTGGCGTCGTTCTGCCGGAAGGCGGGCCCGCCGGTGCGCGGCCGGGTGAACGCGCCCGGCGTCCGGCCGTCGGTGTGCGGTCCGAGCGCGAACCGCCGCGGGTGCGGGCGGCCGTCCCGGTCCAGGATCCGGCCGTCGGCGCGGTCCACGCGCAGCAGCCCGTCCGGGGTGTCGGTGGCGCCGTCCTCGTGCAGGGCGCGCAGCAGCGGGTCACGGGCCCGCCGTACGGTCGGTTCGGGCAGCCGCGCCTCGACCAGCGCCCGCGCGGTCACGGAGAACCCGGGCAGGCTGGGGCTGGACGCCCGGAACACCCCGTCCTCGGCGCGTACGTCCATGTCGGCGCCCGCGAACCGCACCACGCCCGCGCGGGAGAGGGCGAGGAGTTGCCGCAGCCGGGGTCCGGGCGGACCGGAGGCGAGGTAGCTGAAGAAGCCGTGCCACCAGTTCCCGATGTCGCCGAGCCGCACCAACTGCCCGTAGACGGAGAGGAGTCCGAAGAAGACCCCGAGGTCGGGGCTGTGCCGCGGGTCGTGACGGCGCGTCAGATCGTTCTGGACGTAGGCCCGCAGGCCGTCCTGGAGGGCGTCGAAGGAGTCGTAGCGCACGCCGGTGAGCGGGCGGTCGAGGGCGTCGAGGTCGAGGCGGTCGCGCGGGTCGGGCACGGCGGACGCCACCAGCGTCTCGCGTTCCTGCCCGGCGTCGGCCGCCGCGTACTTCTCCTCGAAGTCGGCCCAGGCGACGGCGGTCCGCTCGGGGTGAGCGGTGAACAGCCGGTGGTAGTGGGCGAATCCCAGCTCCTTCTCGACCAGCGGCCACACGTCCCGCCGGAAGTCGAAGCCGTCGGGCCGGGCGAGCAGCGCCTCGGTCTCGGCGGGCCCGAAGAAGCGGGGCAGCGGAGGCCGGTCGCCGGTCCAGTCGTAGCCGATCTTCGAGTGGTACGGCACGCCGCGCCGCGAGCCGACGTACAGCACCGGCTCCTGCCCGGACGGGACATAGGTGTCGCCGTCGTGGCGGCCGCCGCGGCCCTCGGTGAGCAGGACCATCAGATCGACGAAGGCGAGGCCGAAGCCGCGGACGAGGACGGGTTCACCGGGCCGCAGCGCCGACAGGTCGGTGTCGGCGGTGAAGTCGGGCGGCAGGTGGACCAGGTCGTGTTCGCGCGCGTACGAGGCCAACGCGGCCTGCTGTTCGTCGAGTTCGGCGTCGAGGTGACCGAGGGCGAGGACGACGAGGTCGGCGAGGAGCGGCCGGGGCCGTCCCTCCAGCCAGACCTGCTGGCGGCCCGCGGGCGAGCCGCCGACGCGCAGCGCGCGGCGCGGGTGGTGGTGGACGGCGACCGACGGCGGCAGCGCGGCGACCGCCTGCTCGTGCACCCAGCCCAGGTAGGCGCCCTGGAGCTGCCGGTCGGCGAAGGTGCGGCCGTCGACGGCGGCCCACTCGTGCAGGGTGGGGCCCTCGCGGACGGGTCCGGCCATGTCCACCGTCTCGTCGGTGAACATGGTGACGTCCTCGGCGTGCGAGTTCATCCACAGCAGCGGCGACTGCGCGGTGCGCCAGATGCGTCCGGCGCCCGGCGGATGCGGGTCCACGAGATGGATGTCGAGACCCGAACCGTCGTACAGCTCGGGCGCGTTGGCGGCGATCCGCTCGACGAGACCGGTCCCCCGCGGCCCGGCCCCGACGATCACCAGTGAGCGCCTCATCGGGTGCGCTCCGAACCGCGGGCGTAGTACTTCTCGACGTAGTACTGGCCGACGCCGAGCAGCGAGGTGACGACGGTGTACCAGACGGTGGCCACCATCAGCAGCGGGATCACCTGGTAGGTGCGGTGGTAGACGAGCTGCACGGAGAACAGCAGGTCCTGCACGGCGATGACGCTGACGATGGAGGTGCCCTTGAGGGTGCCGATCAGCATGTTCCCGGCCGGCGGCACGATGGAGCGCATGGCCTGCGGCAGCACGATCCGCCACCAGCGGCGCCACCGGCTCAGCCCGAGCGCCTGCGCGGCCTCGACCTGGCCGCGGTCGACGGAGAGGATGCCGCCGCGGACCACCTCGGCGGCGTAGGCGGCCTCGTGGAGGGTGAGGCCGATGATCGCGACGGCGATCGGCGTGAACAGGTTGACCGTCTTGACGCCGAGGACCTGCGGGTAGAGCGCCCCGATGTTGAACCAGAGCAGCAGCTGCACCAGGATCGGGATCGACCTGAACAGCCAGACGTAGCCCCAACTGACGCTGCGCAGCACCGGGTTGGCCGACAGGCGGGCCGCGGCGAGCAGGGCGCCCAGCACGAAGCCGAGGACCATGACGACGGCCGTCAGCCAGAGCGTGAGCCACAGGCCGCGCAGGACGGCGTCGGAGGTGAAGTAGTCGGCGACGACGCCCCATTGGAACGCGTCGTTGCGCAGCACGGAGTTGACAGCGAGGCCGAGCAGGACGAGGACGGCGACGGCGGCCGTCCACTGGCCGAGACGGCGGTGCGGGACGATCCGCAAGGCGTCGGCCTGCTCCGGTATGCCCGGTGGGGTGTCGGCTTTGGCGAGGGTGTCGGAAGACATGCGAAGGCTCCGTGACGTCGAGAAAGGTCGAGGTCGAACACGGTTGGGTGCCTTCACACCGGTGCGCCGCGCGGCGCGGTACGGCCGAGCCCCTCAGCAGGGCCGTCCGTCGAGGGTACGGCGGCGTTTCCCCTCGCTGTCAAGGCCGTCCACATGGTGAGCGGTACATCTCATGTCAGTTGACGGCCAACCGGAGACCTGCTCCACTTGGCCCATGCATCCGCAGCAGTGGCTGGTCACCCGCTCCCACATCGACTTCGGTCGCGTGTGGTCCTGTTCCTGTTGAGCTGACCCCACCGCGCGCGTCGGATCTCCGCGCGCCTTTCTGAGCGTTCGCCTTCCCCAGCTCCGCCTTCACCCGCGCCCACCCCTCACCGCGCGCCCCTCGCTCAGCGCTGCCCTCTTCTCTCCTCGCCGCTCCCTCCGCTTCTCCGCGCCGCTTCCCCTGCTCCTCCGGCTGCTCCTCCGCCTGCCCTTCTGCCTGCCCTTTCGCCTTTGGAGACCGCACACGATGCGTACGTCCCTGCGCTCACGCGCCCGTGTTCTGACCCCCTTCGCCCTGATCACGTCCGCCGCGTTGCTGCTCAGCGCCTGCGGATCGGACGACGGCGGTGATTCCGGGGCGGGTTCCGGCTCCGGCGGCACGAAACAGGCCGCGGCCGGCGCCGACGGGATACCCACCGAGGACGTGGTGTCCTCGGTCACGAAGGACGAGGCCGCGGCGAAGCTGCTGCCGTCGGGGACGACCGAGCTGACCGTCGCGTTCGCGGTCGGCGGCTCCCCGCCCGGCATCAACTACCTGGAGGACGGCAAGACGCTCGTCGGCCAGGACCTCGACTTCACCAACGCCGTGGCCAAGAAGCTCGGGCTGAAGCTGAAGACGGAGAAGGCCAGCTTCGAGGCGATCCTGCCCGCCCTGGACAGCGGCAAGTACGACTTCGGCGTCAGCAACTTCGGCGTCACCGCCGAGCGGCTCAAGACCATCGACTTCGTCACGTACATCAACGACGGCCAGGGCTTCGCGACCCGCAAGGACAGCAAGCTGGACAAGATCACCGACCTCGTCCAGCTCTGCGGCCTGAACATCGCCACCGGCGCGGGCACCACCTTCGAGGCCACGCTGGAGGAGAACAAGCACGTCTGCTCCGACGGCGGCAAGAAGGAGTACAAGGTGCAGACGTACAGCGAGCCGGGCGCCGTCTGGTCCTCCGTGCAGCAGGGCCGCAGCGATGTCGTGATGTCGACGATCAACGGCCTGCGTTACGGCGTAGCTCACCAGGAGGGCCTGAAGTTCCTCAACGAGTTCCACCGGCTCGACGTCGGCTTCGCCTTCAAGAAGGACACGAAGCTGGCCCCCGCCTTCCAGGCGGCCGTCGACCGGCTCATCGCCGACGGCACCTACGCCACGATCCTCAAGAAGTGGGGCACGACCGGCTCCGCCATCGACAAGTCCGAGATCTCCCCGCAGGAGATCAAGGACTGACGACGCCCGTGCCGGGGGTGGCGGCCCGACCACCGCCCCCGGCCGAGGCGCGCCGCCGCCTCACCCGCGCCCCCGGCGCACCCACGTCACCGGCCCACCCCCGCGGCGCGCGTCGCTAGCAGTCGCACCCGCACCCGTCGCAGCAGCACCCGTCGCAGCAGTTCGAGCAGCAGTCGCACCCGTCGCAGCAGTCACCGCAGTCGCAGCGCTGGCAGAGGCCCTCCTTGGGCTCACGGGTCCAGGGGTCCTCGTAGGTGCCGCAGCACATCTGGCAGGAGCAGGCGAGTCCGGTCCACACCGCGCACCCGGCGAGCAGTCCGCGCCGGTCGCGGCGCGGCGGGCCCGGCGTGTGCGGCGGGCCGCCGGGCGCGAACGGGTTGCCGGGCGGCGGCCCGTACTGCTCGACCCGCGCCCCCTCCGTGTCCGGCGCCGGGTGGGGGTGGCCGCAGGAGGCGGTCCCGAACGCCCGGTCCACGGAGGTGCGCAGCTCGTGCACCAGCAGCACGTGGGCGAGCTTCGGGTCGGCGAACTCGGCGTCGCGCAGGGCGAGACGTATCCCGTGCACCGCGTCGTCGGCGAGCCGACGGGCCTCGGTGAGCGAGGTGCCGGTGGCCGTCAGCGGGTTCCAGGCGCCGGAGGCGGCGTCGGCCTCCCGGTCCTCCACCGCGTCCAGCAGGTGCGCGAGCCGCCCGAAGAGCCGCCCGGCCTCGGCCAGGGGCTCGGCGTTGCCCGGCCGCCCCGCCAGCAGCGCGGTGTGCGCGAAGGCGGCGCCGGTCGCCGTCTCGGTCGGCTCGGTGACCGTCAGCAGCGGTGTGCCCGGCCCGGCGAGCGCCTCGACACCGATCTGCCGGTCGACGGCGTCCACCAGCACCGCCGTGTCGAACCCGACGGCGGACCCGCCGCGTTCCCCGGCCCGCCCCCAGCTCGTGGCGACCCGGCGCGCGGCGAGCGCGACCGGCCTGCGGGCGAGCAGCCCGTCCCCGTCGGCGACATGGTCACGGACCTTCGCCGCGGCGAGCACCAGGGAGACGGCCGCCGCGAGCCGGGCGCCCTCACCCTGCGCGACGGACGCGGTGCGCATCCCGCGCAGCGGGCAGGGCCCCGCGGTACGGCGGCCCGCGTCGGTGGTCCCGGCCTGAGCCTCCGTCAGGACCGAGACGAGCAGCCCGTCGTAGTTGGTGACGACGCGGGCCAGCTGCCCGTGGTCGCGGCGCAGCGCGAGGCAGAGCCCGCACAGGTGCGCCATCCACTGCGTCCGAAGGCCCTCACCGAGGCGGTGGCGGCACGGTCTGACGATTCCGAACATGTCGATCCCCCGTGATCCGTACGTCGTGGGGCGGCTCTTCGCCCGCCCCCGAGCTGCCGCATCGTATCGACCGATTGTCACAGGAACGGCTCGTCCGGTTCACCCGTACGCACCGGTCCTCACCCGTACGCCGTGAAGAATCATATTTCACTCACAGTCAGCAGCGGTGTACACCAGGACCCTTGGGGCACATGGACTCTCGACGGATCGGCTGTGCACCAGTACCGTCACAAACCCCCCGCGCGGCGTCTATCCACTTGGCGCGACATCCGCATCATGGACGACCATGGGGAATGCGGAAAGCAAGAATGACCGCTGTGAGAGGAGGCGTCCATGGGATCGGTACGCAAGGCAAGTGCCTGGCTCGGCCTCGTCGACGACAACGACGACGAGCGCTACTACGACGACGACTACTCCGAGGGCCCCGAGTCCGGGGACGCCTGGGTCACCGACCCGCGGGTGAAGGTCGCCACCGACACGGCTCAGGAGAAGGGCCGCCGGATCGGCACGGTGACCCCGGACAGCTTCCGGGACGCGCGCCACATCGGCGAGCTGTTCCGCGAGGGCGTCCCCGTCATCATGAACCTCACCGCGATGGAGGCCGCCGACGCCAAGCGCGTCGTCGACTTCGCGGCCGGGCTGATCTTCGGCCTGCGGGGTTCCATCGAGCGGGTCTCCACCCGCGTGTTCCTGCTCACCCCCGCCAACACCGAGATCGTCAGCGGGGACCCGGCCGCGCACCGCGCGGACGGTTTCTTCAACCAGAGCTGAGGCAGGGCCGGTCACCGGCCCTGCCCGCTTCGGGCCCGCCCCGCTCCGGGCCCGGGGGCGTCGCGGTCAGCGGAAGGCGTCGAGCCCGGTGAGCGCCTTGCCGAGGACGAGCTGGTGCATCTCGACGGTGCCCTCGTAGGTGAGGACCGACTCCAGGTTGGTCGCGTGCCGCATCACCGGGTACTCCAGCGAGATGCCGTTGGCGCCGAGGACCGTGCGGGCGGTCCGGCAGATCTCGATCGCCTCCCGCACGTTGTTGAGCTTGCCGAAGCTGACCTGTTCGGGGCGCAGCCGCCCGGCGTCCATCCGCCGCCCCAGATGGTGGGCGAGCAGGATTCCCTTGTGCAGTTCGACCGCCATGTCGGCGAGTTTGGCCTGGGTGAGCTGGAAGCCGCCGATCGGCCGCCCGAACTGCTCCCGCGTGCGCGCGTAGTCGAGGGCGGTCTCGAAGCAGGTCCGCGCCGCGCCCATCGCGCCCCACACGATCCCGTACCGCGCGTGCGACAGACAGCCGAGCGGCCCCTTGAGGCCGACGACGCCGGGCAGTACGGCGTCGGCGGGCAGCCGTACGCCGTCGAGGACCAGTTCGCTGGTGACGCTGGCGCGCAGCGACCACTTGTGCCGGATCTCCGGCGCGGTGAAGCCGGGTGTCCCGGCGGGGACCAGGAAGCCGCGGATGCCTTCCTCGGTGCGGGCCCAGACGACGGCGACCCCGGCCACCGACCCGTTGGTGATCCACATCTTGCGGCCGTCGAGGACCCAGTCGGTGCCGTCGCTCTTGGCGTACGTGCGCATCGCGGCGGGGTCGGACCCGGCGTCGGGCTCGGTCAGTCCGAAGCAGCCGATGACCTCACCGGCGGCCATCCGCGGCAGCCACCGCTCCTTCTGTTCCTCGCTGCCGAAGCGGTGGATCGCGTACATGGCGAGGGAGCCCTGCACGGAGACGAGGGAACGGATGCCGGAGTCGGCGGCCTCCAGCTCCAGACAGGCCAGCCCGTACTGCACGGCGGAGGCGCCCGCGCAGCCGTACCCCTCCAGCGACATCCCGAGGGCGCCGATCCCGCCGAGTTCGCGGGCCAGCTCCCGGACACCGGGCAGCTCCCCCTTCTCGTACCAGTCCGCGACGTACGGCAGCACACGGTCCGCGGCCCAGCGGCGGACGGTGTCGCGGACGGCCAGGTCCTCGTCGTCGAGGAGGTCGTCGATCCCGAGCGGATCGGACACGGAGAAGGGCGGCAGACCGGAACCGGACGACATGGATTCCCTCCACAAAACTAGCGCTGCTCACCAGGCGGCCGGGTCCGACGGTACCGGACGGGTCCGGCCTCCCGGGAGACGGTCACGGACGGCGCGTGGACGGGAGAGCGGCCCCCGGCATCACACCGGGACGCGGGACTTCTCGACCTCGCGGGGCGCGGGCACTCCCACCGGTTCGGCCGAGGGCACCTCGCACTGCATGGTCCGCGGCAACCGCAGCGCCATCACCGCCCCCAGCAGCAACAACCCGGCGCTCACCAGCAGCGTCACATGGAGCCCGTGCACGAAGCAGTCCCGCGCGACCCGGCGCAGGGTCTCCCCGGCGGCGCCCCCGAGCCGCCCCGCGACCTCGTACGCCTCGCCGAGGGAGTGCCCCGCCGAGCCGGACGCGGACGCCGGCACCCCCGGCACGGAGGCCAGGCCGGGCGAGTAGGCCGCGTTCATGACACTGCCGAGCAGCGCGATCCCGATCCCCGCGCCGAGCTGGTACGAGGTCTCGCCGATCGCCGCCGCCCCGCCCGCCTGCTCCGGCGGAGCCTCGCTCAGCATCGACTCGTACGCCGCGAACAGCGTCGTCTCCAGCCCGAACCCGAGCAGCACGAACCCGAGGAGCAGCAGTCCGGGGTTGTCGGAGCCGCCCATGGCGGTCAGCGTGAGGACGGCGAGCGCAGTGACGCAGAACCCGCCGCACACCATCCGCCGGGGGCCGACCCGGCGCAGCAGCCGCGCCCCGGCCAGCCCGGCCGCCATCGCGGCGAACGTCAGCGGCAGCAGCCGCAGCCCGGTCTCCAGCGGGGACAGGCCGAGCACGAGCTGGAGGTACTGGGCGGCGATCAGCTCCAGGCCGACCAGCGCCAGCATGGCCAGCACGATGCAGCCGACCGAGGTGCTGAACGCCGGACGGGAGAACATCCGCAGGTCGACCAGCGGATGCCTGCGGCGCCGCTGCCGCCGTACGAACAGGACGATCAGCGCCACGCCCGCCACCAGCGGGACCAGGCCGAAGACGCTGAGATCACCGGCGCCGAGGCGCTTCACGCCGAGGACCGCGCCGAAGAGTCCGGCCGCCGCCATCAGCGCGCCGACGACGTCCCACGGCCCGTCGCCCGCGCCCTTCGACTCGGGCAGCAGCAGCCGTCCGACGGGCAGGCTGACCAGCATCAGCGGAATGTTGACGAGGAAGACCGAGCCCCACCAGAAGTGTTCGAGGAGGAAGCCGCCGAGCAGTGGTCCGACGGCCGCGCCGACCGCGGCGACCGCGCTCCAGATGCCGATGGCGAGGGCCCGCTCACGCCGGTCGGGGAAGACCTGGCGGAGGATCGACAGCGTCGCGGGCATGATCATCGCACCGCCGACGCCGAGCAGGGCCCGCGCGGCGATGAGCGTCTCGGCGCTGCTCGCGAACGCGGCGAGCGCGGAGGCGACGCCGAAGAGGGCGTAGCCGAGGAGGAGGACCTTTCTGCGGCCCACCTTGTCGCCGAGCGTGCCGAAGAGGATCAGCAGCGAGGCGCAGACCAGCGGATAGGTGTCGACGATCCAGAGCAGTTCGATGCCGCCGGGCCGCAGGTCCTCGGTGACGGCGGGCACCGCCACGTGCAGCACGGTGGCGTCCACGGCGACCAGGAGCAGGCTGACGCACAGCACCACCAGGACGACCCAGCGGTTGGCACCGGCCCCGGCCGCCCGACGGCGCAGCCGGGCGGCGGCCGCGGTCGTCCCGGACATAGACGTACCTCCCAGGTGCTCCCAGGTGTGTCCTCGGCTTCGGCGGGCTCGCGGGGGTGGGGACTCCCCCGCGACTCGGCCGGAGAGGAGCGGTGGTCTCCGGCCCGCGCAGCGAACGACGAGTGAGTGGCAGCGTACGCGAGTTCGCCCGTCGTCCACGTGGTGGACCTCTCACAGTTACGGGCCCCGTCTGTGGCGTACGCCACTTTTTTCACGGGCCGTCGTACCCCGGCGCACCCAGTGTTCCCGGGCCCCGCCGATAATCGGGTCCGTGACCGATCCTGGAACGCGCGTGGCCCCGTACGGACCCGCGGCCCTGCGCCGGGCGGCCCCCGCCCTCCTCGGGTACGCGGCCGTGCGCGCCCTGGGTCTGCTCGTCCTCGCCGGGTGGAGCGGGGCGCGCGACAAGAGCGCGTACACCTTGCTGACCGCCCGCTGGGACGCGCTGTGGTACACGCGGGTCGCCGAGCTGGGGTACGGCTACGAGGTGCGGCTGCCGAACGGCGACGTCCACTCCAACCTGGCGTTCTTCCCGCTGCTGCCCTGGCTGGAGCGGCTGCTGCACGCGCTGACCCCCCTGTCGTACGGCGCCGCGGGCTTCGTCGTCTCGCTGGGCGCGTCGCTCGCCGCGGCCTGGGGGATCTTCGCGGTCGCCGACCGGGTGTACGGCCGCCGCGTCGGGGTCTGCGCGGTGCTGGTGTGGGCGGTGCTGCCGGTCGGGATCGTGCAGTCGATGGCGTACAGCGAGTCCCTGTTCACGGCGCTCGCCGCCTGGTCGCTGTACGCGGTGCTCACCGGCCGCTGGGTGACGGCCGGGCTGCTGGCCTCGCTGGCCGGGCTGACCCGGCCGGTCGGGCTGGCGGTGGTCGCGGCGGTGTGGGCGGCGGGCGTGGTCTCGTTCGTGCGGGAGCGGGGCGCGGCGCGCGGGGCGGGCGCGCGGCCGGACGATTCCGCCCCCCGGCCGCCGTCACCCCCCGCCCGGCCGCGCGAAGGGGCTCGCGGGGGCGCGTCGCGGGCGGCGCGCGCCGCCGGTCTGCTGCTCGCCCCGACCGGGGCCGCCGGATACGTCCTGTGGGTGGGTCACCGGACCGGGAAGGGGCCGCTCGGCTATCTCGACGTCCAGGCGGGCTGGCGCAACGGCTTCGACGGCGGACTCGCCTTCGCCCGCTTCGTCGGCGCCAAGTTCACCCCCGGCCCGTCCGGCCCCGCGCTCCCCTCCGTCCTGGCGGGCGTCGCCCTGACCGCGGGGGTGGCCGCGCTGATCTGGCTGTACGTCGTCTGCGTGCGCCGCCGCCAGCCGCTCCCGCTGCTCGTCCACACCGGGGTCGTGCTGGCGCTCGCCCTGTGCGCCTCCAGCTACTTCGGGTCGAAGCCGCGGCTGCTGATGCCCGCCTTCCCGCTGCTGTTCCCGCCCGCCCAGGCACTGGCGGCCCTGGCCGCGCGGCGGCCGGTGCGCGCCGCGGTGATCGTCGGCGGGGTGGCGGTCGCCTCTGCCGTGTACGGAGCGTGGTGGCTGAACGGGTCGGGTCCCCCGTGATCCACCCGGTCGGCCCGTGAGCGTACGGAGAATGGCGCACCAGCATTCGGTGAACGCATTCCTTCCGTTCCTGAAACTCGCCACCGAAATAGGCCAGGGAATTGAAGGGTGAAAGCTTCTCAGATTGCGATTCCGTAGGAATAAAAGCTCTTCTGAGAGAGATCCCACATCACATCGTCATCACAAACCCGTGGATTCGGCAGGGAACTCAGCTCACGCGCTGTAACGTCGATTGGGTGCGTACCGAACGGAAGCTCACCCGTCTGGACCGGGTGTTCGCCAGGCTCGACCGTGAGCCGGAACGGCCGACCCTCGCGGACATGCCGAGGATGAGCCGGCACCGGGTCGCGCTGTTCGCCGCGACCCTGGCGTTCTACCTGGCGATCGTGTGGCTCGTGGTGATCACCTCGTGGCTGGTCCGCCTCGACTGGCAGGTCATGTTCTTCCGGCCGTACCAGCAGTGGTCCGAGATCCACTGGTTCGTCGACTACTACGTGGTGCTCGGCCAGCGCGGCCCCACCGCCGTGATGGTCGCCGCCTGGCTGGGCTGGAGATCCTGGCGGCAGCACACCCTGCGCCCGCTGCTCACGCTCGGCGCCTCGCTGCTGCTGCTCAACGTCACCGTGGGCGCCGCGAAGATCGGCATGGGCCGTCTCGGCCCGCACTACGCCACCGTCATCGGCTCGAACGAGATGGGTCTGGGCGGCGATATATTTCCCAGCGGCCACACCGCCAACGCGGTGGTGACCTGGGGAATCCTGGCCTATCTGGCCTCCACCCCGCGCGCCCGCCGCTGGCTGTCCGCGCTCTCCGCGGTCACCTCCCTCGGCGTCGGCCTCGCCACCGTCTACCTCGGTACGCACTGGCTGAGCGACGTCGTCCTCGGCTGGGCCGCCGGTCTGCTGATCCTGCTGGCGCTGCCCTGGTTCGAGCCGCTGATCGCCCGCACGGAGACGCTGATCCTCGACCTGCGGGACCGCTGGCGCGACCGTCGCACGGGCGCGGCGCCCGTACCGGCCCCCGCTCCGGTGCCGGTCGCCGTACCGGTCGCCCCGCACTCCCCGGCCGCGTCGTCGCCGGTCCGCTCCCACGAGGCGGCGCCGCCGGTGTCGCGTGCGCCCGCCGCACCCGTGTACCTGCCTCCCGGCCCGCACACGGCCCGCCCGGAGCGCAGCCCGGTCACCCCGACCGGCAGCAGGCGGCCACCGCACCCCGAGCGGCTGCCGAGGGGCTCGGGCAACCAGACGGCCCGCCCGCTGACCGGCGGCTGACCGGCGTCCGCCCGTACGGCGGCCGGTCCGGGGTCGTGCGGCCCGGCGTCAGCCCTTCCAGGAGCGGGTCACGTGCCCGTCCCGCACCTCGAAGTTGAGGCGCCCCACGCGGTACTCCATGGTGATGATCGTGCCGGGCTCCAGCGCCCGCACCGTCGACCAGCCGCGCTCCCGGGCGAGCCGCTCGGCCCGCCCGGCCTCCAGGCCCACGTAGGCGTCCGGGCTGTCCTGGGGCTCCGCGGGCGGAGTGGGAATCGCTGCCATACGGGCCACGCTAGGCCGAGAGCGCCGTTCCGGGAACCCCGTACCGGACGCGGGGATCACCCCGGTCACCGTTCCGTCACAACGTCACGACAGCCGTTTCCGGCCGCTTCCCCCATCCCGGCGCGCGATCCGGCCCTTCTTCCGCCCGCATTCGAACGGCCTTTTCACGCCGTGTCCGTATCCCGCCCGAACGGCTCGTCATTCCCGTCGAATTGGGTCCGGAGAAGAGGCGCCGGAGACCGGTTCTTTCCGAACGTCCGGGCCACCGAGCGACCGCCCCCCATCGGAAATACACGGTTCCCTCACCACCCCCTTACGCCGGGCCGCCGGTGCCGCCCCGCTCCCCGGACCCCTCCCCGGCCCGTGACAGCGCGCCGTCGAGGCGGTCCCGCGCGGCCCGGATCGCGTCGATCAGCTCGGGCGGTTCCAGCACCTCGAAGGGGAAGCCCATCAGCATCACGTGGATCACCATCACGTCGAGGCTCGCGGCCCCGGTGCGCAGGACGCAGGCGTCCGGACCGTCCTCCTCCAGCGTCCCGGCGGACGGCGAGACCCGTACGGCGGCCTCGGCGCGGGGCACCAGCAGCCGGACGACGGCGTGGGTGGCGTAGGCGCGGGTCGAGACACCGCGGGAGACGTACGCGGCCAGGTCCTCGGCGGGCGGGGTGCGCGGGGTGAACCGGGGGCCGTGCGGGGGCCTCGGCGTGACCCGGTCGACGCGGAAGGTGCGCCAGTCCGCGCGGTCGGTGTCCCAGGCGACCAGGTACCAGCGCCGCTCGGTGCAGACGAGGCGGTGCGGCTCGACCGTACGGCGACTCGTGGTGCCGTCGTGGCCCCGGTAGTCGAAGCGCAGCCGCTCTGCGTCGCGGCAGGCGTGCGCGAGGTCGGTGAGGACGGCCGGGTCGACGGCGGAGGCCTGCGGGCCGCGCAGCATCGGCACGGTGAACGCGTTCAGCGCCCCCACCCGGCGGCGCAGCCGGTGCGGCAGCACCTGCTCCAGCTTCCCCAGGGCGCGTACGGAGGCCTCGCCGATGCCCTCGATGCCGTGCCCGGCGGCGGTGCGCAGTCCGACGGCCACGGCGACCGCCTCGTCGTCGTCCAGCAGCAGCGGCGGCAACTCGGCACCGGCGCCCAGCTGGTAGCCGCCGCCGGTGCCGGGGCTGGCGTTCACCGGATAGCCCAGTTCGCGCAGCCGGTCCACGTCCCGGCGGACGGTGCGCGGGGTGACGCCGAGCCGATCGGCGAGGGCGGCGCCGGACCACTCGCGGTGGGCCTGGAGCAGCGAGAGCAGGCGCAGCAGTCGGGCGGAGGTCTCCAGCATGGACGCAGTCTCGCCCATGGCGTCCGGTGCTCCTGCCGCGGGCCCACGGCAGGAACAGCCGGTGATCGGACCGTCCGGGGACGACCTGTCCGCGGTCGGACCGTCCGGGGTCAGATCATCAGGCGCAGGCCCGGCAGGATCAGGTCCGGATTCCCGCCCACGGCCGCCCTGTTGGCCGCGTAGAGGCGCTGCCAGGTGGTGCCGTGCCCGGCGGCGATGGTGCCGAGCGTCTCGCCCGGCCGCACGGTGTGGACGTCGGTGCCCGCCGAGACGTCGGCGCGGGGGGCGTCGGCGCGGGAGGCGCCGCTCGGCTTGCGGCCGGTGGGCGTGGTGCGGTCGGTGGTGGTCTCGCGGGGCGCGCTCGCCGTACGGCCGGTCCGTTCGCGGGACTTGTCGGCCTTCGGGGCTCCGTTGCCGGAGGCGGCGGGGGCGGAGCCGGTGGCCCCGGCGCGGGTGGAACAGGTCGGCCAGGCGCCCCAGCCCTGGGCGCGCTGGACCTTGGTGGCCACGGCGATCTGCTGGGTCCGGCTCGCGCGGTCGGCGGTCGGGGCGTGGGCGGTGCCGCCGTACGCCCGCCAGGTGGCGGCGGAGAACTGGAGCCCTCCGTAGTAGCCGTTGCCGGTGTTGATGTGCCAGTCGCCGCCGCTCTCGCACCGGGCGATGCGGTCCCAGACACCCTGGTCGGCCGCCGCGGCGGTGCCGCCCGCGGCGAGCAGGCCGAGGGGGGCGAGCAGGGCCGCCCCGGCGAGCACCGCCGTCGTACGCGCCGTGGCGGCGCGGGCCGGAAGACCGTCGGCGGCGGAGCGTTCAGCACAGTCGGACATGAGGGTCCCTCTCTACGCACCCGGGGTCTCCCCCGGGACGGGGCTCGCCGTCCGCGCGCTGACGCGGTCGGCGTGCTCCGCCCCGTCCGCCGGGAGGCGCGGTGCCGAGATGACTCCGGCGCCGCGCCGCCGACGGACCCACCCCGGGCGGTGCTCGATGCACACGGCGGCGGAATCTATGGAGTGCGGGGGCCCGGAATCAACCAACTGCCGCTTTCCGCAGGCCAGTTCGCGATTACCGGGGGTAGCGGCGAGTTCCGGACAGCCCTTTCAGCACCGTATGTCGCGATGTGTCACCCCGGACCGGCCACCCCATGTGGCCCACCTCACGTGACCAACTTTCGTGATCCGCTCGTTACTTGACGATGAGTGTCCGATTCCGCACCTCTGGTGACCGAGTGCGCAGGGCGCCGCGAATCGGTACCGCCGACAGCGTGACCCCCGCCACAGATCGCCCGTTGTCTTCTTCATGGGCCGGGGAGCCACCCGGACCGCCCACGCACCGCATCCGAGGGAGTCACCCGTGCCGCGCATGCTCGACGTCAGCGACGACGTACGCGCCGAGATCGGCGACGAAGAAGCCGACCGGCTGCTCGCCGGAGAGAACGCCCCGGGCAGTTACGACTGCACCTCCTGCCGCACCCCGGGCGACTCCGACCACGAGCGCACCAGCACCGTGCTGTTCATCGGGGACGAGACCGCCGTCCTCGCGTTCGCCCACGCCACCTGCCTGCCCTCGCAGATCGTCCAGGTCACCGAGGAGCAGTTGCAGGGCGCCGTGCGCTCCATCAGCGGCGAGACCCCCGCCGCCACCGCACCGGCCGCCGGGACGCCCGTCCCCGAGCAGGCGGTGCTCGGCGTGACCAGCGGACTGGTGCTGCTCGCCGGGGAGTTGCACCCCGCGCTGGTCGTGGAGCCGACCGCGGCGATCGTACGGCCGGGCTCCACCGGTCTCGGCGACGACTTCCTGCCGCTCCTCATCGAGCAGGGCTTCATGCCGCTGGCGGAGCTGACCGAGGTGCCGCCCGTGCAGCACGGCTGGTCGGTGCTGCTCGCGATGGGCCAGCTCCACGCGGTCCTCCAGCCGTCCGCGCACGGCGGCCAGCCGGTCGCCTGGTGGCAGGCGCACCAGCCGCTCCAGGTCACCGAGGGCTGGCGGGCCGCCGCCAACAAGCACCAGCAGGTGCTGATGTTCGCGGCCCCCGTGGGCTCCATCGGCCGCCAGCCCCGCGAGGACCTGCTGCGCGACGCCCTCGACAAGGCCGCCGCCAACGGCAAGCTGGTCGGCGCGGCCCTCCCCCTCGCCGGCACCTGAGCACCGCGCGCCCGGTCCTGGGGGCGCCCCGCGCCCGCGCCGGGGCGCCCCCAGGACCGCATCCCTTGCACAGTGCCGTCGTTGGGACCTACGTGCACACCTACGACGTTCCCCGCCGCCAGTCCTACCAGCCGATCCCGTCCGCGCGACCGGCCCAGGACTCCCACGGCGGCCCATCGGCCACGCCGATCTACGACGCGCTCTACGCCGAGTACGTCAAGTCGTTCCGCTCGCTGCCGGGTGACCGCAGCGGCGAGGACGAGCTGGGCTTCACCGCCTTCGGGAACATCCCGCACGGCGGGGGTTCGTACGTGCCGCCCCGGCCGGGCACGTTCAGCAGCTCCTACAGCGCGTACAGCGCGGGGGCGCAGAGCGCGCGGCTCGGCCAGCAGTCGCAGTGGCAGCGGGTCGGTCCGCTCACGCAGATCGCGCAGATGACCCAGGTCGGCCAGCTCCCCCAGGGCGGCCAGCCGGGGGTCGGGCACCCGTACCCGGCGTCGGGCACGCACCACGTCCCGGCGGCGCTGCCGCCCGCGCCCCGGCGCAGCCCCTGACGGCCGGGCGGGCGTGACACGACTGGAGGGCGGCACCCCGTGCGGGGTGCCGCCCTCCGGCCGTACCGGACCTCAGGTCACTTCTTCTTGCCGCGCTTCTCCCGCACCCGCACCGAGATGTGGATCGGGGTGCCGTCGAAGCCGAACTCCTCGCGCAGCCGCCGCTCGACGAAGCGCCGGTAGCCCGCCTCGATGAACCCGGAGGCGAACAGCACGAACCGCGGCGGCTTGGTGCCCGCCTGCGTGCCGAAGAGGATGCGCGGCTGCTTGCCGCCCCGGATCGGGTGCGGGTGGGCCGAGACCAGCTCGCCGAGGAAGGCGTTGAGACGGCCCGTCGGGACGCGCGTCTCCCACCCGGCGAGGGCGGTCTCGATGGCGGGGACCAGCTTCTCCATGTGCCGCCCGGTGCGCGCCGAGACGTTCACCCGGGGCGCCCACGCGACCTGGGCGAACTCGGTCTCGATCTCCCGCTCCAGGTAGTAGCGGCGCTCCTCGTCGAGGGTGTCCCACTTGTTGTAGGCGATGACCAGGGCGCGGCCCGCGTCGACCGCCATGGTGACGATCCGCTGGTCCTGCACGGAGATCGACTCGGAGGCGTCGATCAGGATGACCGCCACCTCGGCCTTCTCCACGGCGGCGGCGGTGCGCAGCGAGGCGTAGTAGTCGGCGCCCTGCTGGAGGTGGACCCGCTTGCGGATACCGGCGGTGTCGACGAACTTCCAGGTGACGCCGCCGAGTTCGATCAGTTCGTCGACGGGGTCCCGGGTGGTGCCGGCCATCTCGTTGACGACGACGCGCTCCTCGTTCGCCACCTTGTTCAGCAGCGAGGACTTGCCGACGTTGGGGCGGCCGATGAGGGCGATGCGGCGCGGGCCGCCGACGGCGGTGCCGAAGGTCTGCTCGGGCGCCTCGGGCAGCGCCTCCAGGACGGCGTCCAGCATGTCGCCGGTGCCGCGGCCGTGCAGCGCGGAGACGGGGTGCGGTTCGCCGAGGCCGAGGGACCAGAGGTAGGAGGCGTCGGCCTCGCCGCTGGGGCCGTCGACCTTGTTGGCGGCGAGGACGACGGGCTTGCCCGCCTTGCGCAGCAGCCGGACGACGGCCTCGTCGGTGTCGGTGGCGCCGACCTTGGCGTCCACGACGAACACGACGGCGTCGGCGGCCTCGATCGCGTACTCGGCCTGGGCGGCGACGGAGGCGTCGATGCCGAGGACGTCCTGCTCCCAGCCGCCGGTGTCGACGACCTTGAAGCGGCGGCCCGCCCACTCGGCCTCGTAGGTGACGCGGTCGCGGGTGACGCCGGGCTTGTCCTCGACGACGGCCTCGCGGCGGCCGATGATCCGGTTCACCAGGGTCGACTTGCCGACGTTCGGGCGGCCGACGACGGCGAGGACGGGCAGCGGGCCGTGTCCGGCCGCCTCGATGGCGCCCTCCACGTCCTCCAGGTCGAAGCCCTCGACCGCGGCGAGCTCCATGAACTCCGCGTACTCGGCGTCGCCGAGCGCCCCGTGATCGTGCTCGAAGGCCTCGGAGCCGTCGGAGCCCTCGGGCTGGATGTGGTCGTTCATGAAGTCCGTACCTCGTCGTTCATTCGTGGTGATCGGTGGACCACCCGGCTCCCGGGCCCTCGCGAGGACCGTTCCGCCGGGTTGATCCACTACTCAGTGTCGCCCAGCGTCCGGTCGGTCGCCCGGCATTTCCTCGCGGTCCGCCGCCGTGCGGCCGGTGGACCGTCTGGCCTGCTCCAGGTGGGCGGCCAGATGCTTCTGGATACGTTCGGTCGCCTCGTCCAGCGCCTTGCGGGTACGCCGTCCGCTGCCGTCGCCCGCCTCGAACGGGTCGCCGAAGACGACGTCGACGCGGGAGCGCAGCGGGGGCAGCGCCTTGACCAGGCGTCCGCGGCGGTCGGTGCTGCCCAGGACGGCCACGGGGACGATCGGCGCCCCGCCGCGGACCGCGAAGTAGGCGAGCCCGGCGCGCAGCGAGGCGAAGTCGCCCTCGCCGCGGGTGCCCTCCGGGAAGATCCCGAGGGCACCGCCCTGCTGGAGCACGCCCAGCGCGCGGGTGATGGCGGTGCGGTCGGTGGTGTGGCGGTCGACCTTGAGCTGGCCGATGCCGGTCAGGAAGGGGTCGAGGGGGCCGACGAACGCCTCCTTCTTGATCAGGAAGTGCGTCGCGCGGGGTGCCACGCCCATGACCATGGGTCCGTCGATGTTGTGCGAGTGGTTGACGGCGAAGATCACCGGGCCGGTCGCGGGGACCTTCCAGGCGCCGAGGACGCGCGGCTTCCACAGCCCGTACATCAGGCCGACGCCGATCCGCCGCCCGATCTCGGCGCCTCTCGGGGAGGGCAGTTCGGTCACTTCGCGGCCCGCTTCTCCTCGACGAGCGAGACGACGCGGTCGATGACCTGGTCGAGCGTCAGCTCGGTGGTGTCGACCTCGACGGCGTCGTCCGCCTTGGCGAGCGGGGAGGTCTTGCGGGAGGAGTCGGCGGCGTCGCGCCGGACCAGCGCCTCCCGGGTGGCCCGGACGTCGGCGCCCTTCAGCTCGCCGCTGCGGCGGGCGGCGCGGGCCTCCGGCGAGGCGGTGAGGAAGATCTTCAGGTCGGCGTCGGGCAGGACGGTGGTGCCGATGTCGCGGCCCTCGACGACGATGCCCCGCCCCGCCCCGGCGGCCAGCGAGCGCTGGAGTTCGGTGATGAGGGTGCGCACCTCGGGCACCGCGCTGACGGCGCTGACCTTGGCGGTGACGTCCTGGGTGCGGATCGGTCCGGCCACGTCGGTGCCGTCGACGGTGATGGTCGGCGCGGCCGGGTCGGTGCCGGAGACGATCTCGGGCTTGGCCGCGACGGCGGCGATCGCCGTGGGGTCGTCGATGTCGATGCCGTTGACGACCATCCACCAGGTGATCGCCCGGTACTGCGCGCCGGTGTCGAGGTAACTGAGCCCGAGGCGGGCGGCCACGGCCTTGGACGTGCTCGACTTGCCCGTGCCCGACGGGCCGTCGATGGCGACAATCACGGGCTGGGCGGCGCCGTTTTCCACGGGTGGACACCTTCCTGGTGCGTGGCGGGGGCTGGCGGGGCGGAAACATGCCCCGCACAAGGTTACTGCGTACGGCTGACTCGTCCGGCCGCGCGGCCCGCCCCGGCCCGCTCCCCCGGTTCTGGTCCCGGCGGGGGGGGCGGGTGTCCGGCTACTGCCGCAGTGCCCAGCCCCGCTCGCGCAGCGCGCCGGAGAGGACGGTCGCCGCCTTCGGCTCGACCATGAGCTGCACGAGGCCCGCCTGCTGGCCGGTGGCGTGCTCGATGCGGACGTCCTCGATGTTGACGCCCGCGCGGTCGGCGTCGGCGAAGATCCGGGCCAGCTGTCCCGGCTGGTCGTCGATGAGGACCGCGACGACCTCGTAGACGCGGGGCGCGGAGCCGTGCTTGCCCGGGACCCGGACCTGTCCGGCGTTGCCGCGGCGCAGCACGTCCTCGATGCCCCCGGTGCCCTCGCGGCGCTTGTCCTCGTCGGAGGACTGGAGCGCGCGCAGCGCCCGGACCGTGTCGTCCAGGTCGGCGGCGACGTCCCCGAGGAGGTCGGCGACCGGGCCGGGGTTCGCGGAGAGGATGTCGATCCACATCCGGGGGTCGGAGGCGGCGATCCGGGTCACGTCCCGGATGCCCTGCCCGCACAGCCGTACGGCGGCCTCGTCGGCGCTCTCCAGGCGGGCGGCGACCAGGCTGGAGACCAGGTGCGGCATGTGGGAGACGAGGGCGACGGCCCGGTCGTGGGCGTCGGCGTCCATGACGACGGGGACGGCCTGGCAGAACGAGACCAGTTCCAGGGCGAGGTTGAGGACCTCGGTGTCGGTGTCGCGGGTCGGGGTGAGCACCCAGGGGCGGCCCTCGAAGAGGTCCGCGCTCGCGGCCAGCGGGCCGGACTTCTCCCGGCCGGACATGGGGTGCGTGCCGAGGTAGGGGGTGAGGTCGAGGCCGAGCGCCTCCAGTTCGCGGCGGGGCCCGCCCTTGACGCTGGCCACGTCGAGGTAGGCGCGGGCCACGCCCCGGCGCATGGCGTCGGCGAGCACCCCGGCCACGTGCGCGGGCGGGGCGGCGACCAGGGCGAGGTCCACGGGGCCGTCGGGGGCCTCGTCCAGCCCGGCGCCGAGGGCGGCGGCGGTGCGGGCCTGCTCGGGGTCGCGGTCCTCCAGGTGGACGGCGACGCCGCGCCGGACCAGGGCGAGGGCGGCGGAGGTGCCGATGAGGCCGGTGCCGATGACGAGCGCGGTCCTCACTGGGCGATGTCCTTGCGCAGGGCGGCGGCGGCACCGAGGTAGACGTGGTGGATGTCGGCGCGCGGCCGGTCCGACTCGACGTGGGCCAGGACGCGGACCACGCGCGGCATGGCGCCCTGGATGTCGAGTTCCTGGGCGCAGATCAGCGGGACGTCCACGATGCCGAGCTTGCGCGCGGCGGCGGCCGGGAAGTCGCTGTGCAGGTCGGGTGTGGCCGTGAACCAGATGCTGATCAGGTCGTCGGCGGCCAGGCCGTTGCGCTCCATGACGGCGGTGAGCAGTGCTCCGACCCGCTCGTCCATGTGTCCGGCCTCGTCCTCGTCCAGCTGGACGGCCCCCCGGACCGCTCGTACCGCCACGGCGCTGCTCCTCGCTCACGTAGGGATGGCTCTTCGCCCGTCCAGCGTAGTCAGCGCGGGCGGAATCCGTGCGCCGGGCCCGTCCGTCGAGACGGTGGGCGCTTCACGGTCCTTTGTCGGGGTTTACTGGACCTTGACCGTTCACGGGGTGCCGCCCGTTCACCGGCCCCCTCCCGAGCGGAGCGGCCGCGCGCGGCCCCGTGATCCTCCTCGCACCCCCCGGAGCGACGCCATGACGAGCCTTCCCGCCTCCCGCCGTACGGTCCTGCTCACCTCGGGCGCGGCGGCGCTCGCCGTCGCGGCGGTCGGCTGCGGCGGGGACGACGGCGGGGGGTCCGCCTCGGACGGCACGCCCGCGCCCAAGGGCACTCTGGGGCAGGAGCTGGCGAAGACGGCGGACATCCCGGTCGGCGGCGGGCGGATCTTCAAGGACGAGAAGATCGTGGTCACCCAGCCGACGGAGGGCGACTTCAAGGCGTTCTCGGCGGTCTGCACCCATCAGGGCTGCCTCGTCGGGAGCGTGGCCGACGGCACCGTCAACTGCCCGTGCCACGGCAGCACCTTCAAGATCACCGACGGTGCGGTGACCGGCGGTCCGGCGCCCCGGCCGCTGCCCGAGGAGAAGATCTCCGTCGAGGGCGGCAGCGTCCGGCTGGCCTGACGGCCGAAGGGGTACGGCGGCTCAGCGGTCCCAGAGCGCCCCGAGGGCCGCCAGTTCCCCCTGGTGCTCGACCCGGTCCGCCCAGGCGGTGGGCCAGGCCCCGGCGCCCGTGTGCGCGCCCGCGAAGGCGCCCGCGAGGCAGGCGATCGAGTCGGAGTCGCCGGAGGTGCAGGCGGCGCGGCGCAGCGCGGTCACCGGCCGGTCGGGGAAGAGCAGGAAGCAGAGCAGGCCGGTGGCCATGGCCTCCTCGGCGATCCAGCCCTCCCCGGTGGCGAGGCAGGGGTCGGTCTCGGGCGAGGGTCGGCGCAGGGCCTCGCCGAGCCGCTCCAGGACGGCGAGGCAGTCGTCCCAGCCGCGCGCGATGAAGTGCTCGGGGCTCGGGTCCTGGGACCGGGTCCACAGGTCGCCGAGCCAGCGGTGGTGGTAGCGGGTGCGCTGACCGAGGGCGTACGAGCGCAGCAGGCCGACCAGTCCGGTGGGTTCGGCGCCCCCGGCGAGGAGGCGTACGGCGTGGGCGGTGAGGTCGGAGGCGGCGAGCGCGGTGGGGTGGCCGTGGGTGAGGCCGGACTGGAGCTGGGCGGCCCCGGCGCGCTGCTCGTCGTCGAGGCCGGGCGCGAGGCCGATCGGGGCGACGCGCATGTTGGCCCCGCAGCCCTTGGAGCCGATCTGGCTCGCGTCCTGCCAGGGGCGGAGTTCGTCCTGGAGCAGCTCGCAGGCGGTGAGGCAGGTGCGGCCGGGGGCGCGGTTGTTCTCGGGCGAGACGTACCACTCCACGAACTCCGCGCGCAGCGGCGGGAGCAGTCCCTCCGGCGCCAGCGGACCCCGGTCGGTCGCGGTGCGCAGGGCGCGGGCGACGGCGAGGGTCATCTGGGTGTCGTCGGAGACGAAGGCGCGCTTCGGTAGCTCCATCTCGCGCCAGGGGCCGCACTTGGCGAGGATCGACGGCACGTCGTTGAACTCGGTCGGGAAGCCGAGGGCGTCTCCGAGGGCGAGGCCGAGCAGTGATCCGGTGGCGGCGCGCTTGGTGGCGTGCCGGACGGGCGGGGTGGCGGTGGTCATGCGGGGCGTCCTTCCCTGGTCGGTCGCGGCAGCGGGGGGTGGAGAGCGGTGGCGGGGCCCGCGCGGTAGAGGGCGGCGGGTTTGCCCCGGCCGCCGGTGAGGCGGGCGGCGGCGCCGGGCACGGGCTCGACGAAGCCGGGGGTGGCGAGCACCTTGCGGCGGAAGTTGGGCCGGTCCAGGCCGGTCCCCCACACGGCCTCGTAGACCCGCTGCAACTCGCCGAGGGTGAACTCGGGCGGGCAGAACGCGGTGGCGAGGCAGGTGTGCTCCAGCTTCGCGCCGAGCCGTTCGTGGGCGTCGGCGAGGATGCGGTCGTGGTCGAAGGCGAGCGGCACGGTCTCGTCGTACGGCGTCCAGCGGGCGCGGGCCGCGTCGCCGCCGCCGACCGGCTCGGGCGCGTCCGGGAGCAGGGCGGCGAAGGCGACGGAGACGACCCGCATCCGGGGGTCGCGGCCGGGTTCGCTGTAGGTGCGCACCTGCTCCAGATGGAGCCCGGAGACGTCCACCAGGCCGGTCTCCTCGGCGAGTTCGCGCCGGGCGGCGGTCTCGGCGGACTCGTCGGGCAGCAGGAAGCCGCCCGGCAGCGCCCAGCGGCCCGCGTACGGCTCCTGCCCGCGCTCCACGAGCAGGACGTGCAGCAGGCCGCCGCGCAGGGTGAGGACGGCGAGGTCGACGGTGACGGCGAAAGGTTCGAAGGCGTGCTTGTCGTAGTCCGGCACCGGCCACCCCCCTTCCGCATTAATAGTCACTGAGACTATAAACAGGCCGGGGTGCCGGACACAAGAAAGCGGCCAGCCCGGAAATCCGGAACCGACCGCTCCCTATGAGGTGATGACCTGTGGAGTGATGACCTGTGGGGTGATGACGACCGTGTCCCCAGGTCGCTCCACGGATCTGTCTACAGGTCGACTTCCTGCATCAGCATGCCGACCTCGGTGTTGGACAGGCGGCGCAGCCAGCCCGACTTCTGGTCGCCCAGGGTGATCGGGCCGAACGAGGTGCGCACCAGCTTGTCGACCGGGAACCCGGCCTCGGCGAGCATGCGCCGCACGATGTGCTTGCGGCCCTCGTGCAGGGTGACCTCGACCAGGTAGTTCTTGCCGGTCTGCTCGACGACGCGGAAGTGGTCCGCGCGCGCGTACCCGTCCTCCAGCTGGATGCCGTCCTTGAGGCGCTTGCCCAGGTCGCGCGGGATCGGGCCCACGATGTGCGCGAGGTAGGTCTTCTTCACGCCGTACTTGGGGTGGGTCAGCCGGTGGGCCAGCTCGCCGTGGTTGGTGAGCAGGATGACGCCCTCGGTCTCGGTGTCGAGCCGTCCCACGTGGAAGAGCCGGGTCTCACGGTTGGTGACGTAGTCCCCGAGGCACTGGCGGCCCTCCGGGTCCTCCATCGTGGAGACGACCCCGGCGGGCTTGTTCAGCGAGAAGAACTGGTACGACTGCGTGGCCACGGTCAGGCCGTCGACCTTGACCTCGTCCTTCTCGGGGTCCACGCGCTTGCCCTGCTCCAGGACGATCTCGCCGTTGACCTCGACCCTGGCCTGCTCGATCAGCTCCTCGCAGGCGCGCCGGGAGCCGTAGCCCGCGCGCGCGAGGACCTTCTGGAGCCGCTCGCCCTCCTGCTCGGCGCCGGGGAAGGTCTTGGGGAGCTTGATCTCCTTCTTGTCCGCGTACCGGTCGCGGTTGCGCTCCTCGGTGCGGGTCTCGTACTCGCGCGAGCGCGCCGGGGTGGAACGGCCGCCCTGCTGGGGCCGCTTCGGGCCGCCCTTGGCGCCGCCCCGGGCCGCGCCGCCGCGCCCGGACTTGGGTCCGTCCGGCGAGGCGGCCGGGCCCACGTCGTAGCGGCGCTCCTCGGGACGGGGCTTGCTGGGACGGCCCTGCTGTCCCTTGCCGCCCTGCTTCTGGTCCCTGCCGTTGCCGGCACCGCGGTAGTTACCGCGTCCACCGCTCTTGCCGCCACCGCTGCCGCTACCGCTGCTTCGCATCAAAGTTCCGTCGTCGTCGTGTCAGGCATGGTCGACCCCGCGGCCCTCGTCCGTGTCCGTGCTGTCGTCGGGGGCGTCCGGATCGAACGACGGCACGGCTTCCTGGGTCTCGGCCTCGATCGCCTCCGCCTCCGGGAGGAAGGGCGCGAGCTCCGGGAGCTCGTCCAGACCGCGCAGGCCCATCCGCTCCAGGAAGTAGTTCGTCGTCCTGTACAGGATCGCACCTGTTTCGGGTTCCGTGCCCACCTCCTCGACCAGACCCCGCTGGAGCAGGGTCCGCATCACGCCGTCGCAGTTCACCCCGCGCACCGCCGAGACCCGGCTGCGGCTGACCGGCTGGCGGTAGGCGACGACGGCCAGGGTCTCCAGGGCGGCCTGCGTGAGGCGGGCCTGCTGGCCGTCCAGGACGTAGCGCTCGACGGCCGCCGCGTAGTCGGCGCGCGTGTAGAAGCGCCAGCCGCCCGCGACGTACCGCAGCTCGAAGCCGCGGCCCTGCGCGGTGTACTCGTCGGCCAGCTCGCGCAACGCGTCCGCGACCTGCCTGCGGGGCCGCTCGACGATCTTCGCCAGGTGTTCCTCGGTCGCGGGTTCGTCCACGACCATCAGTACGGCCTCCAGGGCGGGCTTGAGAGCCAGCCCGGCGGCGGTCCGGAGCCCGGCGGGGGGTGCGTCGCTGTCTCTCACGGCTTCCTCTCCGCCCTCTGGGACTTCGCTGTCTTCTCCGGTTTCTCCGGGTCCTCCGGCGGGCGGTCGAACTCGTCGGTGACGCGCGGCTGGCCGTCCCCGTCCCCGCCGGTCCAGCGCACCAGCAGGTCGCCGAGGGCGGTCTCCTGGTCGAGGGCGACGGCCTTCTCCCGGTACAGCTCCAGCAGCGCGAGGAAGCGGGCGACGACGGTGAGGGTGTCGTCGGTGTCGTCCACCAGCGCGCGGAAACTGGCCTCGCCGAGCAGGCGCAGCCGGGCGACGACGATCCCGGCCTGCTCCTGCACGCTGACGAGCGGCGCGTGGATGTGCTCGACGTACACCTGCGGCTTGGCCCGCGGCTGCATCGCCTTCACGGCGAGCCTGGCGAAGCCCTCGGCGCCGATGCTGATGACGACCTCGGGCAGCAGCTCGGCGTGGTGCGCCTCCAGGCCGACGGTACGGGGGTAGCGGCGGGCCTCCTCGTCGAGGCGGGCGTTGAGGATGTCGGCGATCTGCTTGTACGCGCGGTACTGGAGCAGGCGCGCGAAGAGCAGGTCACGCGCCTCCAGCAGCGCGAGGTCGGCCTCGTCCTCCACCTCGGCGGCGGGCAGCAGCCGCGCGGCCTTGAGATCCAGCAGCGTCGCGGCGACGACGAGGAACTCGGTCGTCTGGTCCAGATCCCAGTCCGGCCCCATCGCCCGGATGTGCGCCATGAACTCGTCGGTCACCTTGGACAGAGCGACCTCGGTGACGTCCAGCTTGTGCTTGGAGATCAACTGGAGCAGGAGGTCGAAGGGCCCCTCGAAGTTGGCGAGCCGCACTTTGAAGACACCGTCGGGGGTGCCGGGGGCGGGCTCGGGGGCGAACGTGGGCTGGGGCTGTGGCTGTGGCTGGTCCGGGGTCTCGTCGGCCGGTTCCCGAGGGTCGTCCGGGCCGGGGGACGGACCGGCTTCCACGGGGACGGGCCGGGTGTCCGCCAGCCGGGAGGCGGCCCCGGCGGCATCGGCCGCGTCGGCGACGGCGGACCCGGTGGTGGGCCGCAGGATCCATGCCTGGGGCTCGTGTCGCCGCTCGGCGGGCTCGGGGGCGGTTCCGGCGTCGTGCGGGGTCCCGACCCGCCCGGCCGGGGTGGGCCGCCGGTCCCCCTCATCGATCTCCGGGGCCGCCCCGAGGGGCGGCGACGCCGCCGCGCGGGCGTCCTCGACGGGCTCCCGTGCGGCTCCGGATCGGGCCGGGTCGGCATCCTGCCGCCCCTCCGGGGCTTCGGCGGGCTCGGGGGAAGCCCCCCGGTCCGAGGGGATCACGCTCGCGGGAGGCGTCTCGTCGGCGCGGGACGGCTCGACCGCGTCGGGGTTCTCCGCGTCCGTCCGCTCCGCGGGCGCCGCCGGGCCGCTCTCCCCGCCTGTCCCCGGCCCCCGCCCCAGCGCGCGTCTGCGGCCGCCGGACGGGCCGGGGGCGGGCGCGGGGGCGGTGGTGGCGTCGGGGGCGTCAGGGGAGGTCATGGCCTCCGCAGGCTACCGCTACCGTCCGCGCAGACGGCGTACGAGGATGCTGGCGTCGCCGCGGGTCTCCAGGTCGGCGAGGACGACGGCGACCGCCTCCCGGACGATCCGGCCGCGGTCGACGGCGAGGCCGTGCTCGCCGCGCAGGACGAGGCGGGCGTGTTCCAGGTCCATGAGTTCCTCGGCGGACACGTACACGGTGATCTTCTCGTCGTGCCGCTCCCGGCCGCTGGGCCGCCGGTTCCCGGCCCGGCCCCGCTTGCGGGCGGCGGCCTCCGGCGCGGGGGCGGTGGCAGAACCTTCCTGCGCGCCCTGGCGGCGCGGCGAGCGCTCCGCCGCGGCGGACCGGCTGTGGGGCTCGCCCTCCGCCGGGTCGGCCCCGGCCGCCACGTGCTCGGCGCCGTCGCCGTCCCCGCCCTGCGCGGGCACGGAGTGCGGCGCGTCCTCGGCGGACCCGGCCGCCACCGCGTCGCCCTCCCCCGCGGGCCCCGCCGGAGCGGGGACGCGGGGCTCGGCGCCCGGCTGCCGCCGCGGCGCGGACGGCTGGAGCGCCGTTCCCCCTGTCGTACGGAAGAGTTCGTCGGCCCCCGGCAGACTCACTCGGCGTGACACCGGGCGAGCACCTCCCTGGCGAGCTGGCGGTACGCGGCGGCGCCGACGGAGTTGGAGGCGTAGGTGGTGATCGGCTCACCGGCGACCGTGGTCTCCGGGAAGCGGACCGTGCGCCCGATGACCGTGTGGTAGACGTGGTCGTCGAAGGCCTCGACGACGCGCGCGAGCACCTCACGGCTGTGCACGGTGCGCGAGTCGTACATGGTCGCCAGGATGCCGTCCAGCTCCAGGTCGGGGTTGAGCCGCTCCTGGACCTTCTCGATCGTCTCGGTCAGCAGGGCCACCCCGCGCAGCGCGAAGAACTCGCACTCCAGCGGGACGATGACCTTGTGCGCGGCGGTGAGCGCGTTGACGGTGAGCAGACCGAGCGAGGGCTGACAGTCGATGACGATGTAGTCGTAGTCGTCCATCAGCGGCTTCAGGGCCCGCTGGAGCGTCGACTCGCGCGCGACCTCGGAGACCAGCTGGACCTCGGCGGCGGACAGGTCGATGTTGCTGGGCAGCAGGTCCATGTTGGGGACCGCGGTCTTCAGGAGCACCTCGTCGGCCGACATGCCCCGCTCCATGAGCAGGTTGTAGACGGTGAGGTCCAGCTCCATCGGGTTGACGCCGAGACCGACCGACAGCGCGCCCTGCGGGTCGAAGTCCACGAGCAGTACCCGGCGTCCGTACTCCGCGAGCGCGGCACCCAGGTTGATGGTCGACGTGGTCTTGCCGACGCCGCCCTTCTGGTTGCACATCGCGATGATCGTCGCGGGACCGTGCTGTGTCAGCGGTCCCGGGATCGGGAAGTACGGCAGCGGCCGCCCGGTCGGGCCGACGCGCTCACGACGCTGGCGTGCGGCGTCGGGCGCGAGCGTGGCCGCGTACTCGGGATCGGGCTCGTACTCGGCGTCGGGGTCGTAGAAGTGCCCTTCGGGCAGTTCGTCGTAGTCGGCGAAGTGGTTGTGGGGCGCGCCACTTCCGTCGCCGGCCATGGCGTTCACGTGATGGCCATCCATGCTCTGGGGTGCTGACAGAGCCATCTGGGGGCCTCTCTGGCTCTGTTGGGCTGCGAAGGTTCGGACAGCGACGGAGCCGACAGCCTCGAGCCCCGTGGAGCCCTGGCCCCGCGTAGGCATTCCTGGTTGACCACCCCCGGGAGAAAATGTCGACTCATTCACAAGTCGTCTTACCTCCTTGGTGACCAGGAAACTTCTAGACAAGGTCAGCGTGGCACCATGCCGACGGTTGGCGACTCTATGGCGTGTCGGGCGTCCGCAGCAACACAATCCGCCGGACCCGGCCCGATGTGTCGGCAATGAAACATCCCTCTGTCAAGGGCGTACAGCCGTCGCACGGCAGGTTTCACGGGTGCGCGAATCGGTCGAAGGGTTACGTTCGAGGCGAGTTGACCGAGCATCGCAAAGTGACCATACACACATCTGGCCGGACCTTGTCGGGCAAGGTCCGGCCGATGCTATGTGGTTGACGCGCCAAGTTGACGTATCGCCTTTGCGAAAAGGTGACTTGTTTCCGCGGCTCGGCCGGGAAGCGCGTCCGGAAGGCGCCGTGGAGGTCAGCCGAGGAGCGAGGTCAGCTCCACGTGCTCCAGGCCGTGGGCCTCGGCGACCTCGCGGTAAACGACCTTGCCGTCGTGGGTGTTGAGGCCGCGGGCGAGCGCGGGGTCGCGGCGCACGGCCTCGGCCCAGCCGCGGTTGGCCAGCTCCACGATGTACGGCAGCGTCGCGTTGGTGAGCGCGTAGGTGGAGGTGTTGGGGACCGCGCCGGGCATGTTGGCGACGCAGTAGAAGACCGACCCGTGGACCGGGAAGGTCGGCTCGGCGTGGGTGGTCGGACGGGAGTCCTCGAAGCAGCCGCCCTGGTCGATGGCGATGTCGACAAGGACACTTCCGGGCTTCATCCGGGCGACCAGCTCGTTGGTGACCAGCTTCGGGGCCTTGGCGCCCGGGATGAGGACGGCGCCGATCACGAGGTCGGCCTCCAGGCAGGCCTTCTCCAGCTCGAAGGAGTTGGAGACGACGGTCTGGATCTTCGTGCCGAAGATCTTGTCGGCTTCCTTGAGCTTGTTGATGTCCCGGTCGAGCAGGGTGACGTGGAAGCCCATGCCGATGGCGATCTGGGCCGCGTTCCAGCCGGAGACGCCGCCGCCGATGACGACCGCCTTGGCGGCCAGCACACCGGGGACCCCGCCGGGCAGGACGCCGCGACCGCCGTTGGCGCGCATCAGGTGGTAGGCGCCGACCTGGGGGGCGAGGCGGCCCGCGACCTCGGACATCGGGGCGAGCAGCGGGAGCGCCCGGCTGGGCAGCTCGACCGTCTCGTAGGCGATGGCCGTGGTGCCGGACTCCAGCAGGGCGTCCGTGCACTCCTTGGAGGCGGCCAGGTGCAGGTAGGTGAAGAGCGTCTGGTCCTTGCGGAGGCGGTGGTACTCCTCGGCGATGGGCTCCTTGACCTTCAGCAGCAGGTCGGCGGCGGCCCACACCTCGTCGGCGGTCTCCAGGATCGACGCGCCGGCGGCGACGTACTCGGCGTCCGTGATCGACGAACCGACGCCGGCGTTGCGCTCGACGACGACCTGATGACCGTGGCGCACCAGCTCGTGCACTCCGGCGGGGGTGATGGCCACCCGGAACTCGTTGTTCTTGACCTCGCGGGGGATGCCGACCTTCACGTCGATCACGGTCCTTGGCTCAGAGGGTGTGGGGGTACAGCACGCATACCCGGAGGTAGCGGACGCACCGGGATGCACCGCAGGAGAAGGTGCGGCAGAGCCAGTTTAATGAAGGTGTTCCCGCTGTCTAGCCTTTCATTGCATCAATCTTTAGGAGATGCACTACGGATTTCGCAGGTGTTCATGGCTTGTTCCGGCTCTGTGTCGGGCTCTGCGCTCGTTTCACCCTGGTCTCCCAGGATGCGCTCGGCCGCCCCGCGGTGCAGGCGGGCCGCCGCCGGGTCGCCGAGATGCTCCAGCGTGTCGGCCAGCCGCAGCTGGACGGCGGCCTCCAGCCGGGCGTCCTCGGCACGCCGCGCCCACTCCGCCGCCTCCTGGCAGGTGCGCAGCGATTCCTCGGGCCGCCCGGCGTACTCCTGCACACGGGCCAGTTCGGTCAACGCCCGTGCGGCGGAGGCGACATCGCCGTTCTTGCGGTGTCCGGCGACGGCGGCCCGCCAGCCCCGCTGGGCCTCGCCGTAGCGTCCGGCGTAGGTGTGCGCGGTGGCGATCCGGCCGTAGAGCCGGGCGGCGTCCGCGCGCTCGTCGCGGGCGAGCCGCTGGGCGAGGGCGCGTCCGAACCAGTCGGCGGCCCGCTCGTAGTCCCCCAGCTCCAGATGCGCGCCGCCTACGGATTCCATCGCGCGGCCGGTCGCGTACGGGTCGTTCGCCTCGCGTCCGGCGTCCAGCGCGGCCCGGTAGCGCACCAGGGCCTCCGCCGTACGGCCGGTCCCGGCGTCGACGTCGGCGAGGTTCAGCAGGGCGGCGGCCCGCTCGCGGGGCAGCCCGCGCCTCTCGGCGACGTCCAGCACGAGCTGGTGGACGCCGTACAGGTCGGGGGCCGCGCCGCGGGTGCCGAAGTGGGCGACCATGGCCCGCACCAGCTGGGACATCAGCCGCCGGGCCAGGGTGTCCAGCTCCCCGTCGGCGACCGCGAGGCGGGCGCAGGCCAGCAGGGCCGGGCGCTGGGCGCGCAGCCACTCGGCGGCGGCGCGCGGGGTGGGGAAGCGCAGCGCGCGGGGCATGCCCTGGAGCTTCTCGCGGGCCTGCGGGTTGTCCGTCTCGGTGATCGCCCGGCAGGACTGGAGGAGCCGTACGGTCCGCTCCAGCATGCGGGCGCGGGCCAGCTGGAGTTCGCCGGGGCGGTCGTGGGTCTCGGCGGCGGTCCGCAGCAGGGGCTGGAGGCAGCCTGGCACCTCGTACTGGGGCAGCGCCGAGGGCAGCGCGCGCAGCAGGCCGAGGGCGACGAAGTCGTCCAGGGTGGTGCGCGCGGCGCCGATCGAGCAGCCCGCCAGGGCGGAGGCGGTGTGCGGGTCGACGAGTCCGGCCGGGGCGAGGGAGAGCAGACGCAGTATCCGCGCGGCGGTGGACGGCAGCCCGTCGTGCACCAGGCGGAAGACGCGGCTGAGCGGGGTGCCCTCGTCGCCCTCGGCGTGCAGTTGCTTGGCGAGGTCGGCGACGGCGGACTTGGGGCGGGCGGCGAGCCAGCCCCCGGCGAGGATCAGCGCGGCGGGCTGGCCCTGGCAGGCCTCGACGAGGGATTCGGCGGAGCGCGGGTCGACGGTGACGCGGACCGAGCCGGTGTGCCGGGTCAGCAGCTCCAGGGCGGACTTGGTGTCGAGGCCGCCGAGGGTGCAGGGGCGGACGTCCGCGATGCCGGTGAGGGGGCCCGCGGAGACCGCGACGACCAGGCACTCCGGGGTGTCGGGCAGGAGGGCGTCGACCTGGTCGGCGCCGTGCGCGTCGTCCAGCAGGAGCAGGGCGCGCCGTTCGGACAGGGCCTCGCGCAGGGCGGCCGAGAGGTCGTCCTCGCCCGCGCCGGGCGGCACCGGCACGCCGAGCGCGGTGAGGAGGTCGCGGGCGGCGCGCTCCGCGGGGACGGGCGTGCCGTCGGGTTCGCCGAGCCGGGCGCGCAGCACGCCGTCCGGATAGCGGTCCGCGACCTGCCGTACGAGTTCCGCGGCGAGGGCGCTGCGGCCGGAGCCGGGGCGTCCGGCGATGAGGAGGACCCGGGCCCGCGGGGCTTTGCGTCCGGCGATGGTGTCGAGGCCCGCGCGTTCGATGTCGGCGCGCAGCTCCTTCAACTCCCGCGTGCGGCCCAGGAAATGACCGTCCGTCGAGGCGTGTCCTGACAGCTGCACGCCGCCTGTGTCCACTGCCTGGTCCGTCACGGGCCACACTCCCGTCCCACCGCACGCGCAAGCCCGCCGGGACTCCGGATCGGGCGATTCCCGAGCCTAGTTCACGCTCTGCGACGTTCCGGGAGGAGCAGGGCGGTGACATCGCCTGATCGGATCAACCGATCGTCATACCGACATCGGTGGAAACGGTCGGTCCCCCGGTGGGGTCCTTCCGGTGGTGTCCCTCGGCTCCGGGCCGAGGGACACCACCGGAAGGGGCAGAGATCAGGCCTCGAACGGCCGGGCGGGCCATGGCGCGTCGGCGGGCCGCAGCGCGTCGAGGCCGTCGCCCGCGCGCGCGGCGACCAGCGACATCACGGCGACGACGAGGCAGTTGTTGTGCAGGTCGCCCGCGAGGGCCCGCCGGACGAGTTCGTCGACCGGCACGCGCGCGTGCTCCATGTCGGCCTCCTCGTCCTCGACGGCGAACCGCTCGCCCTGGGCCTCGGAGAGCCCGCGGGCGAGGAAGATCCGGATCGCCTCGTCGCAGCCGCCGGGCGTGGTGTAGACGTCGGTGAGGACCCGCCAGTCCTCGGCCTTGGCGTGCACCTCCTCGTACAGCTCGCGCTGGGCGGCGTGCAGCGGGTTCTCGCCGGGCACGTCGAGCAGCCCGGCCGGGATCTCCCACAGCCGCTGCCGTACGGGGTGGCGGTACTGCTTGATCACCAGGACCCGGTCCTGGTCGTCGAGGGCGAGGACGGCGACGGAGCCGGGGTGCACCTGGTAGTCGCGGTTGGTCACGGACCCGTCGGGCATGACCACCTCGTCCGTGCGGACGGAGGTCTTGTTGCCCACGAAGGGGGTCCGGGTGGCCCGGATCTCCCACTCCTCGGCGGTGTCCTTGATCGTCATGTGCTGTCCTTCCCCACGTACCGAACCCGTGCGCGCCGCGCGCGCGAGCCACGGCACGCGCGGATGAACCCCGCGCGCGGTGCGTTCCCGCGCGCGGAAAAAGCGGCCGGGGTGCCCACCCGATTGAGGGTTTGCGCCCCGGCCACCGTACAACCGGTGTGTCACTCAGCCCGTTCGCCCGGCTCGCCGCCGTCCCGAGCCGCCAGGGTCCGCTCGACGGCCGCCTTCACCAGGCCCGCGAACAGCGGGTGCGGGCGGGTCGGGCGCGAGCGCAGCTCCGGGTGGGCCTGGGTGGCGACCAGGTAGGGGTGGACGTCGCGCGGGTACTCGACGTACTCGACGAGCTTGCCGTCCGGGGAGGTGCCGGAGAACTGGATGCCCGCCTTCTTCTCCAGCTCCGCGCGGTAGGCGTTGTTGACCTCGTAGCGGTGGCGGTGCCGCTCCTCGACGTACTCCTTGCCGTCGTAGACCTCGCGGACGAGGGAGCCCTCGGCGAGCTTCGCCGGGTACATGCCGAGCCGCATGGTGCCGCCCATGTCGCCCTCACCGGCGACGATGTCGAGCTGCTCGGCCATGGTCGAGATGACCGGGTGGGCGGTCGCGGAGTCGAACTCGGTGGAGTTGGCGTCACCGATGTCGGCCAGGTTGCGGGCCGCCTCGATGACGATGCACTGCAGGCCCAGGCAGAGGCCGAGCAGCGGGACGCGGTTCTCGCGGGCGTAGCGGATCGCGCCGACCTTGCCGAGGACACCGCGGTCGCCGAAGCCGCCGGGGATGCAGATGCCGTCCACGTCGGCGAGCTGCGCGGCGGCACCGGCCGGGGTCTTGCAGTCGTCGGAGGTGACCCACTTGATCGTGACGCGGGCCTTGTTGGCGAAGCCGCCGGCGCGCAGCGCCTCGGTCACCGACAGGTAGGCGTCGGGCAGGTCGATGTACTTGCCGACCAGGGCGAGGGTGATCTCGTGGTCGGGGTTGTGGACGCGGTCCAGCAGGTCGTCCCAGGTCGTCCAGTCCACGTCGCGGAACGGCAGGTCCAGCTTGCGGACGACGTAGGCGTCGAGGCCCTCGCCGTGCACGGTCTTCGGGATGTCGTAGATCGAGCGGGCGTCGGGGCAGGCGACGACGGCGGCCTCGTCGACGTCGCACATGAGGGAGATCTTCCGCTTGATCGCGGTGGGGACCTCGCGGTCGCAGCGCAGCACGATGGCGTCCGGCTGGATACCGATGTTGCGCAGCGCGGCGACGGAGTGCTGGGTGGGCTTGGTCTTCAGCTCGCCCGAGGGGCCGATGTAGGGCAGGAGCGAGATGTGGACGACGAAGACGTTGTCGCGACCGACCTCGTGGCGGACCTGGCGGACGGTCTCCAGGAACGGCAGCGACTCGATGTCGCCGACCGTGCCGCCGACCTCCGTGATGACCACGTCGACCTCGTCCGTGGCCATGCGGCGGATGCGGTGCTTGATCTCGTTGGTGATGTGCGGGATGACCTGCACGGTGTCGCCGAGGTACTCGCCGCGCCGCTCCTTGGCGATCACCGTCGAGTAGACCTGGCCGGTGGTGACGTTGGCGGAGCCGTCGAGGTCGCGGTCGAGGAAGCGCTCGTAGTGGCCGATGTCCAGGTCGGTCTCTGCGCCGTCGTTGGTGACGAACACCTCACCGTGCTGGAAGGGGTTCATCGTGCCGGGGTCGACGTTGAGGTACGGGTCGAGCTTCTGCATCACGACGCGCAGGCCCCGCGCCTTGAGCAGCATGCCGAGACTGGAGGCCGTGAGCCCCTTGCCGAGCGAGGAGGCGACACCCCCCGTGACGAAGATGTGCTTGGTCGTCGTGGCGTTGCTGTTGCGGAAAGCAGCGGGCGGCATGGCCAAGAGGGGGCTCCCGTGGTCGCGGTCTGGGGGTGCGGGGCGTCGCCCTGCGGGAGCCTCTGGAGGTCCCGGCCGGATTCTCACCGGCGGTTCCTGCCGGAGGTTTCCGGGGGTGCCGTCGCTGCGGTTCGGGGGATTCGGGCCCACCGGTCCACGGGCTACCAGGGTATCAGCGCCTCGGGGGGACGGCTTCCGGCCATGCTCCGCGCACGCTCCGCATGCGGGGCGCGCACGCTGCGTACGGGCGCCGTGCGCGCTCCGCTCAGGGGGCGCGCGCACTTCGCCACGGGCGCCCGGCGCGCGACGACCGGGACCTACGGCAGGACGGGCCTCGGCGACGAGGGCTTCGTGCGCCCCGCGCACCGCGCGCGCACGCTCCGCGCACGGTCCGCCACCGGCACGCACGCTCTCACCGGGTCCTCACCCGACGCTCACCCGTTCGGCCCACCCGCGTTGCCCGGAGCGGCACGCAGATCATCTACGTGCGTCGTATCCTGCTCAGACGTTCACTGCCGAGCCGGTCCGGCGAGACGGCACACCCCAGCCCGTCCGCACCGGAACAATGAGCGCTCGTCGGAACAATGAGTGTTCGCCGGTTCGTTGAGCAGAGATCGGCGAGCGGAGAACGGGTCGGCCGGCGAGCAGGGAACGCGTTTTGCCAACACGGCTGAGCGGCTGCTTTGCTTCACCGCGCTTCACCCTTCAACGAAGCAGGACAACCGTTCCTCAGCAGAACCCCTCATCACACCTCTCATCACCCAGCACCACCTCTCACCACCCCCCTTGACCGCACTAGCGACAGCCCCCTCGTGGGGTGACGTGGCCGTTCGACTGGAGTTGCACGTGGCCGGGCGCATCGAAGACTACGCACTCATCGGAGACATGCAGACCGCCGCGTTGGTCTGCCGGGACGGCACAGTCGACTGGCTGTGCCTGCCCCGTTTCGACTCCCATGCGATCTTCGCCGGGCTGCTCGGCACCGAGGAACACGGCTTCTGGCGGCTCGGCCCGGCCTACGGCTCGGACCAGCAGCCGCCGACCGCCGCCCGGCGCACCTACCGGGGCGACTCGCTCATCCTGGAATCCGAGTGGGACACCCCGCGCGGCACGGTCCGGGTGACCGACTTCATGCCCCCGCGCGACGGCGCCCCGCAGCTGATCCGCATCGTCGAGGGCGTCTCGGGCCGTGTCCCCATGCGCTCCACCCTGCGCATGCGCTTCTCCTACGGCCGGGTGGTGCCGTGGGTCCACAAGCACGAGGGCCGCACGGTCGCCGTCGCGGGCCCCGACTCGGTGTGGTTCGACACCGAGGCCGAGACCTACGGCAAGTCGCTGACCACGTACGCCGACTTCACGGTCGCGCCCGGTGACCGGATCGCGTTCACCATCTCCTGGCAGCCCTCGCACAAGGAGCCGCCCGCGCTGCCCGAGCCGGAGCAGTCGCTGGAGGCGACCGAGGAGTTCTGGCGCGAGTGGGTCGAGCACTGTACGTACCACGGCCCCTACCGCGAGGCCGTGATCCGCTCGCTGATCACGCTGAAGGCCCTGACGTACGCGCCCACCGGCGGCATCGTCGCCGCCCCCACCACCTCCCTCCCCGAGGACATCGGCGGCGTCCGCAACTGGGACTACCGCTACACCTGGCTGCGGGACGCGGCCATCACCCTGTCCTCGCTGCTGCGCACCGGCTACCGCGAGGAGGCGCGCGCCTGGCGCGAATGGCTGCTGCGGGCCGTCGCGGGCGACCCGGAGAACCTCCAGATCATGTACGGCATCGCCGGTGAGCGGGAGCTGGGCGAGGCCGAGCTGGACTGGCTGCCCGGCTACGAGAACTCCGCCCCGGTCCGGGTCGGCAACGGCGCCGCGCACCAGCTCCAGCTGGACGTCTACGGCGAGGTCACCGAGGCGCTGCACCTCGGCCACATGACCGGCCTCGCCCGTAACGACTACGCGTCGGTCCTCCAGCTGAAGCTGATCCGCTACCTGGAGGACCACTGGAACGAGCCGGACGAGGGCATCTGGGAGGTGCGCGGCCCGCGCCGCCACTTCGTGCACTCCAAGGTGATGGCCTGGGTCGCCGTCGACCGCACCATCAAGCTGATCGAGTCCGGGGACGCGGACGGCCCGCTGGAGCGCTGGCGCGAGCTGCGCGACGACATCCACCGGGACGTCTGCGAGAAGGGCTACGACAAGGAACGCAACACCTTCACGCAGTCCTACGGCTCCAAGGAGCTGGACGCGTCGCTGCTGCTCATCCCGCAGATGGGCTTCCTGCCCCCGGACGACAAGCGCGTGATCGGCACCATCGAGGCGATCCAGCGCGAGCTGTCCACCTCGGACGGCTTCATCCTGCGCTACCCCACCGAGGGCGAGAGCGAGGGCGTCGACGGCCTCCCCGGCGACGAGGGCGCCTTCTTGGCCTGCTCGTTCTGGATGGCGGACGACCTGGCGATGATCGGCCGGGTCGACGAGGCCCGCCGCCTCTTCGAGAAGCTGCTGGCGCTGCGCAACGACCTCGGTCTGCTGGCCGAGGAGTGGGACCCGCGTCTCAAGCGGCAGGTCGGCAACTTCCCGCAGGCCTTCAGCCACGTCCCCCTGATCGACACGGCCCTGCGGCTGACGGCGTCGGGGGCGTACGGGGGCTGAGCCAGGACGCGGGGGAGCCGTGGAGATGTCGTCCCACCTGCTCCCCCGGTAGCGTCCGCTGCATGGACAGCGGCACGGACCACCAGCACCGATTCGACGGCCAGGGCGCGGGCATCACCGTACGGCGGGCGCTGGACCTGCCCGGTCTGCGCAGCGGACTGCCCGAGATCCTGGCGGGCGCGGACCGGCTGGGGCGGACCGTGCGCTGGGTCCACGCGGGCGAGGTCCCCAACATCGCCTCCCTCCTCAAGGGCGGCGAACTGCTGCTGACCACGGGCTACGGCCTCGGCACCCGCCCGGCCGAGCAGCGGGCGTTCGTCCGCACCCTGGCCGAGCGGGGCATCGCGGCCTTGGTCGTCGAGCTGGGCCCGCGTTTCACCCGGCTGCCCGCCGCGCTCGTGGAGACGGCGCGGGCGAGCGGGCTGCCGCTGGTGCAGCTGCACCGCGAGGTGCCGTTCGTGACGGTCACCGAGGAGATCCACACCGAGATCGTCAACGGCCACTACGCGCTCCTCCAGCAGGCCGAGGAGGTGCACCGGCGCTGTACCGAGGCGCTGCTCGGCGGGGGCGGCGTCCCGCAGGTGCTGGGCATCCTGGCCGACTTCAGCGGCAACCCCGTCTTCCTGGAGACCACCGAGGGGCAACTGCTGTACGCGGCCGGGTCCGGGCCGGAGGGCGCCGACCCGCTCCAGGTGTGGGAGGGGCTGCGCGGCCCGCACAAGGACGCGCCGCCGCCCGCCGGTTCGGTGCTGGTGGACGTGCCCGGCGGCGGGCCCGGCACCGGCTCGGTGCGCGCCCGGCTGGCGCTGCTGCCGGTGCGCGGCCCGCTGGCGCCCGTGCACCGGATCGCCGCCGAGCGGGCGGCCGGCATCCTCGCCGTGGTCCTGATGCAGGCCCGCCAGGAGGAGGAACTGGCGGCGCGCGGGCGGGGCGACTTCCTCACCGACCTCGCGGAGGGCCGGATCGCGGCGCAGGACGCCCCGGCGCAGGCGCGGGTGCTGGGCTTCAAACCGGGCGAGAGCCCGCTGCTGCCGGTCGTGATGCGGCTGGGCGACACCCTCGCGCCGGGCGGCGGCTGGGCGGTGCTGGCGCGCGCGGTGGCGGAGGAGCTGGCCTCGGTGGGCGTCCCGGTGCTGCTGGGCGTACGGCCCGTGGAGGGCCGGGTTCCGGTGCTGCTGGGGCTGCGCTCGGAGTCGGAGCGGTCGGCGGTCGCGGACCGGGTCGCGGCCGCGCTGCGGGCCGGGGTGGAGCGGGCCGGGATCCTGCGGCCGGGCGCCCCGCCGCCGGTCGTGGTGGTCGGCGTCGCGGGCGGCTGGGCGGCGGCCTCGGCGGGCCTGCGGCACGCGGCGGAGACGGCGACGGCCGCGCAGGGCCTGTCCGACCGGCCCTGGTACGACGCGCGGCGCCTCGACATCGACCTGCTGCTGTGGCGGCTGCGCAACCATCCCGACCTGGCGGCCTTCGTGGACCGCGCGATCGGCCCGGTCCGCGACCACGACCAGCGCTCCCGTCCGCCGCTGCTGCCGACCCTGGAGACGTATCTCGCGCACGCGGGCCGCAAGGCGGAGACGGCCCGCGAACTCCACCTCAACCGGCAGACCCTCTACAACCGCCTCGCCCGCATCGGGGAGTTGCTGGGCACGGACCTCGACGACCCGCAGACGGTCCTGGCGTTGAGCCTCGCCCTGCGCGCCCGCCGCCTGGTCCCCTGACGACCCCGGACGACCCGCCGAAGCTCAACTCCCGCACGGGGTTCAGATCATGGCGAGGGGACGCGTCAACTCGTCGTAGACGCTGAGGACCTGGGCGACGGTCTCGTCCTCGCTCGGCCAGGTGGCCGCCTGCCGCAGTCCCGCCGCGCCCAGCCGTTCCCGCTCCCCGGGCGCGCCGAGCAGCCGTACGACGGCGGCGGCGAGCGCGACGGAGTCGCCCTGCGGGACCAGGACGGCGGCGTCACCGACGAGTTCGCGGACCCCCGGAGTACGGACGGCGACAAGTGGCACGCACGCGTGGAGCGCCTCCTGCGCCAGCACCGACCGCCCCTCCTCCGCGCCGGGCAGCACGGCGAGGTCGGCGGCGGCCAGCAGTTCCGCCACGTCGTCCCGCCGCCCGAGGAGCCGTACGGGCAGTTCCTCGTCCTCGATGCGGCGCTGGAGGTCGGCCCGCAGCGGCCCCTCCCCCGCGAGGGCGACCAGCGGGACGGGGTCCAGGCGGAGCAGGGCGTGGGCGGCGTCGAGCAGGACGTCGTAGCCGCGGTGCCGGTCGAGGGAGCCGACGGCCAGCAGCAACGGGCGCTCCACGACGCCGAGTTCGGCCCGCACCTTGGCCCGCGGCCGCTCCGGGTCCTCCTCGGCGCGCCGGGCCCCGGGGAGCGCGACCGCCGCGAGCCGGGCGTCACGGGCGCCGGTACGGCGCGCCCGGTCGACCAGTCCGGAGGTGGTCCCGAGGACAACGGCGGCGCCGCGCGCGACCCGCCGCTCCAGAAGCCGCAGCAGATGGGCCCGCGCGCCCTCGGCGTACGCCCGGTCGTGCCAGGTCACGACGAGCGGGGTGTCGCGTCCGCCGAGCGCGAGGACGGCGCGGAACGAGGCGTGCAGGCCGTGCGCGTGGACGAGGTCGGCGTCCGTGCAGGCGGCGCGGAGGGCGGCGACGGCACCGGGGTCGCTGCTGCGGGGCACATGGAGGTGTTCGGCCCCGGCGCCGCTGAAGTCGTAGGTGTGATCGGCCTCGATGGGGGCGCACACCGTGACCCGCACGCCCCGCGCGACGAGCCCCGCGGCCAGGGAGCGTACGTGCGTGCTGCTGGCGGCGTTGCCGCCGCCCAGCACCTGCACGGTCCGCAGCGGCGACTGGCCGTGCGGTGAGTGGCTGCTCACGTGGCCGGGGCTCCTGGTTCAGGCGGTGGACGGTCACCGGGGACGGGGTGACTCTGCCAAGGATGCCAGCACGTACGGGTGTTCCGCGCCGCCCGGCGCCCACGTGCCCGGCAACACACCCTCCCGGATCACCCACACGAGTGAAGCAACTCGGGGTTCCGTTCGAGGTGGGGATCACGGTCGGCCTTCCCGGCGGTGGCTCTTCCGGGGCGTTCGCGGAAGAGGGCGCGCGTCCGGCTCCTTCAGCCCGTCCGGCGTTTGAGGACGAGGCCCGTTCAGGGCCGAAGCGGGGGTCCGGGGGCGGCAGCCCCCAGGGACGGGACGGGAAGGGGCGGCGAGGGCGAGAACCCCCCACGGTCACCCCACACCGCCGCCCCGGCCACGGCCGCCGCGTGCACCAGCAACCCCAGCCGCCCGTTCCCGACCACCGCCGCCGCCCCCAGCAACGCGCCCATCGCATGCGCCCCCGCGTCCCCCAGCATCCCCCGCTCCCCCAGATCACCGGGAAGCACAGCCCCCGCCACCCCCGCGGCCACCGCCGCCAACTCCCCGGCGGCCCCCGCCCTCAGCACCCCCGGCGCCGTCAACGCCAGCACCGCCCCCGCCGCCCGTCCGGGACGGACGTCCACGAGGTTCACGCAGTGCGCCGCCCCCGCGATCACCACCCCCGCCAGCACCCGGTCCACGGCCCGGTCCTTGAGCAGCGCCCCGGCCGCGAGCCCGCCCAGCCCGATGCCGACGAGCTTCACCGTCCCGCTGGTCACCTCACCCCGCCGCAGCGCCCCGAGATGCGCCCGGAACCCTCGGCGCGCGTCCCCGGCGCCCACGACGTCGTCGTAGGCCCCGCAGGCGCCCGCGACGAGGACCGCTCCGGCGGCGGCCGGGGACACGCGGGAGGCGACAGCGGCTGCGGCGAGGGTGGCCGCGGGGCCGGGGCAGAGGTCGACGGTGCGTCCGGCGTAGTTGGTGCGCTGCCAGCGCTCCAGCCCGCCCGGCGCCACCGCGCGCAGACCGGCGAGGGCGGCGCGGGTGACCCCGGCCGCCGCCACGAACGCCGGACCACGCCCTCTTCGTATGATCATCGACCCACCCTAGTGGCGGGCCGGGGCGGCGCCTCTCGGCTAGCCGTCCGCGCGCGCCGCCGCGAGGAGTTCCTCCGCGTGTGCCCGTGCCGTCTCGGAGTCCTCCTGGCCGGCGAGCATGCGGGACAGTTCGCGGACGCGTTCCTCGCCCTCCAGGACCTTCACCCCGGACCGGGTGACGGAGCCGTCGTTGGTCTTCTCGACGAGGAGCTGCCGGTCGGCGAAGGCGGCCACCTGCGGGAGGTGGGTCACCACGACGACCTGCGCGGTGCGCGCGAGCCGGGCGAGGCGCCGCCCGATCTCGACGGCGGCCTTGCCGCCGACGCCCGCGTCGACCTCGTCGAAGAGGTACGTCGGGACGGGGTCGGTGCCCGCGAAGACGACCTCGACGGCGAGCATCACGCGGGACAGCTCACCGCCCGAGGCGCCCTTGGCGATGGGCCGCGGCGGGGCCCCCGGGTGCGGGGCGAGCAGCAGTTCGACCTCGTCGGCGCCGGACGGCCCGTAGGCGACCGTGCGCCCGCCGACCTCGACGCCCTCGGGGTCGTCGGTCTGGCGGAGGGCGAAGGAGACGCGCGCGTGCGGCATGGCCAGCGAGGCGAGTTCGGCGGTGACGGCGGCGGCGAACCGGTCGGCGGCCTCCGTGCGCGCGTCGGTCAGCGCCTGCGCGAGCCCGCTCAGCCCGGCGCGCAGCGCGTCCCGCTCGGCGGTCAGTTCCCCGATCCGCTCGTCGTCGCCGTCCAGGTCCGTGAGGCGGGCGGTGCTCCGCTCGGCCCAGGCCAGGACCTCGTCGATGGTGTCGCCGTACTTGCGGGTGAGCCCGGTGAGCGCGGCCCGCCGTTCCTCCACGGCCGCGAGCCGCAGCGGGTCGGCGTCCAGGTCGTCGGCGTACCCGGCGAGTTCGCCCGCGACGTCACCGAGGAGGATGCCGATCTCACCGATCCGGTCGGCGAGGGCGGAGAGCGCCGGGTCGTGCGCCCGTACGGCGTCCAGGGCGCGCTGGGCGCCCGCGACGAGGGTGGCGGCGTCGATGCCCTCGGGGTCCTCGGGGTTGCCCGCGAGCGCGGCGTGGGCGACGGTCGCGGCCGAGGAGAGCGCCTCGGCGTGCCCGAGCCGTTCGGCCTCCTCGGCCAGCTCGGTGTCCTCGCCGGGCCGGGGTTCGACGGCGGCGATCTCGTCGAGGCCGTAGCGGAGCATGTCCGCCTCCTGGGCCCGCTCGCGCGCCCGGGTGGTGATCTCGTCGAGTTCGGCGGCGACCGCCCGCAGCCGCCGGTAGGCCTCGGTGTACTTGGCGAGGGGCCCGGTGACGGCCTCGCCCGCGTACCGGTCGAGGGCCTGCCGCTGCCGGGACAGCTTGAGCAGCCCCTGCTGGTCGGTCTGCCCGTGCACGGCCACCAGCTCGTCCGCGAGGTCGGCGAGGACCCCGACGGGCACGCTGCGCCCGCCGACGTGCGCCCGCGACCGGCCCTCGGCGGACACGGTGCGGCTGATGAGCAGCGCCCCGTCGTCGAGTTCGGCCCCGGCCTCCTCGGCCCGTACAGCGACCGCGGCGCCGGGCGGGACGGTGATCCGCCCCTCCACGACCGCCTTCTCGGCGCCGATCCGCACGAGCGCCGCGTCGGCGCGCCCGCCGAGCAGCAGCCCGAGGCTGGTCACGACCATGGTCTTGCCCGCGCCCGTCTCACCCGTCACGGCGGTGAAGCCGGGCGACAGCTCGACGACCGCGTCGTCGATGACCCCGAGCGACCGTATCCGCATCTCCTCCAACACGGACACGACCTTACGAGGTCCGGGAGGGGAAGTGCGAGGCACCCTGTCACCCGCGCGGGTGGCGGGGCCCGCCGGGGGCCGCACCGGGGTCAGTGGCGGGCGCCGCGCCACCCGGAGACGGGCAGGGCGAACTTGGCGACCAGGCGGTCGGTGAAGGAGGCGTGGTGCAGGCGGGCCAGGCGGACCGGCACCGCGCCGCGCCGCACCTCGACCCGGGCGCCGGGCGGCAGTTCGAAGGTGCGGCGGCCGTCGCACCACAGGACGCCGGGCGGGATGTGGGGCAGGAGTTCGACGGCGAGCACGGAGTCCGGTGAGGTGACGAGCGGCTTCGCGAACAGCGCGTGCGCGCTGATCGGCACCATCAGCAGCGCCTCGACCTCGGGCCACACCACGGGCCCGCCCGCCGAGAAGGCGTACGCGGTGGAGCCGGTCGGGGTGGACAGGACGATGCCGTCGCAGCCGAAGCCGGTGACGGGCCGCCCGTCGATCTCCAGGACCACTTCGAGGAGCTTCTCGGCGCCGGCCTTCTGGACGGCGGCCTCGTTGAGCGCCCAGTCGGTGTGCACGATGTCGCCGTTGCGGTGCACGACGACGTCGACCGTCATGCGCTCCTCGACCTCGTACGCCTTGGTCACGACCCGGTCGACGACCTTGTCGAGGTCGTCTCGCTCGGCCTCGGCGAGGAAGCCGACGCTGCCGAGGTTGACGCCGAGCATGGGGACGCCGGAGGCGCGGGCGAACTCGGCGCCGCGCAGGAGGGTGCCGTCGCCGCCGAGGACGATCAGCAGCTCGCAGCCCTCCAGGCACTGCGGGGTGGCCTCGCAGACCAGTTCCACCTCGCTGGGCAGCGGCAGGTCGGCCGCCTCGTACTCCAGGACCCGTACGCCGATGCCCTCGCGCAGCAGCCCCTTCACCACGAGTTCCGCGCTGCGGATCGCGGCCGGGCGGCCGGTGTGGGCCAGGAGGAAAACGGTACGAGATCGGTTCTGGGTCAACGCGGCCCCTCCGCCACTGCACGCTCGACATCCGCCGGGTCCGGGGCGGGCGCCCCGGCCCGGAGCCACAGAAAGTACTCGACGTTCCCCGACGGGCCGGGCAGCGGGCTGGCGGTCACGCCGTTCACGCCGAGCCCGAGGTCCCATGCCTTGTCGGCGACGCCGCGCACGGCCTCGGCCCGCAGCGCGGGGCTGCGGACGACTCCCCCGCTGCCGAGCCGTTCCTTGCCGACCTCGAACTGCGGCTTGACCATCATGACGAGGTCCGCGCCGGGCGCGGTGCAGCGGGCCAGGGCGGGCAGCACCAGCCCCAGCGGGATGAAGGACAAGTCCCCCACGACAAGATCCACAGGCTCCCCATCGATCGCTTCGAGCGTCAACTCCCTTACGTTTGTACGGTCCTTGACGGTGACGCGTTCATCGCTGCGGAGCGACCAGGCGAGTTGGCCGTATCCGACGTCGACGGCGACGACGTGGGCGGCGCCCGCGCGCAGCAGCACGTCGGTGAAGCCTCCGGTGGAGGCGCCCGCGTCGAGCGCGCGCCGCCCCTCGACGACGAGGCCCCGCGGCCCGAACGCCTGGAGGGCGCCCGCGAGTTTGTGTCCGCCGCGCGAGACGTAGTCGGGGTCGTCGGCGTCGGTCCGGACGACGATGGCCGCCGCGGTCTCGACCTGGGTGGCGGGTTTGGCCGCCACGGTCCGGCCGACGGTGACGCGTCCGGCCGCGATCAGCTGGGCCGCGTGCTCCCGCGAGCGCGCCAGCTTGCGGCGCACCAGTTCCGCGTCCAGTCGACGGCGTGCGACTCCTGCCACGTTCGGTTCAGCTCCTACTTGGCGTACTGGTTCACAGGGGGGCGAGTGGGTTCAGGCGCCCTGGGCGGGCGTCGGTGCCGGGGGTCCCGGGCGGGTGTCGAGCGCGGTGAGCGCGTCGCGCAGGCCCCGGTGGACATCCTCGTACACCTCGACGTGTCCGTCGGCGGCGAGGTCGTCGGCGTCGGCGAGCCGGTCCAGGTGGGCGTCCACGGCGGCGTCGCCGGTCGGGGTGCGGACCACGCCGAGCGGGGCGGGGGCCGCCGGATCGTCGTCGCCGTCGCCCGCGGGCCCGGCCTGCTCGTCCTGGGGCCCGGCCGTCGCCTCCTGGGGCGGCACTGTCTCGCTCATGCCCCGACGCTACCGCGAACGGCTGGGGTACCGTCGAGCGCGATGGCCACGATCGAGGAGTGCCGCGCCGCACTGGAGAAGCTCTCGGACAGCATGCAGCGGTCCGAGGGCGACGTCCGGGAGGCGGCGGCCATGGAACGCACGGTGACCTGCCGGATCACCGACCTGGACGTCACTTTCGTGGGGCGCCTCACCGGCGGCCGGATCGAGGTGGACGACACCCTGCCCGGCCCGCCGCCGCACAAGGCGGACATCCGGCTGACCATGACCGGGGACGACCTGGTGGCGATGGTCGGCGGCGAGCTGAACTTCGCCAAGGCGTGGGGCGCGGGCCGCGTGAAGCTGGAGGCGGGCCTGCGGGACCTGTTCCGGCTGCGGAAACTGCTGTAGTCCCCCGGCTGCGCAACGCGCGCTCGCCTAGTCGCCCACGGAGTCTTTCACCGCCGTACGGGCCGCTCCCGTACGGGCTTTGCGGGCCGCCGGGACCACGAGGGGCGTGCCCGTCTCCGGGTCCTCGATGACCTGGCAGCGCAGCCCGAACACCTCCTCGACCAGCTCGGCCGTGACGACCTCGCCGGGGGCGCCCTGGGCGACGACCGAGCCGTCCTTGAGGGCGACGATGTGGGTGGCGTAGCGGGCGGCGTGGTTGAGGTCATGCAGGACGGCGACCAAGGTGCGGCCCTGCTCCTCGTGAAGGTCGGCGCAGAGGTCGAGGACGTCGATCTGGTGCTGGATGTCGAGGTAGGTGGTGGGCTCGTCGAGCAGCAGCAGCGGCGTCTGCTGGGCGAGGGCCATGGCGATCCACACGCGCTGCCGCTGGCCGCCGGACAGTTCGTCGACGTACCGGTCGGCGAGGGCGGCGACCCCGGTGTGCGCCATGGACTCCTGGACGACCCGCTCGTCCTCGGTGGACCACTGGCGCAGGATGCCCTGGTGCGGGTAGCGGCCGCGGCCGACGAGGTCGGCGACCGTGATGCCGTCGGGCGCGATCGAGGACTGCGGCAGCAGCCCCAGGGTGCGGGCGACCTTCTTGGCGGGCATCGACTGGATGACCTGCCCGTCCAGCAGCACCCGGCCCTCGGTGGGCCGCAGCATCCGCGACAGCGCCCGCAGCAGGGTCGACTTGCCGCAGGCGTTGGGGCCGACGATGACGGTGAAGGAGCGGTCGGGTATCTCCACCGACAGCTGCTCCGCGATGACCCGCTGGTCGTAGGCGAGGGTGACGTTCTCGGCGGACAGGCGGTTCACGGTGCTCCTTGGATCGATCGGCCCGTGGGGCTGGTACGGCGGGGGGCCGGCTGGGGAGGGAGGCCCGCCGGGGAGACGGGGCCCGCCGGGGAGTCGGGGGCGGCCGGGACGGCGGGGCCCGCCGGGGAGGCAGGGGCGGCCTGGGGCCGAGGGGTGCCGCCTCGGGCCCCGGCGGCGTCTCGGGGCGGGGGCGCGGCGCTCATATCCGTCCCGCCCGGCGTTCGCTGACCAGCAGCCACAGCAGGTAGACCCCGCCGACGACGCCGGTGACCACGCCGACCGGGAGCTGCCCGTCGCCGAACAGCCGCTGCGAGGCCCAGTCGGCGGTGACCAGGAGGGCGGCGCCCATGAACAGGGAGGGCAGCAGGTTCGGGCCGGGTGCGCGGGTGAGGCGGCGGGCGAGCTGGGGCGCGGTGAGGGCGACGAAGGCGACGGGTCCGGCGGCGGCCGTGGCGGAGGCGGTGAGCAGCACGGCGCAGACCATCAGCAGCAGCCGGACCCGCTCGGCGCGCACGCCGAGGGCGTTGGAGACGTCGTCGCCCATCTCCATCATCCGCAGTCCGCGCGCGTTGGCGAGGACGAGCGGGACGAGGAGCGCGCAGAGGATGAGCAGCGGCCAGACCTGCGCCCAGTCCCGGCCGTCCAGCGAGCCGGTCATCCAGACGACCGCGCGGGCGGCGTCGACGAAGTCGGCCTTGGTGATCAGGTAGCCGTTGACGGCGGTGGCGATCGCGGCGACGCCGATGCCGACCAGCACCAGCCGGTAGCCGTGCACGCCGCGCTTCCAGGCGAGGAGGTAGATGGCGGCGCCGGTGGCGAGTCCGCCGACGAGCGCGCCGAGGGCGATCTCGCGGGCGGAGCCGGAGGTCAGCACGATGACGACGAGCGCGCCCGCCGTGGCGCCCTGCCCGAGGCCGAGTACGTCGGGGCTGCCGAGGGGGTTGCGGGAGACGGCCTGGAAGACGGCGCCGCCGAGGCCGAGCGCGGCGCCGACGAGCAGGCCCACCAGGACGCGCGGCAGCCGCAGGTCGTTGACGATGAACTCCTGGCCCGCGGTGCCGTCGCCCAGGAGGGTCTTCAGGACGTCCCCGGTGGAGATCGGGAAGTCGCCGGTGCCGATCAGCACCACGCTCGCGGCGAGCGCGGCCAGCGCCAGCAAGGCCACGACCAGCACGGAGCGGGGGTCCAGCCGCAGGGAGAGCCCGCCCGGGGTGCGCACGGCCCGCGGCACCGGCCCGGACCCGGTGGCCCCCGCCCCGCGGGGCTTCACCGCCCGGGCCTTCGCGACACGGTTCTTCACAGCGGGGTCCTTCGCGGCCGGGGTCGTCTCGGCGGTGGTCTTCTCAGCTCGGGTCTTCACAGCTGGGTCGTCCTCCGCCGTCGTACGAGATAGATGAAGACCGGCCCGCCGATGAGCGCGGTGACGATGCCGACCTGGACCTCCGAGGGCCGGGCGACGACCCGGCCGATGACGTCGGAGCCCAGCAGGAGCACCGGCGACAGGATCGCCGCGTACGGCATGATCCAGCGCAGGTCGGGGCCGGTGAAGGAGCGGACGATGTGCGGGACCATCAGTCCGACGAACACGATCGGCCCGCAGGCGGCGGTCGCCGCCCCGCAGAGCACGGTCGCGGCGAGCATGGACAGCGCCCGGGTGCGGTTGAGGTGTGCGCCGAGCGCCTTCGCGGTGTCGTCGCCCATGGCCATCGCGTTGAGCGGGCGGGCGAGCGCGAAGGCGAGCAGGGTGCCCGCGAGCAGGAAGGGCAGGACCTGCCAGATCGTCTCGTCGGTGGCCGAGGAGAGCGAGCCGACGGTCCAGAACCGCATCTTGGCGAGGGCCGCCTTGTCCATGATCATCACGGCCTGGACGTAGCCGAAGAGGGCGGCGCTGAGCGCGGTACCGGCCAGCGCGAGCCGTACAGGGGTGGCGCCCCGGCTGCCGCCCAGGAACCAGACCAGCGCGCCGACCGCCGCCGCGCCGAGGAACGCGAACCAGACGTAGCCGCTGAGGCTGGTCACGCCGACGTAGGTGATGGCGGTGACGACGGCGGCGGAGGCCCCGGCGTTGATGCCGAGGAGTCCGGGGTCGGCGAGCGGGTTGCGGGTGAGGGCCTGGAGGACGGCGCCGGAGAGCCCCAGCGCGGCGCCGACGAGCACGCCGAGCACGGTGCGTGCCAGCCGGTCGCCGACGACGACGTCGGCGTAGGTGCCGGTGTCGTGGAACAGGCCGTGCCAGACCTGCCCGAGGGACAGCTCCTTGGCGCCGATGGCGATACTCGCGACCGCCACCAGCGCCAGCAGGGCGAGCGCGGCGAGCAGCCCGGCGGAGCGGACCGTCCGGCGGCCGCGGGGCGCGGGGGCGGCTTCCGCGCGCTGTTCGGGAACACTGTCGACCAACACGCGGGTTAGGTTAGCCTACCCTCGTCAATCAGCCGTTTCCTGGTCGGTGGGGCGGCGGGGCGGGGTCGGTGGGGCTCACAGGCCCAGCCGGGCCAGCGCCTTCCCCCCGTCGAGCGTGCAGGAGCCGTCGCCCGCCGCCGTCCAGGCCGCCGCGCACAGCGCGCGCAGCCCGTCGAGCGCGTCCCCGCCGCCGCCGCGCTCTCCTTCGCCGCTCTCTCCTTCACCGTCGAGGTGGAGGCGTTCGGCGTCCGCGCGCGCGGTCCAGCCGCCGCACCGGAAGCCGTCGCCGTCGGCCACCACCTCGGGCTGCCCGGTGAGCAGTCCGCGCAGATCGCGGTCGACGTACGTGGGCCGGTGCCGCGGCGGAGCGGCGAGGAGCTGCGGTCCGTCGGTGACGCCGGTGAGCACGAGCAGGGAGTCCACCTCGCCGTTGAACGCGCCCTCGATGTCGGTGTCGAGGCGGTCCCCGACGACCAGCGGCCGTTCGGCGCCGGTCCGCAGGATCGTCTCCTTGTGCATCGGCGGCAGCGGCTTGCCCGCGACCTGCGGTTCGGCGCCGGTCGCGATCCGGACGACCTGCACCGCCGCGCCGTTGCCGGGCGCGATGCCCCGGCCGCTCGGAATGGTCAGGTCCGTGTTGGAGGCGAACCAGGGCACACCGCGCGCGATCGCGTACGACGCCTCGGCGAACCGCCCCCACGGCAGGTCCGGGCCGCCGTACCCCTGCACCACGGCGACGGGGTCGTCGTCGGCCGACTCCACGGGCGTGAGCCCGCGCTCGCGCAGCGCGACCCGCAGCCCCTCCCCGCCGATCACCAGGACGCGGGACCCGGACGGCACCTGCTCGCTGATCAGCCGGGCGACGGCCTGCGCCGAGGTGATGACGTCCTCGGCGCCGGTGGGGATGCCCAGCTCGGTGAGGTGTCCGGCGACCGCGTCGGGCGTGCGCAGCGCGTTGTTGGTGACGTAGGCGAGGCGCATCCCGTCACGGGCGGCGGCGAGCGATTCGACGGCGTGCGCGATGGCGTTGCCGCCCGCGTACACCACCCCGTCGAGGTCGAGCAGCGCCGTGTCGTACGCCTCGTTCAGGGCGCGCGCGCTGCCCCCGGGACTCGTCCTGACGCCGTGGCTCATTCCGCATCGCTCCTCGTTCGCTGGCCTTCCCCCGATCATCCCGTATGCCACTGACATCGTCCGACACACGTACGATGCCGGGATGAACTCAGCAGGTCACTCGGAAGCAACGGCGCCCCGAGGCCTGGAACTCACCCCGTTCCGAGGCCTGCGCTACGACCCCGACCGGGTCGGCAGCATCGCCGCCGTCACCTCCCCGCCGTACGACGTCGTGGTCCGCCCCGACGGCCTGCACCACCTCCAGGACGCCGACCCGCACAACATCGTGCGGCTGATCCTGCCCCAGGCCACCACACCGGCCGCGCGCAACGAACAAGCCGCGGACACCCTGCGGAGCTGGCTCGCCGAGGGCGTCCTCGCGGCCGACCCCGAGCCCGCGCTGTACGTGTACGAGCAGCGTCACGCGGACGGCATGCTCCAGCGCGGACTCATCGGGACGCTGCGCGTGTCGGAGCCGTCGGCCGGGGTGGTGCTCCCCCACGAGGACGTCATGCCGCACGTCGTCGCCGACCGGGCGGCCCTCATGCGCGCGACGCACGCCAACCTGGAGCCCCTGCTGCTGACGTACCGCGGCGACGGCACGGCGGCCGAGGTCGTCGAACGGGCCGCCGAGGGGGCTCCGCTGCTGTCGACGACCACGGAGGACGGCTTCGGCCACCGCCTGTGGGCGGTCACGGACCCGGACGAGGTCGCGCGCGTGCAGCACGATCTGGCCGGGCACCAGGCCCTGATCGCCGACGGGCACCACCGCTGGGCGACGTATCTGCGTCTCCGCGCGGAACACGCCTCGCCCAGCCCCTGGGACCGCGGGCTGGTCCTGCTGGTGGACACGGCCCGCTATCCGCTGCGCGTGCGCGCCATCCACCGTCTTCTGCACGACCTTCCGGTGGCGCGGGCACTGGCGGCGGTCGAGGGCCTGTTCCGCGTACGGCGGCTTGCGGTGCCGCTGCCGGAGGCGCTGGACGCGCTGGCCGGGGCGGCGGCCGAGGGCAACGCCTTCCTGCTGGCGGGCGACGGCGACGGCTTCCATCTGCTGGACCGCCCGGACCCGGCGCTGCTGGAGCGGACGGTGCCCGCCGACCGCCCGGAGGCCTGGCGCACCCTGGACGCGACGGTCCTGCACGCGGCTCTGCTCGCCCATGTGTGGCGCGTCCCGGAGGACGACCCTGCCCGCATCGGCTACATCCACGACACGGCGGCCACCGTGGAGAAGGCCCGCCAGGAGGGCGGTACGGCGGTCCTGATGCACCCGGTGCGCGAGGAGGTCGTCCGCGATCTGGCCCGCCAGGGCGTCACGATGCCCCGCAAGTCGACGTCGTTCGGCCCGAAACCGGCGTCGGGCCTGGTGCTGCGCGCGTTGGACGTCTGAACCGGGGCACACGCGCGTCACACGTAAGGAGGGCGGGCCCGGTGCGACACCGGACCCGCCCTCCTTCACGTCACTTCAGCTCACTGCCTCAGCTCACTTCGACCGGTCGCCGTCCTCGGCGTCGGCCTGGCTGTCGGCCTCGTCCTCGTCGTCGACCTGGGCGTCAGCCTCGACCGCTGCCTCAACCCCTGTCTCGACCTCCGCCTCGGCTTCTGTGTCGTCGTCGGCCTCGTCGTCGGTGACGGCCTGCTCGGTGACCTGCTCGGCGGCGGGCTCCGCGGTAGCCGCCGGGGCCTCCGTCCGGTCCTCGGTGGCGTCGTGCTCGTCGAGGGCGTCGACGAACTCGACACCGTCCAGCTCGGCGAGCCGGTCGGAGGCGTCGGTGCTGCTGTCGCGGTCGGCCTCGACGGCCTTCGCGAACCATTCCCGCGCTTCGCCGTCGCGGCCGGCCGCGAGCAGCGCGTCCGCGTAGGCGTAGCGCAGGCGCGCGGTCCAGGGCTGGACGGAGCTGGAGGCCAGCTCGGAGCTCTGGAGGGTCACGATGGCCGCGTCGAGCTGGTCCATGTCGCGCCGGGCCCCGGCCGCGACGAGCCGCATCTCGACCTGACCGGCCTTGTCGAGCTTGTGCACCTCGGGCGCCCCGGCCATGTCGAGCGCCTTCTCGGGACGCCCGAGCCCGCGCTCGCAGTCGGCCATGACGGGCCACAGGTCCACGGAACCGGTCATCCGCCGCGCGGCCCGGAACTCGGCCAGCGCCTCGCTGTACTTCTGGTTGGCGTACGCCGCGAATCCGGCGGCCTCCCGTACGGCGGCCACGCGCGACGCGAGCCGCAGCGCCACCCGGGAGTACCCGTAGGCGCCCTCGGGGTCCTCGTCGATGAGCCGCGCGACCATCACGAGGTTGCGGGCGACGTCGTCGGCGAGCGTCTTGGGCAGGCTCAGGAGCTCCTGCCGTACGTCCTTGTCGATCTCCTCGCCGGTGACGTCCTCGGGGATCGGCAGCCGCTTGATGGGCTCGCGATCGCGGTCCCGGTCCCGGTCGTCGCGGAACCGCCCGCCGCCACCGCGCCGGTCGTCACGGCCGCCGCGGTCGTCACGGCCCCGGAAGCCGCCGCCACCGGGACGCCCACCACGGTCGTCCCGCCCACGGAAGCCGCCACGGTCATCGCGCCCGCGGTACCCGCCGCGGTCGCCACCGCGCTCTCCACCCCGGCCGCTGTCGCGGTTGTCATCACGGCGGAAGCCGCCGCGATCGCCCCGGTCGTCGGAGCGACGGTCGTCACGGCGGTCGTCACGCCGGTCGTCGCGGCGGAAGGGAGGACGGTCGCCGCGGTCGTCACGGCGGAACGCGGGGCGGTCACCCCGGTCGTCACGGCGGAAGGGGGGACGGTCTCCGCCCCCACCGCGGTTGTCGTCGCGGCGGAACGGGGGACGCTCGCCGCCACCGCCGCGGTTGTCGTCGCGGCGGAAGGCGGGGCGGTCCCCGCGGTCGTCGCGGCGGGGGCCGCGGTCGTCACGCTGGAAGGAGGGACGCGGTCCCCGGTCGTCGGGGCGACGGTCGTCACGGCGGGGCCCGCCGCCGTATCCACCGCGATCACGGTCACGGTCGCGGTCGCCGAAGCCACCACGCCGGTCATCACGTCGGTCATCGCGCCGGTCGTCGCGGCGGAAGGGGGGACGCTCGCCGCCTCCACCGCGGTTGTCGTCGCGGCGGAAGGCGAGGCGGTCCCCGCGGTCGTCGCGGCGGGGGCCGCGGTCGTCACGCTGGAAGGAGGGACGCGGTCCCCGGTCGTCGGGGCGACGGTCGTCACGGCGAGGACCACCGCCGTATCCACCACGATCACGGTCGCGGTCGCCGAAGCCACCACGCCGGTCGTCACGGCGGTCATCACGGCGGAAGGAGGGACGGTCTCCGCTGCCGCCACGGTTGTCGTCGCGGCGGAAGCCACCACGGTCGCCGCGGTCACCCCGGTCGTCGGGCCGGCGGTCGTCGCGTCGGCCGTAGCCGCCGCCACCGCCGCTCCCGCTGCCACCACGGTTGTCGTCCCGGCGACTGCCGTAGCCGCCGCGGTCGTTGTCACGACGGAAGCCGCCCCGGTCGCCCTGCGGACGACGGTCCCCACTGTCCCGTCGCCGCTGGTCGCGCTCCGGTCGATCGTCGGGAGAGTTGGTGGACATGGGTGACTCCTGTCTTAGGTACCGCAAAACATTGTCGCGCAGCCGAGTACCCGGCGCGCTACGGAAAAACAAAAAGGACCCCTGGTCCCCAGCTGAACGCTGGGACCAGGGGTCCTTTCCAAAGATTGTTCGGCGGCGTCCTACTCTCCCACAGGGTCCCCCCTGCAGTACCATCGGCGCTGTAAGGCTTAGCTTCCGGGTTCGAAATGTAACCGGGCGTTTCCCTCACGCTATAACCACCGAAACCCTAATGGTTTCGAGCGAACAAGCACACTTTTTACTTGTTGTTCAGCTCAAACCGGCAACGGTCGTTGCCTCAGAACTAACACAGTGGACGCGAGCAACTGAGGACAAGCCCTCGGCCTATTAGTACCGGTCACCTCCACACGTTACCGTGCTTCCAGATCCGGCCTATCAAC